>DASVFK010000335.1:0-10488 GCA_036380095.1 Candidatus Angelobacter sp. | reverse complement strand
TCTCCATCCTTTGCCGATTGTGAATCCTTCCGCCTGTCGATGCGGCGCATTGATCAAATAGTCATACGGCCCTTTGGTCTCAAATTTCCCTGGGCCAAGACAGACGATGAGGTTTTCCGTCCGGGCGACGGACTTCTTGGGGTCGGTAGCGTCCGTGCATCCTTCCGAATAGCAACGCAATATCTTGTCAAAGCCGGCTGCTGTGCTGCCGTCGCGCGCGTCAGCGGCTGAATGGCCGCTGCCATCATGGCCGTTGCGGAGTGCGATGTAGACGCGTGTGGCGCCCGCGGGCAGCGAAGCCGGCGGGGCCGTGCAGTCGTGTAAACGTGTTTCCTCGATAGTGCTGCTCTGGCCCGCCCGCGCAACACCAGGCGTGCCCGCCATCAACAAAAGCAATACAAGAGCCCCGGTTGCGAGAAGCCCGGTCCCGATAATTTTCAAGTGCATTGTGTAGATGTCCTTGCGAGGCAATCATTCAGATTGCAGTGTTCCTGCTTGCCGCAGTATCTTGCCGGCCAGCCCGGTCAGCGCCATGCGTTTCACTTTGCGCAGTGATACCCAACGGCCCTCCGGCCGCGTCCGGCAGCCGGCAAAAACCAGCACCGAGTAGTCAGTCGTTGTAATGGAATGGCGCAACTCGAATGCCGGAAGCTTCCTCGCCGGTCGATCAAGTTCCGGCAGCTCCCACATCGCCGGCATCAAACTGCTCTCGCGGGGACGCTGCCGCAGCAGAACGCTCCCATTCTTCCGTGCCAAAACGTAGTACAACACCGCTTTGCGCCGGTGCGCTTTATTTTTTCCCGGTCTCGCGCCGCGCATCGCGCACAGCCGCGCCACCGGACAGTTCTTGCACAACGGTTTCCCCGGCAGACAGACTCGAGCGCCCAGCTCCATCATGGCCTGATTGAAATCGCCCGGACGCCGGTGGTCCAGCAGTTCGCCGGCTGCTGTCCAATACTCCTGCTCAGACAACTTTCGGCCCAGGACTCGGCTGAGCACGCGCTTCACGTTGCCGTCCACGACTGGGACCGGTTCGCCAAAAGCGATGCTGGCCACCGCCGCCGCAGTATAGCGGCCCACGCCAGGCAGCTCCCGCAGCGCCTCAGCCGTGCGTGGAAAACCGCCGTTCTCCGCGATCTCTTTTGCCGTGGCGTGTAGCGCCCGCGCGCGTCGGTAATATCCCAAGCCGCTCCACGCCGCCAGCACCGTCTGCTCGCGTGCCCGCGCCAGCCTGGCCGCAGTGGGGAACTGCCGGATGAATCTCCCGTACCGCTCTTCCACCAACGCCACCCGCGTCTGCTGCAGCATGACCTCAGATACCAGGATGCGGTAAGGGTCTCTTTCGCCACGCCACGGCAGTTTGCGCTGTTCGCGGTCATACCAATGCATGAGGAGTTTGCCGAATTCAACAGACCTGGCTTGAATGGACCATGCCCCGCGCTTCATGATGCGCGATTGTAAAACAAGAGCCGCCGCGACGGTCACGCCGCAGCCGATAAAAGAAAAATGTCCGGTGAGGAGAGAACTAGTGCCCGCTATTGCCAGGAGGCTTGGCGTCCGCGGAACCTGGCTCTTTTGCGGCATGGTTAGACGCCTCACGCGCCCTGGCCAGCTCCGCTTCAGCTTGTTCAGCCTTTTGCTTAAACGTTGCGGCGTTCTTTTGGTCGTTGTTCAAGGCATCTTGATACATCTGGCGGCGAAAATCACTCGTCTCGTTGGTAAGCAGCTCCTGGTAGCGTTGCGCGGAGCGCTTCCACCCTTCTTGCTGCTCTTTGTAGGAGGCCACCTTCTTTTCGAGGTCGGCCACTTGCCCTGCGCCCTGTTGAGGTGCTGCGCCCTGATTGCTGCCTGTTTTCTTCGCTTCAGCGCCGGCTACCGTGCTCTTGGCCGGCGCGGACATTTCTGGCTCCGCGACTGGGGCAGTTCGCCGCATGTTGTCATCGTTCAGGACAACGGCCGCCTTCTTACCTTTCCTGTTCTGCCGCGCAACTTCACCCAGCGACTGCGGCGCGGTCTGCGCGAGGCACAGCGCGGCTGTGCCCAGCAGAAACGTAGCGATAAAGAACGCTCTGGTCATTCCGTCCCTCAGAACATCAGTTCGTGTGTGGCCAGCAGGCGTGGCGGACGCGTTCCGTTGAGGTTGTTGAGCGCACACACGTCGTAGTGGAAGTTGATGCTGCCGCCGAAATTGTCCGTCGACGCCTGGTCGGTCGCGTTCACGTCTTGTCCGGCCAAAATGGAGCCGTACAGGTTCACGCTCTGGCCGGCGCCGCCCGTGAACGATACTTTGCCGCGCACCAGGATCAGACCGTACCAGTTCAGGCCGCCGTTGACCTCCAGGTCGCCATCAATGATCAAGATTCCTGCGCCATTGGCGGCGGAGGTAAGCTTCACGCTGCCCGGAATAAGCTCCGTTACGGAATTGACCGTCGTCGGTTCCACAGGCAACCCGCTCGGATACGCCCCGAAAGTCTGGCTCGTCTGCGTACCGCAATTCAGATAAGACGGCGGCGTGGCAAAGTAGTTTGCCGTGCCTGAGCAACTTGAGGCCCAGCTCGGGCTCTGTGCGCCCGCCTTGTATTGGCGGATGAGATCGTCAATGTTGTACGGCCATGGATCTACTCTCTGCTGGGAAGCGCTCCCCGTGGGATCACTGCCATAGCTTGTCTGCGTCTGGCCCGCGCCTCCTGTCACCGAAACCGTGCCTGCCGTATAAACCGCGTGCGCTGAGCCATCGCATCCCGGCTTGCTGGGGCACGTGCTGTAGACCACATTGCCTTTCTTGTCCGTGCTGGAGCAGGTGCAAGTGCAACTGTCATAGGCATCGAGGACGAAACTGCCCTGCAGGTTGACCGGCGCCTGGGTTGATATGGGCGCAGGTGTGACCAGCGGCGGGTTCAGTGCCACTTCCATCTGCACCATGCGCCGCGAACCAGGATTCTGACCAATTCTGGGGGTGACGGCCAGCGAGGTCAGCAGCCACACCGGCCTCATGGTTTTCGATGTGGGAGAAGGAGTCGCCGCACAGGTTTGTCCCACCGGGATCGTCCGCTCCGTGGTTCCGTCCCAACAGACCTGGAGTCCGTTCTGCGCGGTACCGTCCACCGTCTGGTTCAAAGCTCCCATCAAGTTCTGCTTGTTCGTGATTCTCACCCACTTAAAGGCCAAGGCATTCGCGGTGTTGAGCCCGGGGATATCCGTGGCGCTCAGCGTGGGCGAAGTGTAGTACAGCGGGCTGCCCATCAATTGTGACCCAGAGCACGGGCCGCCACCCGGAGTCCCCAGGTTCAGAAGGCCGTACTGCTCCTGGCAGAGTTCAGTATCGAGGTAAGGGTTATCAGCGAGTGTCACGCCCGTTAAGGTCGTCGGATCAATGGCTTCGCCGGCAGCCGGGTTCTTCACGTACATCACACCCGTGCCTGCACCCGCGAGAGGCATGGTCAGGTTTGTCGCGGCCGCATTCAAGGTACCTGAAGGAGCCAACAGCACACGGACATTCTCCGCGCCCGCGCGGGCCGCGAAATAAGCCTTTTGCGAATCACGGTAATTGTTGTTGATGCTGTTTTCCGTGTCCGCCATGAACATGAATCCCGCGCCTATGGCCGCCAGCAAAAGAATTGCCAGCAGCGCAACCAGCATGGCTATGCCCTTTTCCTGTTTCTTCCGGATTGGGTTTGCTTTCTCCACAATAGACTCCTTCAGTTGTTCGGAAGCCGCGCCATGCCGGTCATGGTGACCTGGATGGACCTGTGAGCGTCAATATCCTGACCTTGGGCCTGCGTGCTAAAGGTGATGCGAACGTTCTTGATGTTCAACAGAAACTGATAGGTCGGATCGGTGACCGCAGTGCTGCCCAGCGTTTTCCCTGCGCTGATGGGCAGAACGCTGCCGTCAGCGGCATAGGCCTGGAAGATCGGCTGGCCGGCAGCAGCGATGATGTTCTGGACTTGCGTGTAATAGACCGGGTCCGCTTGGTTCCACGGTAAGCCGTCAACCTTGGGGCTGGAGCTGCGCCGCAGACAGGGGCAGGCGCTGCCGCCGCCCTTTGGATCAGTGCCATCATCGTAGTGGTAGACGATCTCACGCACCACTCCGGTGCCGTCCACGTCCGCTTCCAACTTCAAGTCCGTCGGCGAAATGGACCAGATGCCGACAGCGGTAAGTTTGGAGCTCAGATCGAGTCTCCCGCCGAACTGCGTGGGCGAAGGATAGCCGGCCTGATGCAGGTCGCGCGTGAACTGATCAACAAAGTCCCGGTCCTGCTGCGTCAGGTCGAGCCGCTGGTCTTCCACACGGTAACGCACCTGTGCCCGGTTGATCTGGGTGAAGATGGCGCCCACCACGATCGAGAGCAACAGCACCACCACCATCAACTCGATCAGCGAAAAGCCGGTTTGCGGTTTGTTGTCCCACGATTTCATGGCAGCCTCACATCGAAACGATGGTCCGGAGTGTTACCGGACGGATAAAGCCGATGCCCTTCTGCGTAGCCACGAACGGCTGGCGGGCGGAGACCGTCACCAGCTTGCCCCAACCTCCGGCGCCCACGGCCTGGATGTTCCAGCGCACGTCATAAACCGTTTGCGTCGATTGGGGCGTGTTGTCCGCGCACACGGTGAAATTCATCTGGTACTGCTGGCCGTTGAGTGTGACTGGATCGTTCGCGTTGAAGTCGATATCTCCGTTGCCCTGAAGAGTCGCGCCTCCAGGAGCGGTGTTGACTTTAAGCGTACTGGTGGCCGGGGTGGTCTGCAGGCAGTCGGTCATCGTCAGCACAGGATTCGCGTTCGTGGGCGCTCCGGAGATCTGTTCAATCACAGCCTGGGCCACGTTGGTGGCGGTTGTGTCCACGCGGTTGGTGTTGTTCCGCGTCACTCCCATCAGGATCATGAGCAAGCCCCCGAGCACCGCGGTCATCAGGATCCCCATCGCCACGGCCATTTCAATGAGTGTGAATCCGCCGGCCTTTGCTTTCATCTTTTGCATCATGCACCCCTACTGCCAGGTTCCCTGGCCGGTATAGCGCCACGCCTTGATCCTTCCCGCTGCCGTGACTGTCACCGCTGCCCAGTTGCCATCGGAATCGGCCATGAACCATTCAAAAACCGGGACGGCGCCAGTCCCATCGTCCTGCAGGCAGACTGCCGGCGATGGCCCGTTCTGTACGCAGGGCAAGCCTCTCGCGTTGAAGCCGACCGGTGAGCCAATCTTCACGGTGGGGCCGCCTCCGCCGTTCTTACCCAGGTAGTTGTCAAGCTGTTGATGGTCGGGCATGCCTGCGGTCTGGAACTGAACGCCCCCGTTCAGTGCTACGTCGGAGTTTCCTGCCGCGATGCCTTGCGTTGGGTCATTGTTCACGAACGCCAGGGTCAGGTCCGCGGCGCTGAATTGGGTGTAAGCGGGCGCGTTGTTATGCACTGCCTGCAGGCGCGCCTGGGCCAGCAGCGATGCAACCGAGTGGCCCGAGGCATCAATCTTGTAATTCGAGTTCAAGCGGTGGATGGATGGAACAGCGATCACCGTGAGAATCACAATAATCGCTACCACGATCATCGTTTCCACCAGGGAAAAACCTTGTGCGCGCCTTTTCATGTGCCGGCTCCAGAGGTTGAAGGTCGAATCTTTTGTGGGCTTTAGAAACACGCGCAAAATGGGAGTTTGGAGACTCGGTTCATGCAGCGCGCTTTCTAGGACCCTGAACTTCATGAAACAAAACGTTGTCTGGGGAAGGTGCAGCAGATTCTATTAGTTTCTTCTAAACTCCGGCAGGTGACTGAAGTACCATCGCGGTACTGGGAAGGCTTATGACCGGACAGGCGTGGCTGAGGTGGCGGTTAGTAACCATCCGTTCTTGACCTCCTGCCATACGGAAATCACGCGTAGCGACTGTCCAGCCTGCGGTGCTCCGGAAATGCCCGAGAGACTTAGTACGTAAGTAACCACCATGTGAGTGCCCGCCGGCTGGACTGTGACTTCACCCAGTGAATACTCCGAAACCGGGTGGGCCTTCCAGTACTCAACCCACGATAGCCGGTCAAAAACCCGCCCCTCGGCATTGACTCCGACAAACATGGAAGCCAGATGCTCCTCCACCTGGTTCCAGTTTTTCTCGTGAATGGCCTTCCACATCAGCCGCTCGTACTGTTCGGCTCCGGTGGCGTTTTTCCAGGTGGGGTGTTTGGGCACGCCCGCGCTGCAGCCAACCATCAGAATCAACATGAAGGAACTGAAGCAACGCAAGGGACGCCAAGGACCCAAAGCGAAGCCAGCACCTGGTCCTTTTGGCCAACAAAGTCTCGTCACGACTCCTCCAGAATGCTTTCTAGAAAGATCAAGGGCACAAAGGAATTCATGATCCATGTTCCTTTGCGCCCTTCGCGTCCTTTGCGGTCAAATCAGAAGTTAATCGCCGAAGACCTCTTCCTTCTCTTCCGCCTTGGCTTTTCCGTTTCCGTTCGTGGGCGCGATGGAGGTCAGCGGCACAAAACCGCCTTCCGGTTGCTGCTCTTTCAGGATGTGCTGGCGATAGAGCTTCTCCATGCGCGCGTCGTCAGCCGATTTCTTGAGCTTCTCGTCGCGGGCGCGCAGCTTCTCTTCGCGCGCTGTCTTGGCAATGCCCAGATCGTCCAGCGTGTGGTTGCGTTCGGCGTGCACGTGCTCTTCATTGAGCCGAAGTTTGTGCTCGCCTTCCGCCAGGCCCACCGCCTTGCCGCCGGCGAAGATTTCGTGACGTCCATGCTCTTCGTACCACTTGGTCAGCGAGGCCGTCATGTGCATCTTCTCGATGATATTGCGCCAGCCCACGCCCGTGTTGTACGCGCAGAAGCTGATCTCGCCTTCCTGCGTGGCGTAAGGAATGATGCACTGCTCGGTGCGGCGGAAGTCGTAGTTGTACAGGTCCTGGAACCACATGCCGGCGATGAAGAGGAAATTCCAGCGGTCCTGGCGGCGCCTCTTGATGTCGTCAATGGTGCGCTCGCCGCTCACGTCGCCGTATTTCTTGTCCGCCTTCTTGGTGGCGCCAAACGTCTTGTCAAATTTCTTCAGAAGGTCCATCAGCTTGAAGTGCTTCGGGGCCTTGAAGGGGTCATAGTTCTTGGCCAGCGCCAGCGCCATTCCCAGCACAGAGAGGAATCGCCCGCGGCCCGCGTCAGTGATCCTGGCCACATCTTTGGCAATATGGTCGCCGTTGAGGAACGCCGTGACCGGCACGGCTTCTTTTGTTTCCTTGTCGATCATCACCGCCATGCCCACGCCGCAGTTAGGATGGCAGCCGCAGCTCAGTTGTCCCCACTCCGCGCTGGGACCATGGATCAGGTCGGCCCAGTCAGAGAATGTGGACATGAACGAAATTGGGAACCAGTCGCGTGCGGGCTCGCCCAAACCGGTCTGGTTCTTTACGTCGTGCGCCAGATGGCTGAGCGTGTAGCGCTGCGCCTGGCGGCGTTCGTCAGTGATTTCTTCGTCACGGCCGGTGAAGGAAACCGGCTGGAAGCTCAAGAAGCTGATGGTCTTGGGATTGTCCAGCGCGAATTGAATGATGCGGCCCACCTGCTCGTTGTTGATGCCATTCACGATGGTGGTGACGGGAACGATCTCCACGCCCGCTTCATGCAGGTTGTGGATGGCGCGCAGCTTCACGTCGAACAGGTTGCCTACCTGGCGATGCGAGTTGGCCGCATTGCCGATTCCGTCAAATTGAAGGTACGCGTAACGCAGGCCGGCTTCCGCCGCCTGCCGCGCGAATTCGGGCGACTTGGCAAACTCGATGCCGTTGGTCGCCGCCTGCACCGAGTTGTATCCCACCTTGCGCGAGTAACGCACCGCGTCCAGGAAATAAGGCGAGAGCGTTGGCTCGCCCCCCGAGAACTGCACCGACATCTGCCGCCGCGGCTTGATGGAGATGGCGTTGTCCAGCATCTGCTTGATCTCGTCCCAGGTCAGCTCATGCACAAAGCCCACCTGGTTCGCGTCCATAAAGCAGGGATCGCACATCATGTTGCAGCGGTTGGTCAAGTCAATGGTGAGGACCGAGCCGCGTCCGTGCTTCACCGTGCTGGTGCCGTGGTGGTGCAGATGTTCGTCATTGTGCGCGCGAATGTCGCGTCCGGGGAAAACTTCTTCCAGATGTTTGAAAAACTGGGTGTCGACCGCCATCACGTCTTCAAAGTGGCCGTGGACGGGGCAGTCCTTCACCATCAGGATTTTTCCGTCGCGCTCGATGATCGTTGCCTTGATCTCGCCCACTTTTTCGTTGAGCAGGATCTCATGCGGCAATTTGCCGTCGACGATCTTCTGCCGGATCTCGGGTACGCACTTGGGACACAGCGAATCGGTGGAGCGCGGCCAGCCCAGCGGCGGTTTGGTCTTCTCCCACGATTTCAACATCGGCTTGTCTGACCATTTGGGGGTGAAGGCCGGCGCGGGCTTGATTCGGTTCACGCGATCAAATACAGCCCAGGCGCCTTTCGCTGCGTAGGTTAGAACTTTTTCGGCATACTTTACCGGCTTGTGCATGGTTGGCTGCCTCTCCTCGTCAAAAAAGAGCTCTCTGGCGGAAACACTACGACCTAGAACGCTAATATTAGTGGCCTCAACCGCACAGTATTAAGGAGGATTCTCTGAACGGGGTGAAATCGGGCCTCAGTGGTCCATCTCAGCATTAAACGGGAAACACAAATAGGGCGGCTAAGTCATTGCATTTAAAGCAGTACGGTCCTTCCTTACTTGCTCTGGGTGCTACAATCTCCTCCTCGAAAGGCCTTCAGATGGAACCTGTCCGCACCGGCTTGCGCAACATCATGAGTGAGCTGTTGCGCGCCCGCCCAGCGGAAGAAGCCGTGTTGATGGCGTGGCCGCTGGTCTGTGGAAGAGACGTGGCCGCAAGAACGCAGGCGATGAACTTTGCCGACGGTGTTCTTACCATCAACGTGCCCGATGCAACATGGCGCACCCAACTCGCGGCCTTCGCGCCCAGCTACGTTAGCGGCTTCAAGGATCTGCTAGGGCCGCTGGTCAAGGAAGTGAAGTTCAAGATCACCTATTGATCCCGAACCAGGGACAAGTCTCAGTTCACCACCACCGTCACCGTCGCGCTGTGGCTCTGGGTTCCAGAAGTGCCGGTGACCGTGAGCGTGTAAGTCCCGGCCGGCGTGCCCGCGGTGTTGCCGTTGGTCGCCTTGGTTGATCCGTTGGCGCAGCCGATTGCCGCGAGCACAACCGCCAGCGCAGGCAAGGCCAACGCAACCCGCAAGCGGCGTCTCCCCGGAAATGAAACCAGGAACAGTGCCAGGCCGGCGAACAGCGCGCCAGCCCAAATCATCTGCGGCTGCAATGGCCCGTTTTTCACCGGAGGCGCGAACAGCCCGGCGCGCGCCGTGGAAGTGAGCGTGACCTTGGCTGTGACGCTGGTTCCATTGGGATTGGCAGAGCCTGGGGCGACGCTGCAGGTTGCTCCCGCAGGCGCGCCGGAACAGGAAAGCGCAACCGCCTGGCTGAAGCCTCCGCTGGCGGCAATGGTGACGGTGAATGAAGCCGACTGCCCCGCAGTTACGGTCGAGCTACCTGGAGTCAGCGAAAGGACAAAGTCGGCTGGCGGTGGTGTGGTTGATCCGGTGCCGGCAAGTTGGATGGAATGCGGGCTGCCCGGTGCGCTGTCCGTGATGGTAACGCTTCCGGAGCGAGAGCCTGCGGCAGCAGGGGTGAAGGTGACGTTCACCGTACAACTGGCGCCCACGGCAAGCGTAGCCCCGCAATTGTTGGTCTGGGCAAAGTCCGCGCTGGCAGCGATGCCACTGATGTTCATCGAGGCGTTGCCGCCGTTGGTCAGGGTCACGTGCTGGGGCGCGCTGGCGGTACCCACTTGCTGGGTGGCAAACGTCAGGTTTGAACCGGACATCGACATCAAGGGCCCGGTCGCCGTGCTGCAAGTACCGTTCGCCGGGGCGATGCCGGTGCCGCCGCCAAACTCGTATGCGCCAACGTCGATTACTCCGCTGGTCACGCGGCCTTCAGCGCATGCCGGGTGCACATACTGGAAAACCGGCGACAACGCGAACGTCCCGTCTACTCCCGGATCCACGCCGGCGCCAATGGCCGGCGAGCCCGCCGTCAGGTGGTAGTCAAACCCGGCCGCATTGACGAAGCCGGCATTGCCGGAAAAATTGTTTGCCTTGATGGCGGTGCCCTGGTTGGTGATGGTGCCTGGCCCGAAAAAAATGTTGTTCTTGATCACCACCGGCGCCGCCGGCGCGGCGGGGGAGATGAAGGTGCCGCTGCCGGCATCGTTAGCGAACGTGTTGTTGATCACGAACATCTGCATGCTGGGATTGCTCGGCACCACGCCCTCTTCCAGATAAGAAATAAAAATCGCGTTGTCATTGTTGGGCCCTTGCTCGATGACGTTGCCGATGATGTACGTGAGGCCGCCGTTGGGGATGTTGATCTGATAGCTGGAGGTGCCGGTGGCCTCGTCGCTGAGCCGGTTAT
>DASVFK010000334.1:0-5344 GCA_036380095.1 Candidatus Angelobacter sp. | reverse complement strand
AGCTCCATCACATGCCTTACCGGGGTCTGCAGCCCGCGTTGCGTCATGCCGGCTCGGAGTTGGATCATGCAGCCCACGTTGGCAGTGGCCACAATGTCCGATGTGACTGACTGCACGTCATCCATCTTGGCGGAAAGCACGCGCATGGAGAGTTCGTTCTGCTGGACGTTGTAAACGCCGGCGCTGCCGCAGCATTGGTCCTGGTGCGGCAACTCCACCAGTTCACAGCCGATGGCCTTGAGCAACTGCCGTGGCTGGTCTTTGATGCGCTGCGCGTTGGCCAGATGGCACGGGTCCTGGTACGCCACCTTCTTGCCGATCTTCTTCTTCGCCGGCCGCAGGCCCACGCCCGCCAGGTATTCAGTCACGTCCTTGGCTTTGGCCTTGAACTGCTTGGCCTGGTCGGCGAACGCGGGATCATGCTCCATCAGGTCGTCATACTCTTTCATGTGTGAGCCGCAGCCGGCGGCGTTGGTGATGATGGCGTCGTAGTCGCCGCTCAGGAAGACCTTAATGTTGTTGCGCGCGAGCTTACGCGAGTCGTCGCGATAACCAGCGTGCGCGTGCAGCGCGCCGCAGCATCCCTGGCCCGCGGGGATGTGGACTTCAATCCCGTTCTGCGTGAGCACGTTCACCGTGGCGCGGTTCAGGTGCGAAAAGGCGACGTTGTTGATGCACCCGGCCATAAAAGCCACCTTGCCCCGCCGCTCACCCACGGCAGGGAAAGTCTTGCCGATCTCGCTGAAGAAAAATTCCTGGTCGATCTGCGGCGCCAGCTTCTCCACGTCCGCCATGCCCATCAGCCGGGTGATCCCGGTGGCGCGCGCCAGCGACTGCAATCCCGACCGCTGGTACAAGCGCATCAGTCCAGCGACGTTTTTCAGCGTCCCGTAGTTGGGAATAATGTTGCGATAGAAAATGTCGCGCACTTTGCGCTGCAACCACGGCCGCGGATATTTCTGTTCGATCTGCGCGCGCGCCCGCTCCACGATGCGCCCGTACTTCACGCCGGAAGGGCAGGCGATCTCGCAGGCCACGCAGCCCAGGCAGCGGTCAATGTGCGAGACAAAGGCCTCGCCCATCTCCAGCTTGCCGTCGTTGACGGCCACGATCTGGTAGATGCGCCCGCGTGGGGAATCCATCTCCATGCCCAGGGTCTTGTATGTGGGGCAGTGGTTCAGGCACAGCCCGCAGTGCACGCACTTGGAGAGCAAGTCCCAGGTGGGCACATCCTGCGCCGCCTCACTGGCTCCAGGCGGTTCAACTACGGCGGTGGTGTTCAGCTCAGACAATGAATCTGCCCCGGTTGAGAATGTTTTTCGGATCGATGGCTTTCTTGACGGCCTTCATGATGCCCATGTCGCTGGGCGTGGTGCCCCACACGTCGAAATGTGGCTTGGCTTCTTTGGGACAATGCGCCACTTCCGCCGACGCACCCGGCGGCAGCATCCCGCGAAAGGCAGAAACGCAATTGGCATACTGCATGGCCGAAGGCGGATCCACGGAGAGCGGCATGAACGCCAGAACCAGATTGCCGGTGGCCGCGCGGCCCACCACAGCAGGAATAAAGTTGTAGTCCGGTGCGGCCTTCTCCATCGCGTGGAGAGCGGGCGCAACTCCCTGGATCGGCATGTGCGTGTACATCACCATGGCGTTCTGGTGGCGCGCCAGCACACTGGATTCAAAGTGCCGCACCCAGCGCCAGAACTGGTCTTCCTCTTTTGTGTGGCTGTCCAGCGTGCGCGAAACCGCCGGACCGAGCTCACGGCCGTAGCGGGCCAGCACGTTGTCGCTTCCGGCGGCGCGCAGCACGATCTGCCAGGTGCTTCCCGGTTTGGACGCCGCTTGCGTTGGCGCGTAGTGGTCAGGATCTTTCGCTGGCTGCGGATCGCACAGATATTCCGCTGCGCCCGGCGAAATGATATCGAGGCAAATGGGCTGGAGCGGCGACTGCGAAACTCGCCGGCGAAACTCAACCGCCTCTGCCAGCGAGCTGAAGTTGCAGACGAACGTCCGCGTCTGCCGCGGCTGGGGAAAGACCTTGAAGTTGGCGCGGGTGATCACGCCCAGCGTGCCGAAGCTGCCATTCATCAGCTTCATCAGGTCGTAGCCGGCAACGTTCTTCACCACCATGCCGCCGCCCTTGGCCACTTTGCCTTCGGCGGTCACGAACTGCACGCCGATGCAGAAATCGCGCAGCCCGCCGAAAGCGTGTTTGAGCGGACCGGCGGCCCCGGTGGCCACGCATCCGCCTACGGTGGCCCGGTCGAGGTTCGCGGCGTCGTAAGGCAGCCACTGCTTGTGCTCCGCCAACCCCGCCTGAACTTCAGCGAACGTGGTGCCTGCGTTGATGCTGATGGTGAGGTCGCCGGGATCGTAGGTTTGGATCCCGCTGATACGCTCGGTGCGCAGCAGAATGTCGACGCGCTCCGGCACGCCTCCGATATCTTGCTGCGTAAATCCGCCTGCGGGCGCAACCACCAGCCCGCGATCGTTGGCCAGCGCCAGCACGGCGGCAGCTTGCTCCGCCGAGGAGACAGAGACGGAAACAGCCGGCACAACGCCGTTGATGGCCGGCGTGTCAGCTTCAGCGTGGCTCACGTTCTGCTCGCCGGAGATGGCGGCCAACTCGCGTTCGAGAGATGCGGTTTCCGCAACGGTACTCATTGACGCACTCCGGGAGCGGCTTCGACTTTCGGTTTGGGCAGAGGGCCGGTGATCTCACGGCAATAGCGCAGGTCAGGAATGATCTTCTGCGGGTTCAGGATGGATTCAGGATTGTAAGCGTTGCGCAGCGTGATCATCACCTGCAGATCGTCTTCCGTGAACATCGCCGGCATCAGGTGCATCTTTTCAATGCCCACGCCGTGTTCGCCCGTGATGGAGCCGCCGAAATTCAGGCAGCAAGCCAGGATCTCCTGCGCCGCCTTGTGGGCGTCTTCCACTTGCTTGGGATTGCGCGGATCGAACAGGATCAGCGGATGCAGGTTGCCATCGCCCGCATGAAACACGTTGCCGATGATCAGGCCGTAATGCTGGCTGATGCGCTCGATCTCGGCCAGCGTGGCCGGAACTTTGGTGCGTGGGATTACGCCGTCCTGCGTGTAATAGGCGGGAGCAACGCGGCCCACGGCGCCGAAGGCGGTCTTGCGTCCCAGCCACAAAAGCTGGCGTTCTTTTTCGTCGCGCGCGCGGCGTACTTCGCGGGCTTTAGCTTGCGTGCACACCGCAGCCACAGCTTCAGCCTGCTCTTCCACGGCTTCTTTCAGGCCTTCCAGTTCGATCAGCAGCACAGCGGCCGCGTCCATGGGATACCCGGCATGGACGTTTTCTTCCACGCAGCGCACCATCCAGCCGTCCAGCATCTCCAACGCTGCCGGCGTGATGCCGCTTTGCGTAATGGCGACCACGGTGTTGGCTGCATCCTGCACCGTGTTATAGATGGCCAGCAGCGTCGTCACATGCTCGGGCGAGCGCGTCAGTTTCACGGTGATCGCCGTGGCTACGCCCATGGTTCCTTCCGAGCCGACAAAGAAGCCGGTCAGGTCCAGGCCGGTTGAATCCTGCGCCTTGCCGCCAAAGTAAACGATGCGTCCATCGGGCAACACCACTTCCAGACCGGTGACGTGATTCACGGTAACGCCCAGGGCCAGCGTGTGCGGCCCGCCGGAATTCTCCGCCACGTTGCCGCCGATGGTGCACGCTTTCTGGCTGGAAGGATCAGGCGCGTAAAAGTATCCGAGCTTGGTGGTGGCGTTGCTCACTTCCAGGTTGACCACTCCCGGCTGCACCACGGCGCGCTGGTTCTCCACGTCAATTTCCAGGATCTTGTTCATGCGCGCCAGCGAGAGCACGATGGCCTCTTTGCGCGCAATGGCCCCGCCGCTCAACCCCGTGCCTGCGCCGCGCGGAACCACCGGTGTTTTGGTGGCATGGGCCAGGCGCATGATGCCGGCAACGTGTTCGGTCGTGCTGGGAAAGACCACGGCGCCGGGTCGGCTGCGGTCGATGCCGCCATCGTATTCATAGAGCATGAGCTCTTCCGGGCGGTCCAAAACGGCCTCATGCCCGACGATCTTTCTGAGCTGGCGAATGACGGAGGAATCCATAGGCTGATGCCCCCAATTGTAATCCTTCCGGGAAGAATCGGGTGATCGGTTCATCGGGACATCGGGTCATCGGAAACTCTTACCACAGATCACACTGATGGAACCGATCAGCACTGATGCAACGAACAATCAACACCCGGCACTACGCTTTAACGGTCCCCTATCCAGCGGATGCCACGGCCTTGGCATCATCCGGTCCGTAGGCTTTGAAGGTCAAAAAAATCCCGACCGCCAACGCGACCGCCAGCAGCGCGTACACGCCCGTGGCGCTGCGGGCCGGCTCTTGAACAGAAACTGGAGCAAACATCCGGGCCAGGCCAAAGAGCATGACAAGCCAGCCCAGCAGGGTCACCAGCACCGGCCAACTGCGCGTCCAATGGTTGTGAGCGCGGACGATGGACAGGCCGGCCACAAACAGCAGCGTCCCATTGAGGTAAACCAAAGGGGCGTGGGAAGGCCCGATGAAACTGATCAACATGCGAAGGTTCACTGCTTCAGTGATCGCGATTGCGATCAGAACAGGACCGAGCAGTCCCGCAATGCTTTTTGAATTCGCCATTCTTGCCTCCCTCTTTCCTTTGCCTCTCCGGCCATCATGCGGTCCTGAGGGGATAGCTACCTGGGGGAGATTCATCACGTCCCGGTCTTCATTCCCCGCTGCCTCGCCGCCTCGTACAAGATGATGCTTGCCGCAATTCCAGCATTGAGCGATTCCACGCGCGGAGAGTGCGGGATGGTGATGAGCTCGTCGGCCAGGGACAGGATTTCCGCAGGCAGGCCCGCGCCCTCGCCGCCGATCACGACCATGCTGGCGCCGGTGAAATCTGCTTCAGGCAGCGGGCGTCCCTTGTGCGATGAAGTGGCCAGCACGCGGACTCCATGCTGCTTCAGGAGCGTGATCGTCTCCGCCAGCTTCACGCGGATGAGCGGCTCGCGGAACAACGAGCCAGCGCTTGCCCGCACCGCCTTGGCGTTGAAGTGGCTCACGGTTTTTTCTCCCAGCAGCACCGCGCGCGCGGAGAAAGCTTCCGCCGAACGAATGATCGTTCCCAGATTGCCCGGGTCCTGGATGCCGGCCACGGCTACCAGAAGAAGGTTGCTCGTGACCTGATCCAGCAAATCATCGAGCTTGGCCGGCTTCAGCCGGACCAGGGCGGCCACGCCCTGCGGCGTCTCGGTGCCGGCCGCGCTCGCGAAAACATCATCGGGCAGGAGAAGAGCTTCCGCGTGGCTGG
>DASVFK010000333.1:0-2985 GCA_036380095.1 Candidatus Angelobacter sp. | reverse complement strand
CGACGTAATAGATGGGACCATTGAGCGCAGGCAGATGGCGCTTCAACATGGCGGGGTCAATAAAGCCTCGCTCGCCCGTCCAAGGTTGCGGCTGTTTGGACTTTTCCATCTCGGTCATGGTCGCAACCAAATGGAAGTTGGAATCCTGCTGCGCCAGCGCGGTCAGCTCATCGAGAAAGGCCGAATCTTCAGGCCGCCGGTTGGAATAGAAGAGATAGATCTGGCGGGGATCTTTTTGCCGGGCCGACTCACGGACCATGCTCATGAATGGCGTGATGCCGATGCCTCCCGCGAGCAGCGCCGCTGGCTTGGCCGCGTTCTTGTGCAGGTTGAAAGACCCCATGGGACCTTCCAGCTTGATTTCCGTGCCCGCGGCCATATTGCGCAGCACGCGCTTGAAGGCGGTATCGCGCAGGCGCGTAGCGAACGTCAGGTCGTTTTCCGAGGGTGCGCTCACAATGGAGAACGTACGCAGGTTTCCTTCAGCGTCAGTCTCCGGCGGGTTGAGCAGGGTGAGATCAGAAGACTGTCCAGGCTTGAAACTGAAGCCTTCCGGCTTGGCGAAAGAGAAAGCCATGGTGCCTTCAGCCACAGGCGTCTTTTTGAGCAGCTTCACGCGATAGTCGGGCATAGTTCGGTCCTCGTTTTCGGCGCTCTGATGAGATGGAGTCGGCCGGGGTCTCGAGGTTACAGCTTGGAATCGGGGCCAAGGGCAGAGGATGTCCGGCAGGAAAACCTGACTCATGGCCGTTACATCCATTGTTTCGGGTCTCCAGCTAAACAGTTGGGAAAAGAGTAGTGTGACCGGCCTCACTGCGGGAGCGGCCCGGCGGTGCCACGTTGAAAAAGAGGTGTTCTATGTTTCATGACAGAGTTGACGCCGGACGGCAACTTGCCAAAAAACTTGCCCACTACGCAAACCGCGATGACGTGCTGGTGCTGGGCGTTCCGCGGGGCGGCATTCCCGTTGCTTTCGAAGTGGCGCAGGCGCTGCGCGCGCCCCTGGACCTCCTGCTGGTGCGCAAGTTGGGCACACCGGGACAAAGAGAGCTGGCCATGGGCGCCATTGCCAGCGGCGGCGTGCGCATTCTCAACCATGACCTGATCAGCAGTCTCGGCATCACCCAGGAACAACTCGCGGAAAGCATACGCGACCAGGAAACAGAGCTGCAACGGCGCGAGCAGCTCTATCGCGGCGTGCGTTCCGGCATCCCGGTGAAAGGCAAGATCGTGATCCTGGTGGACGACGGCATCGCCACGGGGGCGAGCATGCTGGCGGCGATCGACGCTCTGCGGACGCTCCAGCCCAAGAAGATCGTGGTGGCGGTCCCGGTAGCGCCCGCCCAGGCCTACACCCAGATCACCGCGGTGGCGGACGAATTGGTTTGCGCCTCCACGCCGAATGGGTTCTTTGCCATCGGCCAGTTTTACGAGGAATTCCAGCAAACCGAGGACGCCGAGGTACACGCTCTGCTCAGCCGCGCCGCGAAAGCCGTTTCCGAGCCAAAACCGGAGGAGAAAGGCGCCGCGTAAGACTCTTTACACGCTTACCGGAATCGGCGAAAATCATTCGTGGAAGAACAATCCATCGTCATCCTCGACTTCGGCTCGCAGTACACGCAACTGATTGCGCGCCGCATCCGCGAACTCAAAGTTTTTTCCGTTGTCCTGCCCTGCACGGCCTCGCTCGATGAAGTCAAGAGCTATCGTCCTGCCGGCATCATCCTGAGCGGCGGGCCTTCGTCTGTTTATGACGTTGACGCGCCGCCCGCCGATGAACGCGTACTGGCCCTGGGCCTGCCGGTGCTCGGTATCTGCTATGGACTCCACTACATCACGCAGAAGCTGGGCGGACAAGTTGTGCCCGGGCCCAAACGCGAGTACGGGCATGCGGAGATCAGCACTACCGGCCCGTCGCGGCTCTTAGCCGGACTTCCGGCGGAGATGAACGTGTGGATGTCGCACGGCGACGAAGCCAAGGCGCTGCCGCCGGGATTCAGCGTGGTGGCCAAGTCAGCCAATGCGCTGGCTGCCATCCAGGATGAATCGCGCCGCATATGGGCGGTGCAGTTTCACCCGGAAGTCCACCACACCAAGCGCGGTATCGACGTGCTGCGCAACTTCGTCTATGACATCTGCGGGGCGCGCGGCGAGTGGACCCCGCAACACTTTATTGATGAAACCATCCGCCAGGTCCGCCAGACCGTAGGCGAGCAGGGAAGAGCGATCTGCGGGCTTTCCGGCGGCGTGGACTCCGCCGTGGCGGCCACCCTGGTGAACAAAGCCATGGGGCGGCGCCTGGTCAACATCTTTGTCAACGCCGGCGTGCTGCGCAAAAACGAGTTCCAAAAAGTGCAGCAGAGCATGCGCGACAAGCTGGGCCTGAACCTGGTGGCGGTGGACGCCAGCAAGCAGTTCCTGGGCAAGCTGGCTGGAGTCACGGACCCGGAGCAAAAACGCAAGATCATCGGCAACACATTCATTGAAGTCTTCGAAGATGAAGCTCACCGCCTGGAGCGTGAGATCGGCAAGGTGGAGTGGCTGGTGCAGGGAACGCTCTACCCTGACGTGATCGAATCGCGCAGCGTGCGCGGCCCTTCGCAGACCATCAAGACCCATCACAATGTGGGCGGCCTGCCGGAAAAAATGAAGCTCAAGCTCATCGAGCCCTTAAAGGATTTGTTTAAAGATGAGGTGCGACGCATTGGCCGTGAACTGGGTATGCCAGAGGAGATCCTGCAACGCCAGCCCTTCCCCGGCCCCGGACTGGCGGTCCGCATTCTGGGTGAGGTCACGCCGGAGAGGATCGCGTTGCTGCAGGAGGCGGATGAAATCGTGGTGGATGAGATCCGGCGCGCCGGGCTGTACACCCAGATCTGGCAATCGTTCGCGGTGATGCTCCCCGTAATGTCGGTGGGCGTGATGGGCGACCAACGCACCTACGCATACACCTGCGCTATCCGCGCCGTGCACTCGGAAGACGGC
>DASVFK010000332.1:0-7710 GCA_036380095.1 Candidatus Angelobacter sp. | reverse complement strand
GCAAGAAGCTCAACGCCCAGCTTGAGCCGCGCGTCACCCTGCTCGACGCCTTGCGCGACCAGTTTGAACTCACCGGAGCCAAGCGGGTGTGCGATCGCGGCACCTGCGGCGCCTGCACCGTCCTGCTGGACGGCAAGGCGGTCTATTCGTGCTCGGTGCTGGCCATTGACGCGCAGAGCGCGCAGATTATCACCGTGGAAGGCCTGGGCGCGGCGGGCAAGCTGCATCCGGTGCAGCAGGCCTTTGTGGACAACGACGCGCAACAGTGCGGCTTCTGCACGCCGGGCTTCGTGGTAGCGATGAAAGCGCTGTTGGACCGGCATCCTAATCCCACGCCGGAGCAGATTAAGCATGGGCTGGGCGGTAACTTCTGCCGCTGCGGTACCTATGCCGGCATGCGCGCTGCAATGGCCCAGGCAGCCAAGACAACGAAAGGAGCATGACCATGGCCGACGAAACCAACAAATACTCCTGGCCTGCTGCCGGCGAGCGCTCATGGATCGGCAAGCGGATCTCCCGGGTGGATGGGCCTGCGAAAGTTACCGGCGCGGCCAAGTACACCTATGACACCCATCGTCCTGGCATGCTCTATGGCAGGGTAGTGCGCTGCCCACATGCTCACGCCAAGATCGTGAGCATTGATACCTCCGCGGCGGAGAAGATGCCGGGCGTGGTGGCGGTGCATGTTGTCCAGGGACCGGGATCGGAAATTCACTGGGCGGGCGATGATCTGGTAGTTGTCGCCGCGGTGGATGAAAACGCCGCCGGTGACGCTGCCCGCGCGGTCAAGATCGAATACGAGGTGCTGCCGCACTTTGTGGATGACTTCCATCAGCCGCAAAACGTCGCGGAAGATACGAGCCCCTTGAGCCGCAACGATCTGGTGACGTTGCTGATCAACCAGATGCCGGCGCCGCAGATCATCGAACGCATCCAGAAGCGCGGCGTGAGCTTCAAGGCCGATCAGGGGATGATCGACCAGTTGAAGCAGAACAACGTGCCTGAATCCGTGATCTCGGCGCTGCAAGCAGCCCCGGTCAAAGAGGCCCCCGCTCAGGCCAGTTCGCATTACAGAAAAGAAGCCGAGTTGACCACGGGAGACCCGGACGCGGCCTTCAAGGAAAGCGAAGTGGTGAGCGAAGGCGAATACGGCTGTCCTGTGATTACGCACTGCTGCATGGAGAGCCACGGTTCCATCGCGGAGTGGCCGGCGGAAGACCAGCTCTTTGTGCATCTTTCCACGCAGAACGTCTCCGGCGTTTCCGGGGAGTACGCGCAGGCGCTGAAGATCAAGGCCGCGGATGTGCACGTGCACCAGGACCACATCGGCGGAGGCTTTGGCAGCAAGTTCGGGGCGGACCGCTGGGGCATCTACACCGCGCAGGTCTCGAAAAAGGCCGGCAAGCCGGTGCGCGTGATGCTGGAGCGGGCGCCGGAACTGGAAGTAGCCGGGGCGCGGCCTTCAGCGTTTGCCAAAGTAAAGGTTGGCGCGAAGAAAGACGGCACGTTGCTGGCCTGGCAATCGGAATCGTGGGGCACCGGCGGGCCGGGCGGCGGTGGCGCTCCACCCATGCCGTACGTTGTCCGCATTCCCAACCAGCGCAGGCAGCACACCGCGGCGCTCACCAATATTGGTCCGGCGCGGGCGTGGCGGGCGCCCAACCATCCTCAGGGCTGCCTCATCACCATGTCGGCTCTCGATGACATGGCCGCCAAGCTCAACATGGACCCGGTAGACTTGCTGCTCAAGAACATTGCACTCACAGCGCCGCCTGAGGACAAGACGGGCCGGGCCAACACATACCACGACGAACTGCTGATTGGCTCCGACCTGATGGGCTGGAAGAAAAAGTGGCATCCACGCGGGCAGGGCGGCTCCGGGCCGGTAAAAAGCGGTCTGGGCGTGGCCATCCACACCTGGGGTGGACGCGGCCACCAGAGCACCTGCTCGGTCGCCATCCGGCCCGATGGCTCCGTAGAAATGAAGATGGGCACACAGGACCTGGGCACAGGCACGCGCACGGCGATCCTGATGATTGCCGCGGACACCTTGGGACTCACCATCGAGCAGATCAACTTGAAGATCGGCGACAACCAATATCCGCCTTCCGGCGGCTCGGGTGGCAGCACCACCATCGGCGGGGTGAGTTCGTCCACGCGGCGGGCGGCAGTGGACGCGCGCGACCAGCTCCTCGCCAAAGTTGCGGACGCGCTCAAGGCCAAACCAGAGGAACTGGAGGCGGTGAAGGGGACGATCCGCGTTAAGTCAGCTCCCACGCGCAGCATGAGTTGGAAGGATGCTTGCGCTCGCCTGGGCACGCAGCCGATCGAAGTTACGGACAAGAACCTGGTGCCGAACGAGCCGTTGATCTCCAGCGGCGTGGGCGGCGCGGTGATGGCCGATGTTTCGGTGGACGTGGAAACAGGCATCGTCAAGATGAACAAGATGGTGTGCGTGCAGGACTGCGGCCTGGTCATTAACTTAAAGACCGCGGAGAGCCAGGTGTACGGCGCCATGATCATGGGCATCGCCACAACGCTCTACGAAGAAAAGGTCATGGACCCCACAACAGGCACCATGCTCAACCCCAACATGGATTTCTACCGGCTGGCGGGCTACAGCGATATCGGCGAGCTGGTAGTGCACATGATGACCGGCAAAGGCTATGACGAGCGTGGGCCCATCGGCCTGGGCGAACCGCCCACGGTGGGGCCCATGGCGGCCATTGCGAACGCCGTGGCCAATGCCATCGGCATGCGCGTGCCCTTTATGCCGATTACGCCGGACCGGGTGGTCGCGGCGCTCAGTTCAAACCAGGGAGGCAGCCATGCGGGCATTTAGTTACGCTTCTCCAACCACAAAAGAAGAAGTCATCAGTCTGCTGGGGAAAGACTGGGGCGATGTTGAGATCCTCGCCGGCGGCAGCGACCTGCTCTCGCTGATGAAAGACGAGGTCGTAACGCCCAAGAGGCTGGTGAACATCAAGCATGTCGCCGGCATGAACGCCATCAGCAATGCCAGTGGCGACCTGCACCTGGGCGCCCTGGTCACGCTGGATAGGATCAGCTCTGCAGCGGACATCCAAAAGCGCTTTCCCGTGTTGGCGGAAGCCGCGGGAGACGCGGCCAGTCCGCAGATACGCAACGTAGCCACCATCGGCGGCAACCTGTGCCAGCGGCCGCGCTGCTGGTACTTCCGCAATGGATTCGGCTTGCTGGCGCTGAAAAACGGTAAGTCGCTCGTGCTCGAGGGCGACAGCCGCTATCACGCCATCCTGGGCAACAGCGGGCCGTCGTATTTTGTTAGCCCCTCCACGGTAGCGCCGGTGTTGATCGCTTACGGCGCCATCATGCAGCTCCTTGGCCCGCGCGGGTTGCGCGAGCTTCCAGTTCAGAAGTTCTTCCTCATCCCCGGGGATGAGGGGGTGCCGCGCGAGCACAATTTGCGGTCCGATGAATTCGTGAGCGAAGTGATTATTCCGGCCGTAAAAGGCGATCTGCGCGTTGGACGTTATGAAGTCCGGCAGAAAGAAGCTTTTGACTGGCCCTATGCTACCGCCACCGTGGCGTTGGAGATGGTGGGCAGCACGGTGAAGAGCGCGCGTGTGGTGATGGGCCACGTCGCCCCAATCCCGTGGGTCTCGCAGGAGGCGGCGCAAGTCCTGATGGGCAAGGCCGTCACCCAGGCCACGGCTGAGGAAGCCGCTCACGCCGCCGTTTCCCGAGCCAAGAGCCTGGGCAAAAACCAGCAAAAGATCCACTTGGCGCGCGTGGCCGTGAAGCGGGCCATCCTGGCCGCCGCGGGAGCTTCGCCGCACGCTGGTCTTTCGCGCAATGGTGCCAAAGGAGGCGCAGCATGAGCGAGATTTCTGATCGTTTCAATACGGACAGGCCGGGACTGTGCTCGGCGCTGCATTGGAAGAGCCAGTACGTGTGGTCAGAGCCCGACCCCAGCGTGCCACGCGGCGGTGACGGGTTGTTCTGGTGCGCGCTCACGCAAACCTGCATCGGGCCCGACGGGAAACTGGCGGAGCCGGGCAACTGCTGCTCCGGCGAGCGCGGCTGCCATTGCGGAGCGAGCAAATAAAAGCCTACTGCGGATAAAAGCCGATGCACGCGGATTCTTGCGAGAGCAGACAAGAGTAATTTGCACTGGCTTTCCAGCAGCCTGGGAAGGTCGTGCTTTCAATGCATTTGACCGGCGGGATTAGAATAGCTCCTATCAGCTTTTTGGAGTTTTCACCATGCGTAAGGTTTGGTATTTTCTGCTGCTTTCGCTCGCTGCTCTGACTTTGTTTGCTACCGTGGCTGCGGGCCGTCCGCCCGCCAAGAGCACGATCCAGGGCGAGTACCTGGAGACGCGCAGCGCCGATGTCTACACCGGCCAATGCTTCGCCAATGGCGAGATGAACTTGAGCGGCGACGAGGCCATCCTGGCCTGGCACGTCCGCGAAGGCAAATGGGACGGCGTGAGCCTTGACGGACTGGCTGTGGGCGCGGCGGTGAAGGCGCAAGCCACGCTGGGCGATCCCTATGCCAACCCGTATCCTGCCAAGGCCGTTCTCTTTGTCGACAAGCATGCCACGCCGCAGCAACGCCAGGCGTTGATCAACTTTGCCCAGGAATCTGGCGGAGAACTTTTGCGGCACGTGGTGCGCGTGATTGACACGCAGATCGATATGGAAGTCCTGGAGCAGCACAGCGCGCGGGCACGGCTGCAGGCGGGCGACTTTGTCAGGGTGGAGACGCGCGGCATCGGCCCCAAAGACCATCTCTGCGGCAATGAAAGCACTTTCTACCCGCCGCTCACGGAAACCACGCACGCCATGCCGGCCGTGGCCATGACCGACCAGTACAACGGCAAAGACCTGAACGTCTCCTGGGAGCTGCATGAAAAGCGCAGCGCGTTTGTAGGGACGTTCGCGCGATAAGACACTGGGCCGCGAATTCACGCGAATCGTCGCGAATGATTCAAAAGCATTTCGCGCTTTTCGCGTGCATTCGCGGCTCGGCTTTGCCTTTCCCGTCAGCGGTCTTAAAACACTGCAAGCTCCTCTAGACCAAAATTCTTCTCAAGCTGAGCCGTAAATTACGTTTCGCTGTGACCGTCATCACTTATTCCTCGACTGACCGGGCATGTAATTGATGAAGCGACGGCTGCAGGGAGGGCTCGGAGATGAAAAGATGGTTGAAACGCGGAAGTCTTGCACTGCTTGCGCTCCTGGTGGTGATTCAGGTGATCCGGCCGGCGCGGACCAATCCTCCAGTTGATCCCAAGCAGGAGATTCAGGCCGTAGCGCCGGTGGATCCGGTGGTGCAAAAAGCGCTCGGGCGCTCGTGCAATGATTGCCATTCCAACCGCACCGTTTGGCCGTGGTACAGCAACGTGGCGCCTGCTTCCTGGCTGGTAGCGCGCGATGTGAACGAAGGCCGCAGCGAACTGAACTTTTCCGAATGGGGCGGCTACCAGGTGGAGAAGCAGCACAAGCTCCTGGGAAAGATTTGCGAAGAGGCCCGCGAAGGCGAAATGCCTGTCCGCCAATACCTGCTGGCGCACCCTGACGCCCAGCTCACCAGCGCTGAACGGCAGGCCTTCTGCACGTGGAGCAGGCAATTGGCGCAGACTCTTCCCGGACAAGCCGGCCAGAAAGGGCACGAGGAGCACGAAGAGGACGACGACTAAAATACTGGCCGCGAATCAACGCGAATCTAGAGAAGCATTCAAAAGCATTCGCGCTTTTCGCGTTCATTCGCGGCTTATCTGCGCGGTTAGCGCTCCGACCGCTTCAGCAACTCTTCCAGATAATTCCCCCAGATCGCCGGCCAGGTATGCGTGCCGTGGCCGCGCGTCTGGTCAGTAATCGGCAGCAAAACGTATTTGCCGTTCTTCACACGCTGGATGTCGCGGTCAAGAATTTTTAACTCGGGCGGATTGATCTGGTCGTCAGCCGAGTTCACGGCCGTCAGCGGAGCGGTAATCTTTTCCAGTAGTGGCTCGGGATTGTAATTTCGCGAGGCGTCAAAGTAATAAACCATGTCGTTGGCGTCCGTGGTCTTCATGCGCGCGGCGATAAAGTCTTCCAGGAACTTGTCCGCCTGGTTGCGCGTGGGAAGTTCTTTCTGCATGCGCAATGGCGCGCTACCCATCATCAGCAAGATGTCCAGGGCGGCGGCCAATCCGTGGGGCTGTTCCTTGTACTCGCCGTTGTTCCAGTCGGGAGAGGTGCGGATAGCGTCCATGATCATGCGCCGCGTCATGCGATTGCGTCCGGCGATTTCCACGGGAAGGCTGGCCAGGGGCATGGCTGCGTCCATAAAGTCCGGGTGTTGCTCCGCCCACAGCCACGTATGCATGCCGCCCATGGATGTGCCCATGACCAGCCGCAGATGGTTCACACCCAGGCCCTGGGTGAGCAGACGGTACTGAAGCTCGATCATGTCGTCATATTCGTAGTGCGGGAAGCGCATGCGCATGCCGTCGCTGGGTTTGCTGGATTCCCCGTGGCCCACGTTGTCCGGCAGGACGATGAAATACTTGGTCGCATCCAGAAGCTGGCCGGGGCCAAAGAGCACGCCGCCGAAGTTCGGGGAAAGGAACTGCCGGCCTGAGCCGCCGGTGCCGTGCAGGATCAGCACGGCGTTGCGCACTTTGCCGGAAGCATCTTTCTGCGCCGTGCCCAGGGTGTAGTAGTGTAGCTTGACTTCAGCCAGCTTCTCACCCGATTTGAAAGTGAAGTCCTTGACCACAAAATTGCCGGGCGTAGGCGCAGGATAGTCGGCGGCGCGAGCGGCCAGGCAGGCAAAGGCGGCAAACAGGATGACCACAACACGGTAGCGCTTCATTGGCGTCTCCTCGATTGGCGGAAGAGGAAGCTTAAACATGGTGAGTTGCAATGTAAAGACGGTTGTATGAGGCTGAGAGGTCGCCTGGAAAGATGTGGTTTAGAATCTCGGCCGGAGCAGACATAGTATGGAAGTGAAGTCAAACAAATCCGGGTGCTGGGTGTGTGTGGCGATTGCGATGGCCCTGGTGATGGCTGCTGGCCGCGTCGGGGCATCCGTCCAGGATTCGCAAGCCAATCGAGAAGAGCGGTGGAGGCAAGACCTGGAATTCTTCGCCGGCCAGTTTCCGGCTCTCCAGATGGATTTCAAGAAACTCTATCCGCCGGCGAAGTTCCAAAGGGAGGTCAGAGACCTGGAGCAAGATGTCCCGCAAATCTCCGACTCCGAGGTTGTCTTGCGCCTGATGCGGCTCGTGGCTGCCGCGAAGGTAGCACACACGACGGTTTATGAACCGCAGGGGAGTCTGGCGTTTCACCGCTACCCCTTGCAGTTTTACTGGTATGCGGACGGTGCGGCGGTCACAAGGGCGGCAGAACAATACTCGGCGGCTTTGGGGGCGCGGATCGTCAAGATCGGGACGATGACGCCGGAGCAACTTGAGTCCGCTGTGGTGCCGTATATTTCTCACGAGAACCAGCCCTGGCTGCATCAGCTGAGTCCCGATTTCATGCTGACCCAGGAGGTGGCAGCGCATTTCGGGCTGGCCACTGCGGACGGCAGCATCGAGCTTACATTGAAGAAGCCGGACGCCGATCCGTTTCTTCTGCGCGTGGCGCCTCTCGCTGCAGGCGCAAAGCCCACCATGATCTCCGCGATCGACGCGTTTCACATCCCCGTGCCGCTTTATCGCAAACAGCCCAATTCTTA
>DASVFK010000331.1:0-4470 GCA_036380095.1 Candidatus Angelobacter sp. | reverse complement strand
GGCATCATCTCTGGCGCATCCGGGCAGCTCTGGAACAAGCTGCACAACTGCAGACTCGCTCCAAAGTGAGCTAGCGACTGGCTTCCACCTCCGGTGCCCCCACCCTTCGCCAAACAGGCGAAAGGGTGGGCCACCCAGGTTCCTTCGCCAAAAGCGCGTGCTACACCCTCACAAACACCTTCTTTCTGTACAACCCCCATGCCACCAGCGTCCACAACACCAGGTAGCAGAGAGCGAATGCCAGGGACGCGTTCTTCGGCTGCGCCAGCGGCGCGAACCAGCGGGTGTAGATCCAGGTTTGCGCCGCTATGGCACGCGTCCCGTCAGATACTTGAATGACGGCTCCTAGTTTGGCGACGAACGTGGAGAGCGCGTAAGCCAGGATCGCGTTCGACCCCAGCCACAGGAAGGGCTTGCCCCACGCGTGCCTGCCGCGCATCTCGATCAGCCACCAGCAGAGCGCCAGCAGCAGGCATGCGGCCCCGGCGGTAAAGAGCACGTACGAACTTGTCCACAGCGGCTTCGAGATGGGGAACCAGGGATGCCACGCATAACCGGCAGCCACCCCCGCCACTCCGGCGATGACCAGGCCACGCAGTTTGCGCGAGAGGCTTGAAGCGCCGCGCAGGAATTCTCCAGTGAGCGTCCCCAGTAGCGTGGTTGCGATCGCCGGCAACGTGCTCAGCAGCCCTTCGGGATCGAAGTCCCGGCGATAGAGGTGGCCGAGCATCAGTTTGCGGTCAATCCATCCTGCCAAGCTACAGCTCTGGGTCATCCACACGGCATGATCGCATCCGGGCACTGGGACGAACCACATCACCGCGTAGTAGCCTCCGAGCAGCGCCGCAATCCAGATCAGCCTCCCGCGCGCAGAAGTCCACAGCGTAATCACGCACGCGCATAGATACACCAGAGCGATCCGCTGCAACACTCCCGGATAACGCATATGGGCAAAGTGAAAGAATGGCAGAATGCGGATCGCATAGCCGATCAGCAGGATCAGCGCGCTCCGCTTGAGCACATGCTTCAGGAGTTCACGCCGCGAGTCGCCACGCGCACGCCGTGCCGCAAACGACAACACCATCGACGCGCCGACGATGAACAGGAAGAAGGGAAAAATCAGGTCGGTGGGCGTCCACCCGTTCGCCTCCACCCACGTTTTCCCCGGGTACCAGCCCGCCGCGTGTGCGTTCAACAGCTCGTCGGCGTGCCCCAGCGGCCAGTAGAAATCGTCCGAACCGGGATTATTCACCAGGATCATTCCCGCGATGGTCAGCCCACGAAAAACATCCAGCGATTCCAGCCGCTGCCTTCCGCTGACCGCAGGCGTTTCTGTAGCGAGCATCGTTCCTTGCTTGGCAATCGCGGTGTGAGTTGAGGTCGCCATGTGCGTTTCCGGCAACCTCCTGTATATCAGGACTTGGAACAGAATCAAGCCGGAAAAAAGCTGAGGGGCTGCTCGGAGAGGCGTTTCGCAAGGAAGAACGAAATGCGCGGCAAAAGGAAAAACGATGGACGTTGGAATTAGACGGCCAAGACCCGTTCCTGACGGTTCGTCTCCATGTCTGACGCTGCACGGACCCTGACCACTCGATCAAAGAGCTTGTGGTACTGCTCCGAGCCATGCATGACCACGATCAGGTTCTTATCTTTGGTCCTCTCCAGCATCAGGTTGATTGCGGTGTCTCTGCTTTCGGGATCGAGGTTTGCAAGTGGTTCATCAATGATGTAGAGATCGGCTTCCTGCGACAGGGCGAGCGCCAATGCCAGCTTCTGCTGCTGACCGGCCGATAATTCATCCGCAAATGCTTCCTGCACTGCGGGGTCGCACAGGCTGAAAACTGAGAGCAAACCAGGATCGCTGGGCAAATCCTTTACTTTGAGCGGTGGAAATGCAATCGGCAATGTGACCGAGCTGATTCTGTCAGGAAGAAAAACCTCTCCTTGCGAGGACGCCAGGTGTCCGGAAAGGATGTTGGCCAGCGTGGTTTTACCCGAGCCATTGGGGCCTACGATGACAACTTTTTCTCCGGCCGAGAGGCGGAAAGAAAAATCCTTCAGGATTGGCGCATCACCGTAGGCAAAACTGATGTTGCTGACCGAGGGCAGGCCGTCTTTGAGATAGTACAGTTCCCCGGGAGACGACAAAAATGTCGTGATACGGTCGATGATGGCCGAGACCGTATGAAAATCAGCCATGCGATTGAACAACTGCATGAGTGTGGTCACCGCTCTCCAGAAGGTGTTGACAAACGCAAGGAACCCGCCAAAACTGAGCGCACCTCTCAAGACAAACAAGGCCCCTACAAACATGGAGAGGAAATCCGATACCACCATCGTTACGTCATTCAGGGTGGTGAACAGCCGCGTGACTTTGTATCTTCGATAGCTGGTGGACAAATATTCTTTCAGGCGATCATCGAAAACATCCACGGTCCGGGAAACCAGATGGAACGTCCGGGCCATGCGAAAGGCGCCGAGCGCCTTGCTCAGGACCGACAGGACCGCCCCCTCTTGTTCCCTTTCCTGCGATGTGAGCGCCTTGATTCTTCTGCCCAGCAGGGCGCCAACAGCTGCCGAAATGGGAATGATGGCCAGCAGAAAGAGGAATGCCTTCCAGGAAAGGTACAAGAGAACCAGGGAGAAACAGACCAGGAGCACGCTTTGCTTGACCGTCAGTTGGACCAGTGACAACAGGGGAATGAACCCCTCGCGCACATCGCCGTAGACCCGGTTGATGAAATATCCCTGGCCGCTTTTCAATATGGATGCGTATTCCTTCTCATAAAAGGATTGCAGCATGCGCCGGCTCATCATCTTCACCAGCCGGTTCTCAAATGACTTGCTCCAGAACGCGCTGGCCGCGTTGAACAGATTGATCAGAAGACTAAAGACCAGGTAGCTGACCACCAGCACCAGGAACCTGCGGAAGCTGCCCTTGATCACGCCTTCATCGAAAATGGCCTTGATCAGCAACGGGTGGACTACACCTTCGGTTCCTGACAGCAGAGACGAGAGCAGGACAATGCTGCAATACTCAAACTTGAATCCTCCCAGCAACTCAAAGAAGACCTTCAGTGAACCGTGCTTGCCGTTTGTGCCTTGGCTGCTCATAACTTTGCCGACTTTTGTTCGAATCGAGATCTTTTGTTTTGCGACAAAACTTCGCGGAACGCGGGCGCGATTACAAGCTCTTATCGTACATCCCCTGTCCAGCCTGCTGAACTGCCGCGCTTAGCTCGCTGTCCATTGGGTGCGCCGCCCCATCGGCCGGTTCCGGCCCATCATGGCCGGCGTAAGCGGGGTCCGCTTCATCGAGTACGAAGTCAGCGCCCTCGCAATGGGTGTATCGATGCAGCGCCCGCAAGACTCCGGCGACGCCCGTAGCATAGTCACACGAGATTTTGAAAAGACCGTCCCCCGGCGTTGCCGCGCCATGCTGTTGTTTTATTAGATAGATGTCCCGGATCCCCGCAATCGGGCGCTTTGCCATGCTCAAGTACTTTTCGTCTCTTGAGAACAGATAAGCGTCTGTAAGGACATCGATAAAGCCTCCCAGCCCGTACATCAATCCCGGGAAAACTGCATATTTCCGATGCACATCAGGCAATATCATTTTCATCGGCTCCCAGATGCCGTAGCGGATTGCCACCTTGGCGATGCCTGCGCTGCCTTCTTCGAGATAGGGCTCAATGGTGGAATCGGAAGGCCCACGCGGGAATGACAAGACACCTTCCTCGTTCTCCACTCCATGCGACAAATCAAACTCCAAGGCGCGTCTCCCTTCCAGCAGGAATCTCTCCTTTCCTGTGATCTGGAACATGCGAAGGAGAAACAGGGCCACGCCGCTTTGACCGTAGCCGTACCCCAACTGGACCAGATTGTCGTTTTCCCAGAAGATGCCGCGCTCGTTCTCTTGCGCGCTCTCCAGCAGCGAATCTGCCAACTCATTCGCCATATCGAGATATTCCGTCCCCTTTGTGCGAACGTACATAGACAGGTTCGCCATTCCCGTCCCTGCCATTCCGTAGAGGTAAGAATGGTGGTGCTTCAGGATTGGGCTTTGATTCGCCATTTTCATGAACGTGGCCGCGCGGTCCTCGAGCCCAAGCTCCGCCAGGCTCCAGGCGATGCCGGAGGCTCCTGTGAAAATCCCAGGCGGCAGGCGCTCAGGCTTCGCCTTGTCCAGCTCTTGCTCCAGCCATTCGCGGGCGGTCCTGGGAATCTCAAAACCGCACTTGTTGAGCGAGTAAAGCACGCCGCAGGCGCCAAAGCCCACACTGAGGTGATTGGTCTGGTGCGCAAACGGGTCCGCGGGAAAAAGGCCGTTCTCTCCGTCCGCGCGCATGTTGGAGAGGAGAAAGCTCCCGAGCTCTTCTGTAATCTTCCGGCAAGCGCCAGTGTCAACTTTTTCGTGGAAATATGGCTTGACGATCTTCACTGGCCTATCGAGTAATTCACAGGCGCGCG
>DASVFK010000330.1:0-3315 GCA_036380095.1 Candidatus Angelobacter sp. | reverse complement strand
GGACAGCCCAGGCTCACAAATCCCACTTTCAGCGGGGCTGGATGGGAGGGGGATGGTTCCTGCGGAGGCGCTACTGTTAGGTCTTTGACTGGCATTCGATCTTCATATTTTAGCATCTTCAGATTTGTGATCAGCCGGATGATCAGCAGCGCAATCGGCGATTTACGCATCCGTCCAACTAAAGTTGGCCTTGTCTTGTGGAGACGAGTGCTCCCGCGAAACCCAGCGGTACGTTTTCACAAACTCTTGCGCGCAAGATATACCGGACCCCAAGGGAGTAAAATTCTCAGGTCTCAAAAAGGAGATCGATTTATGCGATTCAGGTTTGGAACACTGCTTCTCGCATCCGCCGCGTTGCTTCTGGCTCTTCCCAGCGCAGGACAAAAAGACAAAACCAAACCCACAAAAGTTCAATTGAAAGATGCTCAGGGAAAAGGCGTGGGTACAGCCACGCTTTCGCCGGCCGAGCACGGCGTCAATATCAAGCTCGACGTCCACGGTCTTACGCCGGGCGAACATGCTATCCACATTCACACCACGCCCAAGTGTGAAGGGCCGGCCTTCATGTCGGCCGGTGGACATCTGAATCCCGACAATAAGAAGCATGGGCTGCTAAACCCTGATGGACCTCACGCCGGCGACATGCCTGATTTCAACGTGGATGCCAACGGCAAAGCCAAGACTACGGTCGTGGCGCCGGGCGTGACCATGGGTGATGGGCCAAATTCGGTCTTTGCCGGCAGCGGGACAGCGCTGGTGATCCACGCCAAAGCCGACGATCAGAAGAGCGATCCGGCCACGGCAGGCGATCGCGTGGCCTGCGGCACGATTACCAAGGCGGCGCAATAGCGCTATTTCTTGCTCACAATCTCTTCGTACAGCTCGGGCAATCGCTCGGCGTCGGGAATGGACTCGTTGAAGCGGGCGCGCTCGTAGTGCTCGGTAAACACAACCACGTCATTGCGCATGGCGGGATCGCCGATGGACTCAGCAAACTCCGCGGGCGTTTGTGCGGGCCGTTTGCGGAAGCCGCGCCGCGAGAGCTTCTTGAGCAGGCGCAGATACCAGAAGCTGGCGGCGGTGCGGGGCGCGCGCTGAGGATTGCGGAGAGTTCGCGCGCGCTGAAAGCTTTTCCACGCGCGGGGCGCGAAAGGCATCGCCAGCAGCAGGGCAAGCAGGGTACAAAGCAAGGCCATCTGCCGGGGAGAGAGGCGTCCCAGGCGCTCTTGCCAGCCGCTCACCACATGCACCATGTGGCGGTAGCGGCGCGTGAGCCAGTTGCGGAAGCTGCTCTGCGCGTTGCCGGTGGTGGTGCTGAGCTCGGCGCTGAGCTTCATCTGGTGGCTGAAGTCGTAGTTGATCACCCACTCGCGCCACAGTTCGCTGGCGGCATCCATGTAGAGCGCCAGGCGTGACCAGCGGTCCCCCGGTTCCAGCGCGGCAGAAGCAGGGGTGGGATCAAAAGTCGCCCACCCGTATTCAGGAAAGTAGACTTCCACCCAGGAATGCGCGTCTTTCTGCCGGATGATGTAGTTGCCGGTAAGATCGTTGTACTCGCCCCCGCGAAAGCCGTTGACCACGCGCGCCGGAATCCCCTGCGTGCGCAGCATCACCGCCATGGCTGAGGCAAAGTACTCGCAATGGCCCTTCTTTCTTTCAAACAGGAAATGGGCCAGCGGGTCACGCTCGCGGTTTCCGGGAAGCTGGAGCGTGTAGCTGAAGTTGCTCTTCAGGTAGCCTTCAATGGCGCGCGCCTTGTCATAGGTGGAAGCGGAACCTGAAGTCACCTCGCGGGCCAAGTCGGGAATCCGGGAATTCAGCTTGGGAAGCTGCAAGTAGAGATTCGAAACACGCGGCGGATAGTTCGCAGCCACAGAATTGCGGATGAACGACGGGGGATCGCGCGTATCGGCTTCCGCGGTGTACACCCCGATGGGACGGGACAGGTCAGGTTCGCCGAAGATGTTGGACCCGGGCCTGCGGTTGAAAACCGCGCCGTCCGGGGCGATGGCGACAGCATGGTAATCGCCCCCGAGTCGCACTGGCACCGGGGCGAGGAAAAACACATCGAGTCCCATGGGTTCCATGACCACACGGTATGAGAATGTAGCAAGACGCCGCGCGGGGCGCTGTTCCAGGAAAGGCGAGTTGGCCGACGTAAGATCGAGCGGCGTGTCATTCAGGCCGTGAAAGACCGGCGGCTCTGAGTTGTTCCACCAGCGCTGCCCGTCAAAGTTGGAAAGCGAGACGCCGCGCCATTTTGCGTCCGCGGGAAAGCGGCCATTCAAAACGTGGACGTGCATCACCACCGCATTGGATTGCTGGATGCGCCCGATGCCTCCCAGCCGCACGTCCTGGCTGAAGCCGCTGAAGATTTCTCCCTGCGCGCCGAAACTCCGCAGGTAACCGGCTGTGCTGACGCGGGGGAGGATCAGGAAAAGCAGGGCTGAACCTGCGAGCGTGAGCGCGCCCAGAATGGAGGCGACCCCGGCCAGCGAGCGGTGGAAATTCATGTCCTGCTGCGGCGGCACCTCGGCGGCCAGGGACTCGCGCTCTGAACGCCGCATTTCCATGCTGATAAAGGTGGCGATCGCCACCATGATGTACAAGGCAAAGGTCAGCAGAAAGAGCGTGTCCACGGTCAACACCGCGGCGGCCAGCAGCATGAGAAAGGAAATGATGGCCAGGTACACCAGGTCGCGGTCGCGCTGGACGGAGAACAGCTTGACTACCAGAATGAACAGCACCAGGTGGACCGTGGCGGCGACAAAGCTTTGCGAAAAATAGAAAAAGTCGGCGGCGTAAAACACGAAGTACAGGAGCGTCAGGTAGCTGGTCCAGCGCTCAGGGATGCGGAATTCCCTTCGCATGAGCAGCAAATAGCCGCGAAACAGCAGCGCCGGGATCACCAGCGCCAGCGCCGGCAGGTCGAGCCTGTTGGTGCCCATCAGCGCGACAAAGCCGGTGGCAACCAGCAGGTACAACGACCACTGGAAAAAACGTTCTGCGCTGCCCTGCCGGGGACGTGAGGGCGCTTCCGTAAGTACCGCAGGAGGCACGCGACTATTCTCGCCCAATCCGGCGCGGGAGGAAAGCCGAAAGCACCGTAGCGAAAGTGTTAGAATGAATGGTGCCGGGTCCCGCGCGACGCAATCCCGCCAACCCCGCCAGGTCCGGAAGGAAGCAACGGTAACGGGCTAGTGCGTGTGCAGCGGGTTCCCCGGTTAAGATTTTCCTTACTCTGGCGAGGCCGGAGTTCCCGCCTTAAAATGTTCCTATGAGTTCAGGCCGTCTTTCACTCTTCGTCTTCCTAAC
>DASVFK010000329.1:0-6160 GCA_036380095.1 Candidatus Angelobacter sp. | reverse complement strand
ATACTGCCTGAGCAGCGCCTCGGCATCCGGCGCTCCGGCGTACATGCGACCGATCTCGTCATTGCGTTTCGTGTAGTCCAGCCCGCGCGAGAAAATCCAGCCCGGGTGGCCCATCAGAGACCGCCTGCCAGTTAAGAATACCGGAGAATTGTAAGTCGGCGCATGTAGCACCACGGCGTGCGGGCCGGCCTTTTGCGAAATCGCTTCCGCCACGTCGATGCCCGCCGCGTCAAATTCCTGGTGCGCGGTGGTGTCCGTGACCACGCGCAGCACATCAAACACGCCGGAGAGCAGCATGCATGCCAGGGCGCCCGCCGCCGCCCATCGCCACTTGGACTTCTGCTCCAGTCCCTTCGCCAGCACCAGCGCCACCAGCGGAACAGAAGCGATGTACCAGTAGAAGAGCACCTTGATGTTGTCCCACACCCAGGGCGCCAGCTTGATCAGGTTGGGAATGACGAAGCAGAGCAGAAAGGGCGCATAAAACCACAGCAGGCGCCGGGGCAACGCGAAGTTCTTGTCGCGCCAAACGAGCGCCAGCAACAGCGCGGGGATAAACAGCCCGGTGTTCACCAACCAGAACCATAGGGCGTTTTCGTTGCCCCGGTCCCAGCCCAGGTGCCAGCCCATATAGCTTTGCGTGTTCACTGAGCCCGCGGCGCGAGAGAGCCACCAGAGCTGCGGCAGGGCGATCACGGCCGCGACTTCAAAAAACAACAGCCAGTTCCGCCACTGCGCGCGGAAGATCAACATCAGGCAGGCGCCAACTCCCATCACCACCAGAAAAGTATGCGCATGGGCCAAGGGCAACAGCCCTGCGAGCAGGCCGGCGGCGATCATGCGCGGGCGCGCGGAAGAAGGGGCGGTTTCGTCAGCCGGCTCCTCCACTGCCAGCCACCACTGGCAGAAGATCACCAACGCCAGCGGCATGCCGAACAAGATGCTGCGCTGCGGTACGAACAGGCTGGTGAGCGAATTGCCCCAGCGGAAGATCGTCTCCGGCACAATGGTGTAGTCGCGGGGAAGCATCCCCAGCAACGGCAGCAGGCCGTATTCGCTGTTGCGCAGATCGTTAAAGATCCACGTCCAGCCCAGCCCTCCGCTGAAAAGCACCAGCAGCGGCGCGATGAATCCCGCCAGCCGGCTCTTGGTGAGCAACTGCGTGAAGTACTGGATCAAACCCACCAGCGCCAGCGCCAGAAACATGCTTTGCAGCCACATGGCGGTAAACATGTCTGCCCCGCAGCGCACCAGCATGGCCGCTTCAAAATCGACCAAGAAAGAATAGACAAACCGTACGCCCGCATACGTGGGGTCCTGGGTCGGAAAGTTTTGTCCCTGCGTGAAGCTGGAGATCACCTGCAGGTGGAACGGCAGGTCGCCCAGATTATTGGTGACGCCGGTGAAGATGCCTTGCGCATTCTGATAGACGGCCCGGCCGAACATCATGCCCAGCAGGATGGTGAGCACGGCGTAAAAAACCATGTACGCAATGGTGGCGCGATTCGGGTTGCGCAACGCCGCCCCGGCGGACTCCAGGGCTGACCCCACCGATTCCGCGATCAGCTTGCGCTGGCCGGGATTGACCAGAAGCAACCCTGGCAGCAACAGAATACTCACGGAGAGCGCGATACAAGCTGGCCCCAGCCCGAAAACCAGAGCCAGCAGATAGCCTGCGCCGGCCAGCAGCGCCAGCCCCAGGCACACGCCCATCGCCAGCCGCGCCGGCAGCGGCGCCGAGCGGTCGAACAAATATGTAAGCAGTGCGCCACTCAACGTGGCCAGCACCAGCACTAAACAGGCAACAAACATGATGGAATCAGATTTCGCTGCGCAAGCAGGACGTGACGCTCAAGGGAAAACACGCAGCCAACGTCAAGGTTGATTCTAAATCAGCCGCCGCGCGCGGCTGTGCGCCGGCGATCAAGAAGCGGGCGCAAAATCGGTCGATCTCGGCGATTTACCTGATCCACCAGGACCCCGGGCATGCGTAGAGACGCGGCGCCGCCGGGCATACGTAGAGACGCGGCACCGCCGCGTCTCACCTCTCGGAAAAACTGTTGTATAGTGGGCCCATGCGAGCGTGGTCCCTCAAATTTGCGTTCACAGCATTCGTGTTCATCCTCAGCGGCCTGCCGGCGCCTGCCGCCCAGCGCGCTCCCGACCTTGACCTCCAGGACATGAAAGGCGGCCACCACAAACTGGCCGACTACAAAGGCAAGGTGGTGCTGCTGAACTTCTGGGCCACTTACTGCGTGCCCTGCGCCACGGAGATGCCGCTGCTGGCCGAAATGCAACGCCGCTACAAGGACAAGCTGGTGGTGATTGCCGCGTCCATCGATGACCCGCTCGACAAGGACAAACTCCAGCCCTTCCTGCTCAAGCACAAGGCCGACAACCTCACGCTGATGCTTGGCCCCACCCTCGATACGCTTTTCGATCTCGGCCTGGGAGAAGGGCTCCCTGCGACTTTATTCATTGACGGTGAAGGCAACGTAGTGGCGAAAACCGAAGGCGCGCTCAAGCGTCCCGACCTGGAAAAACGGCTGGCAGAGATGACGGGCGTTGCACAGAAAACTCCGGTCAGGAAGACACCGGTCAAAACCAGCAAGAAGTAGCCTGCAGGATCGCCAACAACCCCAATCTCTTGTCATCCCGACCCTCAGCTTGCCGAAGGGGAGGAATCTGCTTTTCCTAGGCTCGCAGACACATTGCACCTGCTGCTTTTCAAAGCACCCCGCTTCACAGCTTTTCAATCATCAATTCCGGCGATCCCGGCGATTTTGGCAATCCTGATCACCCTCTGATTCTCGTTTAGCTAAACAAGAACGCTTGCAGGTTCCTACAACTCCATTCTCTTGTCATGCCTTTGGCGTTACCCGCAAAATATCGTGCTTGACGGAGACTTCCCTCCCCGGGTAGGCCGCTTCAATCCTCTGCTTCAACTGCTCAACCGTCGGCGCGCCGTTCTGGCCGTTGAGGCCGCGTGCGTCGTCCATCAGGATCACGTGCTCGCGGATGCGATGCCCCAGGATGGCCTCGAGTTCCGTAGTCAGGCGCTGTTTATCGCCCTGCAAGCCCGCCCAGCCGTAGTAGCCGGCGTCGAGCCAGAAAAGCGCGGGACGGTTGAGGCGCTTGAGCAATTCAGGCACCACCTGTTGGCTATCGCCTTCGACGATGTGGATGTGCGGCCGGCGGGCAAACTTTTTTTGCGCCCGCTTGGCCAGCCGCGAATCAAATTCCACGGAATGTATCTCGTCGAAGCGGCTTTTCATCGCCGCCACCATCTCGCCGTAATAGGTGCCGGTTTCCACCAGCACGCGCAGACCGTAGCTCTGCGCGTAGTCGCGCACTGTGCGCTGCTTGAGCAGATGTGGCGACCGTTCCGGTTCGCCGCGCAGCTTCCAGTACCAGTAGTCGGGATAATGGCCCAGCGATTTGTACACGCCGTAGAAGGGCGTGCGTTGCAGTAGTTTTCGCAGTGCCTTCAAAGGCCCCCCGGTAGCAAGATTGCCGATGTACCGTTAGTGCAGCATAAGAGTGGAGAGAAAACCATGTCAAACCAGCAGCGCCGTTTGCCCTTTGTCCAAGTGGATGTTTTCACCGCAGTGCCCTTGGAAGGGAACCAGCTGGCCGTGTTTCCCGACGCGCGCGGTCTCAGTGACGGCGAAATGCAGGCCCTGGCTCGGGAAATGAATCTTTCTGAAACCACCTTTGTCTGCCCCCGCGATGCGGCCACCGAGCGCGAACGCGGTGTGCGCGTGCGCATCTTTACCACCACCGAAGAGCTGCCGTTTGCCGGACATCCCACGTTGGGGACCGCCATGGTGCTCCGCGGGAACAGCGGTGCGGAAGAAATCGCCCTGGACCTGAACGTGGGCCGCATTCCTGTGCGCTTCTCCCAGCGCGACGGCCTGCCCTTTGGCGTGATGACGCAGCGCGGTCCCCAATTCGGGCAGACCCACGCGCGGGAAGCCGTGGCACGCGCCGCGGGCCTGGCGCTCGAAGACATCGCTGACGACGTCCCCATCCAGACCGTAAGCACGGGAAACGCATTTGCAATGGTTCCCTTGCGCTCACTGAGTGTGCTGCAGAACCTGGCGCCCTCATGGCCTGCGATGAACGAATTCCTGAGCAAGGCTGACGCCAGGTTCTTCTACTTTGTCTCACGCCAGGCCGTAAATCCTCAGGCCAAATTGCAGGCGCGCATGATCTTCTATAACGGTGAAGACCCGGCCACGGGCTCCGCCGCCGGCCCCTGCATCGCCTGGGCGGTAAAGCACGGCGTAGTGCGGCCGGATGAGCAGGCGCTGATCGAACAAGGCGTGGAGATGAAGCGCCGCAGCCGGATCTATGCTTCCGCCGGACGCGAAGGTGACCAAGTGGTCAACGTGCGCGTGGGTGGGCACGCCGTGGAAGTGGTGCGCGGAGAAATAATCTTCTGACACGAATGCAGTGAGCGGTCGATTTCACGCTCCTTTCCGTCGCTCATCGGCATTGAATGAAGCGGCCCAAAAGAATTCTGCTGTTGGCATCCACGGTACTTTACACGCCAGCCTCACGCGCCTATGATGCGAAGGCGTTTTTGGTTCTTACGATTTTTTTCTCCAGCCCAAAATTGATTGCTGTGAATCCGTAGCGTGCCTGCTCTGGCGTCACTATGGAAAATGAAGAAGTGGGGACAACCATGCGACCGAAGAAGACCATCCTCTGCGTTGACGACAATGAACAGGCGCTTTCAATCAGGAAAATCATGCTGGAGACCCGCGGTTACCGTGTGGTGGCCTGCAGCAACGGCCAGCAGGCGCTGGAGGCTTTTCATCGCGGCGGCATCGACCTGGTGCTGTCCGACCTGTTGATGCCGGTGCTGGACGGCGCGTCCCTGGTGGAAAAAGTAAAAGCGATTTCGCCGGAAACGCCCGCCATCCTATTTTCCGGAAAGATCAAAGTCTATGAGAAGGACCTCCATGCGGACGTCTTTTTACCCAAGGGGATGTACGCGCCCATCGAACTGCTGGAGCGGATCCGCGTGCTGCTGATCAAGAAGCGCGGGCCCAAACGCGGCGCTGTGATGCCTCCGCAACAGTTGCAGGCGGCCAGCTAAGACGCGCAATGTCGCGCTTTGACGCCGCTTGACTGCTGTCCAACATGCCCGGCTCTGGTAATATCGAACTAGTCCGTGGCACCGATCATCCAAGTTGAGAACGTCACTAAGGTCTATCACATCGGCAAGGTCGATGTGAGCGCCTTGACCGGCGTGAGCTTTTCCGTCGCAAAGGGCGAGTTCGTCAGCATCGTGGGCCCCTCCGGCAGCGGTAAGTCCACGCTGTTTTACATCCTGGGCGGACTCACGCACGCCACTTCCGGCCGCGTGCTGATTGACGGCCAGGATTTTTCCCAACTCTCTGACGCCAAGCGCACCGCTATGCGCAAGCGCCGGATCGGCTTCGTCTTCCAGAAGTTCAACCTGCTGCCCACGCTGACGGCGCGGGACAACATTGAGATTGCCCGCGAGATCTCCGGGCGCAACGGATCGGAACCGGAGTTCTTTAACCAGGTGGTCGAGATGCTGGGCGTGGCGGCCCGGATGGACCATCGCCCGGCGGAGATGTCCGGCGGCGAGCAACAACGAGTGGCCCTGGCGCGCGCCATCATCAATCGCCCGGCGATCGTGCTGGCGGATGAACCCACGGGCAACCTCGACTCCAAGAACTCTGACGTCGTGTTGCAGATGCTGCGTGAAGCCAACCGCACCTTCGGCCAGACCGTGCTCATGATTACTCACAACCCGGCGGCGGCGGAGATCGGTGACCGCATCATCCACATGCGCGATGGTCACATCGTGGCCCCGGAAGAAGACCCGCAGTGGGTCGGACACTAGAAGCATCGGATGATCGGATGATCGGGTGATCGGGCGATCTGAACACCAGAACGCCGCGCGAGTCAGGGTGTTTTTCTTCAGCTTTCGATCACTCTTCGTTTAGGGGTCAGCGAAGCGCGTCTTTTCAAGATTAGCCAATAGCGCGCCGCTTTTGGTTCGATCCGCGTTCATCAGCGCAAATCCGCGGTAGGCTTTGTCTTTCCGATGAACCGATGTTCCGATGAACCGATGTCCCGATGATCCGATGCCGCGTTTGACCCTGCATTTTCATCACGATAT
>DASVFK010000328.1:0-8552 GCA_036380095.1 Candidatus Angelobacter sp. | reverse complement strand
AGGTCGATTTTTTGCATGACGACGTTGGGATACATAATGTCGAAATGCTTGCTGCGATCTTTGGGTTTGTTGATGTCAGGGGTCAGGAATCCCTCTGGTTCGCGCCCAAACATGCAGAGAGTGCAAATGCGTATCCAAATCACTCCATTCTTGGCAGGCACTTCTCCGGTCGCTTTGAACGTGACACCAACTTTCACTGCAACTCCTTCAACAGGTACGGATATCTTGCGCAGAGGAAATTCATCGGGATCGTCAACATAGAAACTGAATACCATGTTGGCCTTGGGTGTCACAACTGGCTGTAGGGGTTGAGAAGGCACTTGGACAAAAATAGGTTTGCTAGGCCTAACTGACGGTGTCACAGCAATTTCAGGGGCCGGGACATGCTGAACTATTATGGGTATTTCTCTTTGCAGCTTGCTGAGAAGGTAAGCATCTGTACTAGGGATAAGCCATCCCAGGAAACCGCAGTAAATGATCACGAATAGAAGCAAACGCAGCATCCCTGGCACGTTACGAGAGATTGTGGGAAGGCTCAACAGGCACAGGAACAATATCCCCATGCCCATTACGAGTAACACCAGCCCGAACAAGGGACTGCCGAGGCCACTCATATTTTGTCCAATCCCAATAAGAGCGAGACCCAGACCCACCACCACAGCCAGTTTCTCGGTTTTGGAAAACGTGTACGATTGGTTGTCGGGCATAGGGGCGTTCCCATTATCCCGCGTGACTGGTGGAATCGGGAAATACGTTATTGCGAATGTCTTTAGCTGTGTTGTAGATAGGTATTCGAGAGCAAGAAATCTCATCGACGGCGCCACTTTGCCGGCTAGACCCAACTTATCCAAACCGCCGGTCACGGCGCAGGGTTGGGTTCTGCTTTAGCTGAGCTAAGTGCCAATTGCCAATTGCTATTTGCTTCTTGCTCAAAACGCAAACATATCGCTGAGGCCGTTACTCAACTGGTTTCTTGTGTTCAACGGGGGCAGCCCAAAATTTGCCTGGATGAACTTGAGGATGGAAACATCGTCCATCTGCACATGTGAGATGTAGCCTTTCCTGGCAAAGGGGGAGATCACCAGCATGGGCACACGCGGACCCATGCCCTGTGAATCCACCTGCGGCGGGGGAACGTGGTCCCACAGTCCCCCGGAAGAGTCCCAAATCACCACGATCGCCGCACTGGACCAGACGGGAGAGTTCTGTATCTGGCGGATGAAACCGTCAAGCCACTGGAGCCCATGGGTAATGGAGTAGCCCGAGGCGGGATGCGTGCTGTGCAGCGGGCCAGGCTGCACAAAGCTTACCGCGGGAAGATGCCCGGCCTTCAGGTCTGTGCTGAACGCCGTAAGATCGCGTAGGTTGCTGGAACCTTGCGTGTCGGTGAAGAATTGGAACGGGTTTTCCTGGGGCACGTAATGCGCGCAATCGCCGTAATTTTCGTGATACCAGGCCCAGGTAAGGTTCTTGGCGGCCAACTGGTCGCCCACGTGGTGAAACGTATACGGCGTCTTAGTGGTCGTCAGGGTGTTGCACGGCCCATAGAACGGCTGGATCGTGAACGAAAAGCCATTATCGCTGGCCGCCACCAGGTAAAGCTGGTTGGAAGGAGCATCGCCCATGGCGGAAGGAAAGAAATTGTCGGCCAGCGCGAACTGCCGCGCCCAGCTCCAGAGCAAGTCAACGCCGGGCGTGGCGGAGTCATAGTAGCCCATCGCGTCAGCGCCGCTGTTCCAGGCAAATCTGTCCATCAGGCCGTTGTTCCAGTCGCTGATCAAATTTCCGCGAAGGTGCGGCATGTCAGGAACTCCCAGGTCTGTCTGGAAAAACGGAGTCACGGCATTCCCTGCCGCATCCACCTGGCTGAAGCCGGGCACGCCGGAAGCAATCCCGTTCGCTCCGGGGAACGTGCCAAAGAGATGGTCAAACGACCGGTTCTGCATGATCACCACGATGATGTGCTGAAACGTACCCGACGCGGGCGTGGTGGCAGGGTCAGGAGGGTTGTTAGGCGGGGCTGAGACGGCGGGCAATTTTCCCCCTCCGCCCCCGCAGCCGGTGACTAAAACAAGAGATAAATACAAAGAAAAGATACACACCAGGGACAATAGGTTCCGGGGCCGCATTGCAGAGTACCTCAGAATTGGTTTGAGAGGGCAACCAGCTCTGGTGTTGGCTGCTTTTTGCGGTTTGGGAAGGCAGATCGGGGCAACCCTGCGCGGACCGCATGCATAGTCAGAAGCCGGCAAGAGACCGCCGCCAAGCCACCCGCTTGTTTCGAATTGGCATTGCGCTCCGCCCCGCCGGGCGATTATCCTGCCGCTTCTCACCCAATACCGGAGGGACCTATGCGCCGCGTTTTACACGCAGTGGTGTTCTTTGCAGTTTCGCTCGTGTGTCTGGCCCAGCAGCCTGGGACAGCCATGAAAGATCTCATCCGCCTCCAGTCGCCGGTGATCGCCCTGGAGCATGTGCGCGTCATCGACGGCACAGGCGCGCCAGCATTAGCCAGCCAGACCATCCTGATCTCTGGCGGCGTGATCTCCGCCATGGGCAAGGACGGCTCCGTCACCATCCCTCCAGACGCGAACCGTGTAGACATGAACGGCTACACAGCTCTGCCGGGACTGGTAGGCATGCACGATCACCTCTTCTATCCCGCGGGTGGCGGCCTTTACCATGACATGCCCTTCAGCTTTCCTCGGCTTTACCTTGCCCTGGGCGTAACCACCATCCGCACCACCGGCAGCGTTGAACCTTACCTCGATCTGGAGTTGAAGAAGGCAATCGACGCAGGCAAGGCCCCTGGCCCCAAGATCAACGCCACGGCGCCTTACCTCGAAGGCCAGGGAGCGTTCACGCTGCAGATGCACGGGCTCACCGGACCGGAAGACGCGCGGAGGATGGTGGAGTACTGGATCGCGCAAGGCGCCGGTTCATTCAAAGCCTACAACGTGCTCACCCGCGACGAACTCAAGGCAGCGATCGAAACAGCGCACAAGCACGGCATCAAGGTCACCGGCCATTTGTGCTCCATCGGCTTCCGCGAAGCCGCCGAGCTGGGCATTGACGATCTGGAACACGGGCTGACCGTGGATACGGAGTTCCATCCGGACAAGAAGCCCGATGCCTGCCCCAACCCCACGCAAGCAGTGATTGCCGCAAACAAACTGGACGTGAACGGACCGGAGATCCAGACCACAATCAAAACGCTGGTGCAGCACCACGTGGCCGTCACCTCAACCCTGCCGGTCTTCGAGCAGTTTGTGCCCGCGCGTCCGGATGTGCCGCAAAGAGCGCTTGACCTTTTCAGTGAAGATTCGCGCAAGGCTTATCTCGATAATCGCAAACGCATGGCCGAGCGGAAAGAAAGTCCCTGGCCGACGATGTTCCAGAAAGAGATGCAGTTTGAACGCGCCTTTGTTCAAGGCGGTGGTACGCTGCTGGCCGGGCTGGACCCAACGGGTATCGGCGGCATCATCGCCGGCTTTGGCGACCAGCGCGAACTTGAGCTGCTGGTGGAGGCAGGTTTTACGCCGCTCGAGGCCGTGAAGATCGCCACGCTGAACGGCGCACAGTTCCTGGGGTTGGCGGACCGCATCGGCTCGCTGGCCAAGGGCAAGCAGGCGGACATCATTCTGGTGAAGGGCGACCCTTCCTCAAAAATCGAGGACATTGAAAACGTGGAGATTGTTTTCAAAGACGGCGTGGGCTGGGATTCGAAAAAGCTGATTGAATCGGTGAAAGGCCAGGTGGGGATTCGCTGATGCGCTGTGCACCTCAGCGCGCAGAAAGCCCTACTACTGATGATACAGATCTTACTGATGGCCACTGATTTTTCGAGATCAGTTGCATCAGTGTGATCAGTGGTGGGTTTGTTGATTGTCTGTGCGCCCCAATGATTCGTGAAAGCAAGGACCTAAGCAGCCTTCACGCGGCCTGGGCTGCGCCCGGTCCAAGCGCCTCTCGCACTGCCCGCGCCAGCGACTCTGGCGTGGTGGGCTTTTCCAGGACTGCGGCGTTTTCGATGGGCGCGCTCTCCAGGAACGTGGGATCGGCAAAGCCGGTCATCAACAGCGCTCTCACCTCAGGCCGCTCGCGGCGGATCTGTTCCACGGCTTGCGGACCGTTGAGATGCGGCATGGCAATGTCCGCCAGCACCAGGTCGATCTGGCCCTGATAATCGTGGGCCACGGCCACTCCCTGCCGGCCGTCCTGCGCTGGAATCACGTTGTAGCCAAATCCGCGGAGGATGGCGGCCAGCATGGTACGCAGCTCATGGTTGTCCTCCAGCAGAAGGATGGTCTCCGCTCCCCCTTTGGCCGCGGCTAGGCTAGCGGGGGCGCGGTCTCGCTCCACATGGTCCGCCGCCCAGGGCAGGTACACGCTGAACTCCGTGCCTTTCCCAGGCTGGCTATCGACTTGAACAGCCCCGCCGTTTTGTTTGACGGCTCCATAGACGATCGCCAGCCCTAGACCGGTCCCACCGGCGTGTTTCTTGGTAGTAAAAAAAGGTTCAAAGATTCGTCGGCGCAGCTCCCTGTCAATCCCGACACCTGTGTCTTTCACCTTGATCACGACGTATTCACCCGGTTTCAGTTCGGGCGTGCGCTCTGACCCGCCGTCAACGCGCACCTTGGCGGTCTCAATGCCGACCACGCCCCCGGACGGCATGGCATCGCGGGCATTCACCACCAGGTTCATGATGATCTGCTCTAATTGCGCGCTGTCTGCAAGGATGCAACCAACTCGGTCACCCAAAGAGAGGTGCAGCTCAAGCGAGTCGCCAACGATCCGGCTGAGAATCTTCTCGAGCTCAGAGAGCTCATAGTTGACATCGAGAAGCTCGGGACGGACCAGGTCCTTCTGGCTGAACTTGAGCAGTTTGCGGACCAGGACCTTGCCCTTGTCCGCGGCCTTCAGCACCTCACCCGTACTCTCCCGCCTGGGATCGCCGGCGGGAAGATCAGCTTCGAGAAGCGCCGTGTAGCCGATGATGACGCCCAGCAGATTGTTGAAATCGTGGGCAATCCCGCCGGCAAGCTGGCCCAGCGCGTTCATCTGGCGCGTGCGCTGGAGCTCTTCTTCAAGCTGCTTATGCTGGTACTCGGCGCGCTTCAGTTCGCTGATGTCCAGCAAAAAGGCGATCCCCATGCTCTGGGTGCCGGCGATCCGTGCCCGGCCGCCCACCACGCGCACCCGCGTGCCGTCTTTGCGAATCAATTCCTCTTCAAAGATCCGGGACCTTCCCGTGGTGGCCACTTCCTCGCGCGCCTGCTTCTCCGCCTGCAGTGACTCCGGCGCAACCAGCTCAGCCAGTCTGATCCTGCCGGCGGCCAGGTCTTCATGCGAGTACCCGAGCAGATTCAAAAAAGCGTCATTGGCTTCCACCACCTCAAGGTCACGCCATGTCACAATGCCAATGAGGTTGGCTGCCTGGATGCTTCGCAGTTTGGACTGATCGACCAGGCGAAGGCGGTCATTTTCTTTCTGCTGCGCCCGCACCATGAGGCCCAGGATGACCGAGGTGGTCACAAGATAGATCACCACCTTCAGCATCTCCGCGCTCCACGTCATCCGCATAGGACGGGACAGCAAAGCATGGGAAACGTAGTCAGAGATAAACACCCAGATCACTGACCACACTACATAAACCGTCAGCAAGCGCGTGACGCTCGTATTCCACGGGCGATTCATCGGCCACCTGGTAGTTTTGACGTTTCAGGGGAACCTTCGGATAGCATCTTGATGGGACACACCCCTATCTGGTTGGATGCGGAAAACCACTAGCTTCCGACTGGAGAATATTGTCCGCAAAAGCTTGAGACCGCAATGCCAGAAACTTCCGGTCATGACACTGCAAAACTTCAGGGCAAACGTACTATTTTGGAATGTTGACCCAGACACTTACGGGGAAGCTGCCGTCGTCTTCTTGCTCTTGCAATGCGATGCGCCACCCGCTTTCCGGCCCGGGCAGGCCGCCAAAGGCGCCTGAAAGTCGGGCTAAGACCATCACCACGGGCGCTTCTGCGGGTACCTGCATTCGGAGTACACCTTCCTTCAGGGTGGCCGAGCAGCTCCGTACAGAGTTGGTTACATATTTCCTGCGCAGCTCGCTGAGGGACCTGTACCACCCCAGCATATTGTTTTCGCGCTGGGCGAGCCGCCAATTGAGTTTGGAACGTGCGAAGGTTTCCGGATCTTGTGGGTCTGGAATGCTGCCGAACTCAAATCCCCTGAACTCGTCTTTTCGTCCCTGCGTCACTTTTTCCTTGAGCACGGGATCGCCGTAGTCGGTGAAGAAGAGGAAGGGATTGGTTTCGTCGTACTCCTCTCCCATGAAGATCAGCGGAGTTTCAGGCGCAAGCAGCAGCAGCGCCGCAGCCAGTCTGCGGACGCCCGCTGGAACCAGCACGGACAAGCGCTCGCCGAGAGCGCGGTTCCCTACCTGGTCGTGGTTCTGAATGCTGATCACATGCGCCGGTGCGGGCACGTCACGGCTGGACGCGCCGCGTGGCCGGCCATCCCAGTAACGGAACGGCTCGCCCTGAAAAACAAAACCTTCATTCAACGCGCGGACAATCTGCTCCGGGCGGCCGAAGTCCTGGTAGTAGCCGGCGCGCTCGCCGGTAAAGAAAGCGTGGAACGCATGGTGAAAATCGTCACTCCAGATCGCGCTCAGGCCGTAACCGCCTCGCCCCAGCCCGCCAAGATCTGGCGCGCCGGGCGCGCCAGCGCTGCGCGGGCGCACGATTCGGGGATCGTTTTCGTCGGTTTCGGCGATCACGCAAACCTCGCGTCCAAGTTCACGCACCAGTGCCTGAACACGTTCTGCGATTTCAGCCAGGATATGGCGCGGCGAATCGTCGCGAATGGTCTGCACCGCATCCAGGCGCAAGCCGTCAACGTGGTATTCGCGGACCCAGTAGAGCGCATTCTCCACCACATACCGGCGGACACCCGCGCTGCCCGGCTGATCGTAATTGATGGCTTCGCCCCAGGGCGTCTTGTGTTTGTCAGTGAAATACGGCCCGAAGAGCTGGAGATAATTGCCTTCATTGCCGAGATGGTTGTAGACCACGTCGAGCACCACACCCAGGCCGGCCGCATGCGCGGCGTTGACTAAGCGTTTGAGTCCTTCCGGCCCGCCGTAGCTGGCCTGCACCGCGTACGGCGAGACGCCGTCATAGCCCCAGTTGCGCGTGCCCGGAAACGCGGCAACCGGCATCAGTTCGATCACCGTGATGCCGAGCTGTTTCAAGTAAGGAAGTTTGGCGATCGCCGCATCCAACGTTCCCTCCGGCGTGAATGTGCCGATGTGCAGCTCGTAGATGATGTAATCCTTGAGCGGCAGGCCGCGCCATTGCTGGTCGCACCAGACAAAAGCTTGCGGATCGACTATCTCCGTGGGGCCATGCACGCCTTCCGGCAACAGTCGAGAAACCGGATCGGGAACCGGCTTGTGATCGTCCACAATATAAAAGTAGCGGTCTCCGGCGCGGGCAAAGGCTTCCAGGGCAAACTGACCGTCTTCCGTGTAGGGCATGGCCAGATCAAGCACACCATCGCCCTGCCCCAACGCGCCAAAACCGGGCGCGTCGGGGACCCCAGCAGTCATGAGCCGCAACGTGACACGCCGGGCCGAGGGCGCCCACACACGAAATTCGCATACGTCGCCTGCCAGCGTGGCGCCGAGCATGCCTTCAACTGCTTTGCCTGGAACCTGGGTTTTCACGTATGGTTGAGACGGAACTCCCATAGAGTGAGGATGCACGGTAGACCCAGCAATTGGCAATTGGCAATTAGCAGCTGGCAACTAGCACAGCTAGTGCAGGGAGCTCAACTCTTGACTCAATTTTGAAGACGCCAGGCAAAGAGGCCCAATGCTAATGGCTAATGGCTAATGGCTAATGGCCATTTGCTAATTGCTAATTGCTAATTGCTCAATGAAACATACTCTCATCCTCGCCTCATCCTCTCCGCGCCGACAGGAATTGCTGCGCGAGGCCGGTATTGCGATCGAGGTCCATCCGGCACACATCCTGGAAGAACCCAAGCCGGGAGAGGCGCCGCTTGATTACGCCTTGCGCCTGGCGCAGGAGAAGGCGCAGGCTGTGGCCGGCAAGTTTCCGCAGCGGTATGTTCTGGGAGCGGACACAATCGTGGTGGTAGACCAACACCTGCTCGAAAAACCGCTCGACCGCGAGGATGCGGCGCGCATGTTGCGGCTGCTCTCAGGCCGGGGACACGAGGTGACCACGGCAGTCAGCCTGGTCGCTCCCGATGGACGGACCACCACGAGCGCCTGTACCACGCAGGTCCATTTTCGGCGGCTGGAAGAAGAGAAAATTCAGCAGTACATCGCCACCAATGAGCCCATGGACAAGGCGGGGGCTTATGCGATCCAAGGCGGCGCTGCGCGCTGGACCAGCCGCATGGAGGGGGATTATTCCAATGTGGTCGGGTTGCCCGTGCAGTTGGTTACGGAGATGTTGCGTGCGAACGGTTTTTTGTAGCTCTATCCGGCTACTTTTTTTCTGCGGGCTGTG
>DASVFK010000327.1:0-9751 GCA_036380095.1 Candidatus Angelobacter sp. | reverse complement strand
GCGCTGAAGCTCTGCGCCGAAGTCAAAGACGTGGCCTTGCCCGCAACCGACCGCCCGACTGCAGAAGAAACCAAGGTGCTGGCCGGCTGCGTTTCTCAGGAACTTTACTTTGGGTTTGACAAGACACCCGATCCAGTTGCTGCGCGCAAATGCGCGTTCCTGGAGATGGACCGCGGCAACAACGAACCGTTCGCCGGCAAGACGATCCTGATGATGGTCTATGCCAACGGCAAGGGTGTTGTGCGCAATCTTGATCTGGCGCTCAAGCTCGGCTGCGAAGTGCCCGGCGGTCCGGGCGACGTTGCCGGGCGGGTGCACCAGTTGGCACGCTTCAAGCAAGCCAACTGGAGCGGCAACAATTTCAGCGTCTGCGACCACAGCGGCGACCAGCATATGTACAGGGAATGCGCCATCCTGGACTACCGCTTTGACCATCTGGAACGCGAAAGAACGCTCGACGCCATGGCGGCGAAGTTCACCGCGCCTCAGAAAAAAATGTTTGAAACATTGCGCCGTGAAACCGCCGCTTACTTCAAAGTCGAGGCCGCGAAAGGCATCAACCTCACCGGCACCCATGAGATCCAGGAGAATGGATTCCTTGAGAGGGGATTCATTTCCAGCCTGGAACAGCTCGCCGGCGGCGATCTGCCGAAATTCTCCGCCAAGGAAGCAGCCGAGGCAGAAACCGCGATGAATTCAGACTACGACAAGGCCCGGGCCATCAAGCGGAACATCGCCAGCAACTTGACTCCGGAGGGCCTGAAGGAAACCCAGCAGGCATGGATGCGCTATCGCGAAGCCTGGCTGAAGTTTGGGAAGGCCCGCTATCCCAGTGTGAGCGAAGTAAGCTGGAAGGCGTGGACCGCCCAGCAGCGCGAAGAGCTGCTCCAGCGAGCTCTATATTGAGCGAGTATTGGGGGAAACGTCATCCCGCTGTCGTCCTGAGCGATGCACGAGCGAGGAACGAGCGAGGGCGAGTCGAAGGATCCCGAGCGACTATCGCTCGCCATGCCGATTCAGGGAATTTCCACGAGGAACCCTGATTCCCCTTTTGTGAGACCCCGGGAATTCCAAAAGAAACATCGTCGGCACGACTGAGCAGTCATGCACTCACACATGCGGGCGGCCAGAAAGTACGCCATCGTGCCCAACGATCAAGGCAACTGGCATCAAACTTGAGCGCAAACGCTGCTCACACCGCATATCCGATCCGCATCCGGTCGCGCCGCCTGCGGTCTGTGCGCACGTGATCGATGATCTCTCCGATCATCTCCGCGTAACTCCGCCCGGATTTCTTCGCGGACATGAAGAACTCGGAATCGCTGGAAAGCCACGGATTGGGGTTGGCTTCAATCACGTAGATCTCTCCCTTGTCCGTTAGGCGCATATCGATTCGGCCGTAGTCACGCAGCTTCAGGATCTGGTACGCGGCCAGCGCCGTCTTTTGCAGCTTTTTGGTGGTTTCTTCATCCAGGTCTTCCACCGGGGCGGACTTGGTTACCTTGTAGGCCTCGCTGTCTTTGTCCCACTTCACTTCTGTTCCCGCGACTTTGGGCATGCCGGCCGGCAGCTTGGAGAGGTCCAACTCGATCAGCGGCAGCACCTCCGGCCGCTGGTTGCCCAGGATGCCGGCATAGATCTCGCGGCCTTCGATGAATTCCTCAATCAGCACCGGGCACTCGAATTCCTCCTGGACGTAGTGCATGCGCTGCATCAGGTCCTTGATGCTCTCCACCACGGAGTCTTTGTCGATTCCCACGGAGCCGTCTTCTGACACCGGCTTCACGATCAAGGGAAAGTTGATGTCCTGCGAGTGCTCCAGTGCGCCGTGATAGCAGGTGGCGAAGTACGGCGTGCGGATGCCGTGGAAGGCAAACAGCTTTTTGGCGATACCTTTGTCCTGCGCCAGGTACAGTCCCTGCGGCCCTGCGCCGGTGTAGGGCCGTCCCAGAAGGTCAAGGTAGCCGGCCACCTGCATCTCCTTGGTGTCGTCGCCGGCGTAAGACTCCACCAGGTTGAAGAAGAGGTCGGCTTCGGCGCGCGCCAGCCCGGTCAGGGTCTTGTCTTCGCCATCCAGCACCACGTAGCTCGGTTCAAAGCCCAGCTTCTCCAGCGCTTCATGGATCTCTTCAAAGTCGTGCTTCTCGCGCTTTTTGCGTTTTTTCTTGGCGCCCCGCTTCTTCTTTTCCGGTTCGGGAGCGGCCGCCTGCTCTTCTTCCCATCCCCAGTTCTCGTACAGCACGGCGACTTTGACTATTTTGTCCATAGGATTTCCTGCTCAGCCCTGCCGGGCGGTCATGTCTGCTCAAACTTTCCCCGTGCGATGTAGTTCATCGCCAGCGCGGTGGCGTACACGGTGATTTCAGTCAGGTATTCTTTTTCCAGTTTCATGTCGGCGCGCAGGCCCAGTCCGCCTACGCGTGCTTCAATCGATTCCACCAGCTTCTTCACCAGCGGCCTTTGCACGCCGGTCCAATAGGTGAGTTTATCCACCAAGGATTTGCGATTTTCCTTCAGCAGCTCCGCCGCTGGACGCACGCCGTTCTTGCGCCGCTTGCCCACCTTGAAGATGTCTTCCAGGTCGGTGTCCAGGAGAAGGTCGCCGGGCGAAGGCTGCTGGCTGAGCGCGGCCTCATAGAAAGCAGCCACCGTCGTGTCCATTTCCTCTACCGTGATGTCGGTGCGTCCGCGCGCGCGTAGGGGATCGGCGTCGCTCACCTGCTTGGCCATGCGGTCCACGTAGCGCAGCTTGGCCAGGGCCGGCCATCCTTGATAACGCTTGCGCCAGCGCGAGCCGGGCGTCAGCCACACGGCAAACGTCTCGGCAAAATCTTCGTCAGGGTGTTTCTGCGCGTACCAGCCTTCCATGTGCCGCACAAAACGCCGCGAGAAGGGAATGGGCCGGTAGTGGTCACGGTAAGGCTTGCGGTAAGGGCCAAAGATCTGCTTCCACTCCGGCGTCTTGTACAGACCGTAGGCGTAATTGATGGCGTGGCCGGCTTCATGGCGAAGGTACATCATGATCTGGCGCGAGTCCTCCAGGTCATTCATCTCCTTCTCCAGCCCCGCCAGCTTGGGGTCAGCCAGATAAAAAGGAATGCCGATGATCGGTTCGCCGGAAGGGCAGCCCCACTCGTCCGTGAGATAGCACGCGGGATGAAATTTCTTCAGGCCCTTGCGTTCCAGCTCGCGATAGAGCTGCTGCACAAAGCGCTCCAGCGGCGATCCTTCCAGCTTCAGCCCCAGGTCGCGGATGGGCTTGCTCAGGATCTCCTGGACCTCCGGTGGTGCTTTTTCAAAAGCGCGCAAATCTCTCTCCGCCCCCACGCACGCGGCCCGTTGCCGGCGCCGCACTCAAATCGGACTGCAAAGCTGGTTCACCAGGTTGCGCGGGGATTTAGAGAAGGTTAGCACATGCCCTAATAGCTCAGCAGTTACTGTTGGCATACCATCGTATGCTCCCTGGGGGAATGGCTCGTGCAACGGGCGCTCACAAGTGAGCGCATTCAATGGCGGCGTCTAACCGGCGGCGCAGCCCTTGTCCTTTCAGCCACGGATTACGGTGTACTTTTTCCGCCGCTCTCCTCGTCCTGCAATGTGATGCGAATCACCGTGCAAAATCAGACGTTCACCTAATATTTCTGCGTTGGGGAACACTGTTCAATGGGTGCATGGTCCCGCTGAGTTTCCCACGGATTCATAGATTTCATAAGGAACGCAAGAACGTGGCGCTCAAGAACGTTTTTTCGGCGCTGCTGCTTTCAAAAGACGGCGGTTCTCTTTATGTAGCCGGGAAAGTTTTTGGAGAGTACGGCGTAGAACTGAATACGGCCCTCAGCGTCCAGGAGTTCGAGGAAAAAATCCGCAACCGCAGGCTTGATCTGGCGGTGGTAGATGCTGACGACCCTGAAGCCGGACGCCTCACCTGTCTGGGGCCTTCCTCCCGCTGGAACGGCATCTCGATTTTGCTGCGCGGCAACCGTCGTATGACGGTGGATGATCAGCGCATCCACCTGATCGTGCCCAAACCGCTCACGGCAGATGTTTTTTCGCGGGGAATCAAGGCGGTGTACAGCGCCATGGCCAAGCATCGGCTGTTGACGTATCGCCATCCCGTAACGCTGCGCCTGCTCTATGCCAGGTTGCTGCACCACGGCAAGCAGCGGCCGGTAGAGCGCGCCACTGTCCTCAATCTCAGCCAGACGGGACTTTGCGTAAGCGCTCCGTTCAGCTTGCCGAAAGGCGCTCTGGTCAGCGCCAACCTTCCTCTCCCGGAGAGCGCCGATTCGGTCAACTTCAGCGGCACCATCATGTGGTCTGACGCTTCCGGCCGCGCCGGCGTCCAGTTCCACCAACTCTCCACCTTCGAGCGCCGAAAACTTGAGGAACATCTCAACCCCAGAGTACCGTGGCGGTTGGGCCTCCCTGCCTGACCTGGAAGCCAGTTCTTGTCTCCAGCGCGCTACTGTTTGGGACTCGGGCTCGGTGTGGGCCTGGCGCCGTGCTCGTGTTCGTGGTCCTCATGATGGTCATGCGGCCCCATGTCTCCGTGATCGTGCATCATGCCTGGCCCGCCCATCATGCCCTTCATCATCTGCAGGTGCTTGTCCATATTGTCAATCAGCGACTGCCACATGGCGATGTTGAGCTGGAGCTGGTCTTTTGCGCCCTGGTCTTTCACGCTGGCCAACTGGGCCTTCATTTTTTGCAGGTTGGCCTTCATGCTGTCCAGGTCCGCCTGCATGCCCTTCATCATCTGCTCGTGCATCCCGCTCATGTGCTCGTGCGATGCCTGCGGCTGCCCGGGTTTCATCTGCTTCTGCGTGGTGTCCTGGGTCCAGCTGTAGCCCAGGCACAGCAACATCACAAAACACAGCTCAAGAATGTGCTTCATTTTTTCTCCTTCGTAAAGACCACACACTTGGATGTGAGCTGCCGGAGTAGTGTTGACCACAACGCGAAAGTGACATCTGCTTTAGCCCGGCAGCAATGCGCCTTGGTGTATCCTTTTTCAGTTTATCGCCGCACTCGTGAGAGGACACAAAAATGGAGACATCTTCCCCCCGGCCCGCTGCCGGTCCTGGCCGCCAGCTGTTGCGACATACTGTGGCCACTCTGGCTTACCGCGCGGGTAAGGCCCTGCGCGGCGCGCCGGAAAACTTTGCCGGGTTCAGTTCCGGCGAGCGCGGCCGCACGCCTGCGCATATCCTGGCCCACATGGGAGATTTAATGGACTGGGCGCTTTCCATCGCCAAGGGAGCCCAAGCCTGGCAGGATTCCACGCCTTTGCCCTGGCCGCAGGAAGTGGAGCGCTTTTTCAAGGCGCTGCGTGCCTTGGACGATTACCTTGCTTCCGATCAGCCGCTGGCCTCGCCTCCAGAGAAGCTGTTTCAGGGCGCCGTTGCTGACGCGCTCACCCACACCGGCCAGATCAACATGCTGCGCCGCATGGCCGGATCTCCCGTTCGCGGCGAAAACTACTATCGCGCCGAAATCGTTGTGGGACGAGTGGGCCAGGAGCAGGCCGAGCCGAAACGCGAGTTCTGAAGACTCAGATCAAGGCTCTAAGCTCTTTGCGCTGAAGGCGTGGTGCCCGAAATTTGTCCGCTGCAGATTCGTGATGGTGGGCTATAGTGGCTTCATCCATCCATGAGACTCCTTCGTCTGATCCTGGTCTTGATCATGCTTGGGCTGGCCCTGCCGCTGGCCGGCCAGACCGAGCGGATCGTTTCGTTTGACTCCCACATTCTTGTCAATCCCGATGCCGGCATGCTGGTGAAAGAAACGATCGTGGTGCAAGCGGAGGGTGAGAACATTCGCCACGGAATTTACCGCGAATTTCCTACGCGCTACAAGGACCACGGGGGTAACGCTTACACCGTGGCCTTTGAGATTGTCAGCCTGTTGCGCGACGGCCGCGTTGAGTCGTACCACACGGAAGCGATGAGCAACGGAGCGCGCGTTTACTTCGGTGCTTCTGCTACGCTGCTCCAACCGGGCCGGCACGCTTACGAGTTCACCTATCGCACCAACCGCCAGTTGGGCTTCTTCAAAGACCATGACGAGCTTTACTGGAACGTCACCGGGAATGGCTGGAAATTTGCCATCGATCAGGCGACAGCAACAGTGGTATTGCCGGCGCAGGTGCGCAATGTGGTTACCGAACTCACCGCATATAGAGGCTATCAAGGCGAGAAGGGAACGAACTTTACCGCCAGCCGCGATAAGGAAAGCAATCCCGTGTTTCAGGCGGGAGGGCTGGAGCCGCGGCAGGGGCTCGCGATTGTCGTGACCTGGCCCAAGGGCTACTTTCAGGAGCCCAGTGCGCAGCAAAAACTCAGATGGTTTCTTCAGGACAACCGCGGCGCCATGGCGGGCTTGGCCGGAATGGTCGTGATTCTGGCGTATTACATGGTGGTATGGGTCATGGTGGGGAAGGACCCTGCCGGCGGGACGTTGGTTCCCCTGTATGAGCCACAGGACAATCTCTCACCCGGCGCTATGCGGTATCTCAAAAACATGGGCTTTGACGCCAAAGTCTTCACCTCCGCGATCCTTGGTTTGGCGGCAAAAGGGGCCCTTACGATTCAGCGCGACGATGCCGGCACTTATCATCTGGCGCGCAAGCCAGGCGGCGAAGCGCGAATGAAGCTTGCCCCGGAGGAAAAAAGCCTGGTGAATATTCTGTTCGAAAGCGGCGACACGCTTGACCTGGAACAGACAAATCACTCTCGCCTGCAAAGAGCGCAGACAGCGCTCAAAAACTCACTCCAGGGCAGCATGGAAAAGACTATGTTTGTCACCAACGTCCGTTATCTATGGCCGGGCGTTGCCCTGAGCGTGGCGACCGCTGGCGCAGTTCTGCTCTTGAGCGGCGGCGAGGGGGCAGCGGTAGGAATTTTCATGAGCGTGTGGCTGACTGGTTGGTCGCTGGGTGTCTACTTCTTGTTGCGTCAAGTCATACGCGCGTGGCAGAGCGTGCGCGCGGACGGGCTGCTGTACATTGTTCCCGCATTGGTCATCACACTCTTCGCGATTCCATTCCTTGGCGGTGAGGTGTTCGGAATCGTCGTGCTCGGTCACAGCGTTGGATCGGCTGCCCTGCTAGCCCTGCTGAGCGCTATGGGAAGCAATGTCCTCTTTCATCACCTGCTCAAAGCGCCCACGCGCGCAGGCAGAGAGGTGCTGGACCGGGTGGACGGTTTCAAAACGTTCCTGAGCGCTGTGGAGGGCGACCGGCTCAATCGCATGGCGCCCGTAGCGCGCACGCCGGAACTGTTTGAGCGCTTCCTTCCTTACGCCCTGGCGCTGGGCGTGGAGCATGCATGGGCGCAGCAGTTTGCCCAGGTGCTGGCCGCGGCTGCGGGAGCGCAGGCCCAGGGCGGTGGCGTGGGTTATGCTCCATCCTGGTACTCGGGAGTGGGCTCTGGGTCTTTTTCGGCTTCAGAGTTTACGTCTTCTTTCAGCGGCTCATTTTCGAGCGCGGTTTCGTCGGCATCCACCGCGCCTGGTTCTTCTTCCGGCTCCGGTGGCGGTGGAGGCTCCGGGGGTGGCGGCGGTGGCGGCGGCGGAGGCGGATGGTAAAGGCGCCGGCGTGCGAGTTCGATTGAAATTGATATTTGGTTTTTATGTATACGGCCGAAGAGCGCTTTCAAGGAGCCTTTCGGCCGCGGTTCATGCGGCTTTCGCCAATGAGTGCCAAGTACCAAGAGCCAAGTACCAAATACCAAAAGCCAAGAGCCAAGGCCCTTTTCATCTCCTGTGACCGTCATCACAGCAGCAATTTGGTTTCTCACGGCACACTTGTGGCATCAGGGAGGCGGCCATGAAGGGCTTCTCAGTCGTTGTCGCGACCATGTTGCTGGGGTTCCTGGGTGTGGCTTGCGTTGTGCAATCGCAAGTGCAGGCCAAGTATTCTTATGATCCCGCCAAGCAAGTCACGGTCACAGGAAAAATTCAGGACACCAAGGATTACCATTGTCCGGTCTCGGGCACAGTTGGTTCGCACTTCACCATCAAAGCCGAGGGAGATCCGCTGGAAGTCCATCTGGCGCCCGCCAGTTTCATGAAGGACTACGAGATCAAGTTCCGCGCCGGCGATGAGGTGAGGGTCGTGGGCGTGAAGATTGACTTTGAGGGCAAGCCGGCGATGCTGGCGCGTTCGGTCGCGGTCGGAAATGAAACGTTTGTCTTCCGCGACGAAAAGGGCAAGCCTCTCTGGTAAGGAAAGGTCAATACAGCTTGCTGTTTCCAAAGGGGGAGGAAATGGCAAACGGAGCCAGGTCTGGAAACGGACCTGGCTTTCCTGCTTTTGCACCGGCTCCGGGCCGGAATTCTTCTGTGGGGGCTTCGGCCGTCTTAGTGTGATCCGCTAGCGTCCTGATCCGCTCGCCGGAAGCCACGCCATGTGTTGTGGAGTGTCCTTTTGCCTCTCCTCTACTTTCTCTGCGTTTTCTCCGTGCCTCCGTGTCTCCGTGGTGGAATCAACCCTATGTTTACGCCTGTAACTTTCCTGGCCGTATCCTGTATCTTTAACGACCAGTCTGCCGCATGACGGACTTCCACAGTTTGTACCAGAGCTACGCCCCGCAGGTGCGCAGGTTTGCCCTGTTCCTGTGCGGCGAAGGGGCCCTGGCGGACGACATAACGCAAGAAACGTTCGTCCGCGCCTGGACCGCACGCGGCAAAATCAGGGAAGCCACCGTAAAGGCCTACCTGTTTACCATCGCGCGCAACCTGTATCGCGACCATCTGCGCCGCACCCGCCGCAACACCGAACTGGATGAGACCATGCCGGACTCCCGGCCCAGCCTGGCCGAGCGCACCGAACACAAGGCTGAACTGGATGCGGTGATCGCCGCGCTGCGCCAGCTTCCGGAGGTGGACCGCGCGGCCCTGCTCATGCGTGTGCAGGAGGAGATGCCCTATGAAGAAATTGCAGACGCCCTGGAGTTGCAAGTGACCACGGTGAAAGTGAAAGTGCATCGCGCCCGGCTCAAGCTGATGCGCGTGCGCGAGCTGTTTCAGGAGGTGGACCCATGAAGGTGGAGCGAGACGTCATCATCGATCTGTTGCCGGCGTATTTTTCCGGCGAGGCCAGCGCGGCCACGCGCGCCCTGGTGGAAGATTACTTCCGCCAATACCCGGAGTTCGAAAAGACCGCCCGCTCCGCTGGTGGCCCGCTGGAGGGCCTGAAGGTCCCCGCTGCCTCGCTCGACAGCGCCAGGGAAAAGCTCGCCCTGGAGCGTGCCCGCCAGGTTACGGAAACAAAAAGCTCGTTTCTATGGCTGGCCGTGAGTTTCACCCTGATGCTGCTGTTGTTCCGCTTCCAGAACGGCAAGCTCGTCTGGATCATGTGGGACAAGTCGCCCCTGGTTGGGATGATCTTTACGGCGATGGCGAGCTTCTTCTGGATGCTCTTCATCTACATGCGGCGGCGCAAGGACCCCATGCCTGCACACACCAAGTTCCTGTGGCTGGCGTGGTTTTACACGCTAATCCTGTTCTTCTTCCGAATACAGAACGGCAAATTGGTCTGGGTCTTCTTCAGCAGTGAGCCGACCCTGGGAATCGTCTTTGGTGCAATCGCTTTGTCCCTGTGGATCAGTTACTTCTTCCAGCGCCGCAAAGCCAAGCAGATGGTGCTGTGATGGTCTTTATTGGCCAGTTCCATCCTATGTTTGTGGCCGGTGCTTGAAATCGCCGTAGAATAGTGAGTACGATCTTCACATGATATCTAGTTTCATGGCTC
>DASVFK010000326.1:0-8997 GCA_036380095.1 Candidatus Angelobacter sp. | reverse complement strand
ATCTCGTCCTGGTCGGAAGTGGCAATGTGCTGGAAACGAATGCCGTTGGCGATCTTGATCCGGCCTTCCACACGAAATACCTGGTTGCGCACTACTTCGCCCGTAGCATGCACCGTGTGGTCCGGCAGCCATAACTCAAGTTCCAGGTGCGTGCCCGGGACAATGGCCTCTTCCAGCGTGATCGACACCCCGGTTCGATTCAGGTTGCGGGCAAAGTGCTCGCGCTCCACCCTCTGGCCTTCGCCGTCCGTGTAGACCAGGCGCATCGGAATATCCAGATGGGCCCGGAAGCGATAGCTTGAGCGCTGCTCTTCTGTCCGCAGCGAGCGCACGAGCACGCGTCCGATCATGTAAATGAAAACGATGGCCCAGGCGATGTTGACCGCCAGCGCCCAGAACATGTAGCCCCACAGCGCGACGTGTTGAATTCGAATGATTCCCGCTACCAGTGAAGCGACCAGCGCCACTTCCAGGACCAGCGGTACCAGCAACTCGCCGGCGCGCGCCGCCGCTGCCCGCGCCTTGGGCGTGACCTTGAATTTCTGGTCGCGCTCAAACAGTCCGCCCAGGCTCTTCATGAGCACGTGCATCTTCAGCAGGTTGAACTCTTCGCCCAGCAGGAAACCGCGCACACCACCTTGCAAGAGCACCGAGCACGCCAGATTCACGAAGAAGTACGGAAGGAAGAAGCTGGCGTAGGACGCAGGGTCGGTATAGAGGGGAAACTTTCCGAACAAGAGGGACAGGATGGGCGTGAGAACAAAGAACAGCTTCACCCAGCTCATCCAATAGAAGTAAAACGAGCTGAAGTAGGAAATCTTCTGTGGAACGTTAAGCTCGGGGCTGCGCAGGGGTTTTTCCTGGCGCAGCACCTGCATGGCGCCTTTACCCCAGCGCTGCCATTGCGTGGCAAAGCCGGTGAAAGTCTGCGGGGCCAGCCCGCGCGCCAAGGTGCGGTTGTAATAGAGCACGCGCCAGCCTTTCTTCTGCAGGCGAAGGCTGGTGTGCATGTCTTCCGTGATCGTGCCGGTGGGAAAGCCGCCGATCTGGTCGAGCGCGCTGCGCCGCAGGATGCCCGGACTGCCGCAGTAAAACGCGGCATTGTGGCGGTCTTTGCCCGGCTGGATCACGCTGAAGAACAGCTCCTGCTGCTGCCAGCCGGCGCGCGTGCGCCAGTTCACCAGGTGCTGGAACGAATCCAGGTTGTAGAAATCCTGCGTGCCCTGCACCACGGCAACGTTTTCATCGGCAAAGAAGCCCAGGGTTTCGTCGATCAGCTCGGGCGAGGCCACGTGATCGGCATCCAGCGTCACAATGAACTCGCCGCTGGTCTGGCGCAACGCGTTGTTCAGGTTGCCCGCCTTGGCATGTTGCCGGTCCTCGCGCGTGATGTAGCCGCAGCCGAACTCTTCGGCCAGCTTCCGCACTTCAGGGCGCTGCCCGTCATCCAGGACGAAGGTCTTGTGCGGGTAGCGCATGTTCACCGCGCACAGCACCGTTTCGCGCAACAGGTCGACCGGCTCGTTGTACGTGGGAATAAAGACGTCCACGGTCCGGCCGCTCAGCGGTTTCGGTTTGGAGTAGCGTGTGGGGCTCCAGGCCGTGAAGTAAAAGAGCGCGCTTTCAAAGAAGCTCAGCCCTTCCGCGGCGAGGAAGGCACAGAAAAACAGCCTGGCCGCGGGATTCATGGTATGGAACAAACGCCAGTAGAAATAGCGAAGCGTGAACACCGCCGCCAGCACCATGGCCACGCGGGCGATCGCCAGCTTGAACTGGCCGTGTGAAGTTAACTTATCTACTGGAAGGGCCGTAGCCGGGTGCTTTTGACGCACCGCGGCCACCCCGGAAGCGGAGAAATGATTGCGATTTATATGCATAGCGTCCTCATCCGTCGTAAAACAGGGCGCTGCGCGTCCCTTGGGTCTAGTCCTGTAGTACATTGTCCATTAGGACATATTTATCATTGTACTTTAGGACATGTACCTAACGCAACATTATTTTCGTAACCATTGCAAATTGCTGGATACAAGGCACTTAGGATTGGGATTTGGGGATACGGCCGGGCTCACAACAGGTCCTGTGGCATGCAAAAGGCCCGCCGAAAGGGCGGGCTCAATTAGAAGCTAGTTTCGGCAAGACTGCGACTTATGCCGCGCGAATCTGCCCCTTATAAACCGGAACAAGGGTTTCAGCCACGAACTTCTCATACGTTGCTGGTGTGGTGTTACGAGCAGAACGCGGCTCCAGGGCGCGCACGTGCCCGGAGTTGATGGCCGCCGCCATCTCCAGAAGCAGGCCCGTCACGTTGGCGGAGAGACCCAGTTGCTGGAGCGCAGGCCGAAGCTGCTCGTCCGGCAACTGCACGTAACTGAGGTCCGGTTTTTCGATGGCCTTGCCAATGATCGCGGTGACGTCGTTGTAGTCCAGGTCGCGCGGGCCGAGCAGCTCGCGCGTCTCGTGACCGTGGAAGTCCGGCGACAACAGCGCCTGCGCGGCAGCCAGCCCAATATCGTGCGTGGCGATCATGGGAACTTTCACGTCCGGGCGAAGCGGGCCGGCGGTCTTTCCCAAGGCGTGAATGATGCCCGCCTGCGCCAGCGTGTTCTCCATGAAGTAGGCCGCGCGCAGATGCAGGACGTTGAGTCCGGCGATTCGGTTGAGTTTTTCTTCCAGTTCGTGCAGCCCGGCGATGGGTCCCGTGCCGGCCGGCTTGTCCGCGCCGATGCTGCTCAGGGTGACCGCGCGTTTCACGCCGGCGCGTGCGAGCGCCTGGGCAAACGCATCGGAAATGCGGCCCTGCTCGGCGCGAAAATCATTGCTCTTGAGATTGGGTGGAACCACAACATAAACACCTTGCGCGCCGCTGAATGCTTTAACGAGCGCCGCTGCATCGGATGCATCTGCGATAAAAGGCTCGGCGCCCTTCGCGGCCAGCGGCTGCAGGCGCTCCGCGCTCCGGCCGATGACCCGCACCTTCTGGCCCTTGGCCAGCAGCTGGCTTGCGACGACGCTTCCTGTATTCCCGGTTGCTCCGGTCACAATGTACATAGCTTCCTCCATGGGGCTTTCGATGCCGGCAGGCCAGGGGCGGACACAAGTAATCTTGTTCTGCACTTGAGAGTTTGGCGAGCTTGCCCGGGCAAGGCTTTCGCAACCGCTACTTCACCGCGGCAGGAGAACATGAATGACGGCCAGCACACCGAGTGTGCCGCAAGAGACGGTTGCCAGGACGCGCAAGGTGCGTTCCGGCAGCCGCTCGCGGAGTTTCAGTCCGAGGGTGACAGCCACAGCTCCTTTCAGCAGTACCGCGGCGGTGGCGCCCAGCCAGGTCCCCAGCACCAGATGAGATTTAACCACGAGCGCCGCGGCCGCGATCTGCCCGGGGTCGCCCCATTCAGCCAGGAAGAAGAAGCCAAACCACGCCAACGCCCCCCGCGACCCTCGTTGCTGCAATTCACTCTTGGCGACATCCTCCGGGTCTTCCACCCAAACCAGGATGGCAGAGATGAAGAATGCTGCGGCGCTGACCACTCCGGTCCAGGGCGACTGGAAAACCATGATCGCGCTGCCCAGCACAACCGTGATCCCCATCTTGGCCGCGCTGGCCAGCGCGAACGCGCCGAATAGCGTGTGCAAGCGGCACCGCAAGGCCAGCGTGGCCATGACATAGAGCGTTTTGTCTCCTACCAGTTCGGCGATCAGCACAGTCCAGAACGCGACCACGGCGATCGCTCCGAAACCATTTTCCATAGCACCAATCTCAGCGCTTTACAGGAACTCGATCTTCAGTACAGGATGGAGTTCGATTACGTTCGGCGCGGCCCCGGTTGCGCCATGTGCGCGATCAAAAAAGCCGACTCCCGTGATCCGCACCGCTGTGGGTTTCACGGCGGTTTGGAACGTAGGCATTGGCATTTCCTGTCCCTCCTCCTGGGTCACGAAGGACTCCGGCATTCTGAAGGCAGCCAGAGGGGCCGCGGGAAAGTCGCCGGAAAGGGAGTTTCTCGGGACCAGCTTTCCGCCACCCGGCGGTAAAACGAAATCCCGCGGATTCAATTGGCGGATCAGTTTGTCGTCCACCGCCTGACGCGCTTCCTTGATATTGGCGAGCCAGGGTGAATCGCCGATGAATCTAGTGGTTGGTGTGGGCACTTCCGCCACCATGGTGGCCCCGCTGGCTCCCTGAATCACCAGGTGCCGGTCGCCGTCTTTTTCTGAATTCACCACTGTGATGGTAGCTTCCACACGCCAGATAACGGTTTCAGCAGGCTCGGTCCGTTTGCTCTGAAACTCAGGAGGATCGGCCTTGATGTCTTCCAAGCCCGCAGGCCGCGAAAAACTGATCAACTCTTCAACCGTGGCCGGAACAATTCCTGCTCCCAGGTCTTCCCCGTTGATGATGTTCTTTCCCACCCGATTGCGGTCCGGGTCCTGCCCGGTCTTGACCGGCCAGCGCTCTGTACCCGGCTTGGTCACGAATTGAGGCAACATTCCCACCGGCCTGGGGGCCGCCTGCAGGCCGCCATGCACGCCGCACGCAGCCTTGATCTGCGCCGCCACGGCAGCGCTGACGGTCTTGAGCTTGTTCACATCGGTGACAGGACCGTCGCCAAAATCCACTCCGCCATCGCCACCGGCGCCTCCGCCGGTACCAGGTTCGCCGCCATCGCCACCGCCAACGGCTCCTGTTCCGCCTCCATCCCCGCCGCCAGGAGTGACATCGGCGGTGCGGCCAAAAATCACAAAACGCGGGGTTGCGTCCTGGTTGTCGGCATCTTGCTGGCCCTTGAAGGTGTAGCCGCCGGCGGCAAACAGCTTGCGCGCGGGAAAAACCGGCCGTGCCGTTAGATAATCGCCCCAATCGAAATGGCCCTGACGGTCAGGCAACGGGCTGCGTTCACCCCTGCCTACCACCAGGCTCCTGCGATTGTCGGGGTCCGGGCCGAGAATGCCGACAACGTGCGACGGGAACACCGTTCCGCCGATCATGTATGAGACACCGACTTCGTTGCTGGCATTCGTAGCCAGTCCCGCGTAACAAATGGCGGAATCGGTATCAAATAGATTGACGTTTTCAATCAGGCTCATGTCCTTACTGTTGACTCTTGCCATTTGGACAAACGGCTGGGCGCGATGGTTGGAATCGGCATCCACGCTCCATGCAAACCAGAGTTCATCGCCGGCCTGGGTGGCGCCGGTGATGCGGGGGTCAGCGCGATCGAGCCAGCGCCGGCCATCCGGGGTGCGTGAGATGTACCCGTTGGTGCCGATCCAGCGGGCCACGGGCACATCTTGCGAAGTTGGCCCGGGCTGGCCTTCAGGCCAGGAAAACACAGCCAAGGTGCTGGTATCCCGGTGCGCGGCAAAGTACCCGGTTTCACCGCAGTTCTGCGCCACGCGAAAGCTGAACAAGTCCATGGAGACGAATTTTTCCGCTGTAGGATTTCCCTGGGCGATGCTGCTTTGCGGAATTCTGATGACCGCCGACCCTACGGTTTGCTGGTCCGGGCCGAAGCAGTTGGTGGTGACATAAAGGGAATTGGCCCCTACCGCAAGGTCGGGAAAATCCATAAAGAACCCGGGCACCTCGAGCGCCTGAGTCGTGATATCGAAAATCCGCCAACGGCCCGCCTTTACATCTGCTGTTTTGGCGAACGCCAGTCTCTGGATGTTGTCCCCGCTAGCGGGGCCGTACTGCAGCAGCCATACGAAGGTGTCAATGGCCGGCATGTAGTTGACTACCTGATCGCAGCAGAAGGTGACTTCAGCCGGATCATTGGGCTGGGCCATGTTTTTAGGATCGATGAAGCTGAAGGTTTTCCCGCCATCCGTTGACACTGCCGCGTACCAGTTTCCGGTGTAGAAAACCACGTCGCCGTTGATCGAGACGCTGGGCTCGCCTACGTTGCCCGCTGTATGACTTTGTCCCGGCTGTGTCAATTCCGTGTTGAGCACCACCTGTATGTCCAGGCCGGCAGCTTCCGCGTGGTGGATAATGGCACGAGTGTTAAGGCTGTGAAACGGCCGCTCACGCCCTTCGGGAACAAACGGCAGCAAACGCCTGGGGTGGATTCGTTTCGGCCTCTCGATTTTGGGTGGCGTCGCCAGGCGGCGCACTTCGATGGTCTTCGCGGACCCGCGTAGCGCCATGGCGGACGCTTTGCCGGAGCCAAGGCCCGCGGTCTTAATCGGCTTCTTACCTGCATTTTTTTCTTGATTGCTTGCCATACTCAGCACTCCTGCTCATGAAAAAACTGTTGGATCTCGCGGTAATCATGAGACGCCAGCGCTACAATGTGAAATGGTGTAACCGTGATGGCTGACGAGCAAAAATCCCCAAAACCTCGGGATGAAAATGACGAGCACCCGCCTTCCCAGGGCGTCCCTTTGAAGCCTTCTGGCGAAGTGGTGGTGAAACACCTGGATTCGCCGCCGCCTGCGGGTCCACGGCAAATCCATCCTCGCCGGCCGCTGCCAAGCGTGCCGACGCGTGAGGAGCGAGAAGCGCAGGAATCGCAGAAAACCGATGATTCCCGGCAAGAAGAAAACGACTGATCCAGGCCCGGGGTTCTTTCCGCCTCCTTCGTTCCGGCATTCCCGCGCAAGAATCGCCAACACTATAAATGATTTCCTGCTCCAAATACCATCCTCGATAGTAAGTGCTCGCAGCAGCGAAACCGTTACAGTCTCAAGTTGTTGTTCCGTTTCGAAAAAGCCTATTTTTCCAAGGTGTGTCCGGCTACATCGATGGAAACAACGGCCCGAGCGGCACAAACATCTCAAAGAAGGTGTTTAGACCAGGGCGACAAATCCCGGCCATGCTGATTCTGTTTGCCGGCCTGGCCTTTGCGCAGAAGATCAAGACCGGGTATGACAAATCAGCCGACTTCTCCGGCTTCAAGACCTACGCCTGGACGCAGCAGCAGCCTTCGCCGATCCAGCCGCTGGTGGCCACGCTCATCGTTGCCGATATTGACCACGAGCTCGCTGCCAAGGGCCTGCGCAAAGTGGAAAAAGACCCTGACGTTCTGGTTTCGTACTACGCGGGCGGTGATGCGCAAAGTGCATTCGCGCAAACCGATCCCGGGAATCTCTCGACCGGCGGCATTCCTACTCCCAACGCCACCATGTGGACCGGCTCCTTGCCCGCCACCGCGCTGCCCCCGGTGGTGAAGGGAACACTGATCATCGACCTGGCGGATGCGCGAAAGCAGCGGCTCGTCTGGCGCGGATCAGGCGAGGCCAAGTTGGACTACGAGAAGCGCAGCAAAATCTACGACACGGTGAACAAGGTCATTCCGGAGATGTTCAAGGATTATCCGCCGGCCACGAAGTAAGGCAGTAAAGCCGCTGGCACGAATCCACTCCAGAATTTCAATTTCCAGAATTTCGATCTCGACGCGGCAGTTTTTGGGAAGGTCAAACTCAGAAGTGTGTGGCACGGTCTCTCCAGTCTGTACCTCAGGATTCCCGAGAGGGACAGCCAGGCACAGGCAAGAGTGCCTGTGCTCCACAAAGATAAGATCGGGTTCACCAAAAACTCAGCCTAAGTTCCTGTGGCCCCAGGCACCGGACCGACGCGGTATTAAATGCACGTTGTTCGGAGAGCAATGAGGGGCGCGATCCGCGGCTTACGGCATGAACGGCCGAAGCGCCAATTCAATCTCTGACCCATCAACTCGTTCACCTTGATTCAACCGGTCAAGGATCGAGTTGATCGCGCTCTTGGCCTGAAACCTATCGCGGGTGAGGATGAACCCGTCAAAGACGTGCTCGCCGCGAAAAGCCGCGGCGATTTCCAGCTCTTTCTCATGCTCGCCCAATTCAGTGAAGTACACCACACGAAATCTGCCCAGGTCGTCGGCATCGCGGTAAATCTCAAACATCACTCGCTTTTCGTCGGTCATAACGGTCATGGCGTACCTCCGTAGCGGGGTTCTTTATCCAGCGAGCGCCATATCGCTTTGTTGCGCGGGCGCGGGAACGCGGGCGCGCAATTTTCGTTCATAGGCCGCCAGCTGCTTCTCCAGTTCGGTTGCCGCCTGGCTCTTTCCGACCAGGTCCTCGCGATAGCGCTTGAGGAAGTAGTCGATGGTCTCAACGCGGATCTTGATGGAGCCGGTCGGCTTGTTCTCGTCCAGGTCCTTGAAAGCGAAATACGGCGTTCCTGACTGCTCGATGATGTCTTCAATCACGGTGTAGATGGGCGCGTCATGCCCGCATTTGAAATTGGAAATTTCGAGCGCCACCAGGTTAGGATGCCGTGCGGTGAACTTGGCTGCCCAGATCTTGTGGTTGGTGCTGGCCGAGTAGGCATTTTTCCACACGTCGCTGATATCGGTGGGATGGCTGATCACGCCAGCGCGGACTTCATCGCCAAACAGACGATCGAGCAGATCTTCATCCAGCGGCAACGTGCTCTGCGAGAAGATCGGATAGCCGAGCTTTTGAAACTCGTCCATGATCTCGTGGTTCACGCCGGGATCGTGATGATAGGGCCGGCCCAGCATCACGATGCCGATGCGGTTCTCCTGCTCCAGTTTGTCCAGCACCTCGCGCGCGCGGCGGCGCAGGCCGGAGTCGCATTCGTCGAGCGCTTGGAAGCCGGCTTCGATGGCGCGATGGTTCTCCTCTTCAGAAAGTCCCAGCACCGGCGCCCATGCCTGGAACATCTGGTAGGCAAACAGCTTGCGGTCGGCCAGATTGAGAATGGGATCGAGATAGCGGATGCCATTCTCGGCGAAGACGTCGTTCTCCTTGGTAAAGGCTGCTTTCACCGCGTCGGGCGTGGCCGTGACCGTGGGGCAGGCGTTGGAGCCGGTGCACTTCTTCATGAACGTGTGCAGCACGTCGATCATGGGGAAAAAGATCACGTCCAGCGGTTTCTTGGCGTGCTTGACCCAGATCAGGTTGTAAACGTGCGGTATGCCGATCTTCGACGGGAAGCAAGGATCGATGGCCCCGCGTCCCGCCCCGGCTTTGTACATCTCATGGCTG
>DASVFK010000325.1:0-16212 GCA_036380095.1 Candidatus Angelobacter sp. | reverse complement strand
CTGGCGATGGCGCTGGTCCGTGGGCGTGGAACTCTCTCATCGCGATTACCGCGGCGTTGTGCCTGGAACAGCTCTCACGCCGCAACTGCTTGCTCAGGGATTCGAGCTCAGAGAATCCGCCGGCATTACCTACACGCTTCTGCACTCGCCGGAACGCCGGCTGACGGTCACTACCGCCGGTGAGGTGCAGGCCGCGAGGCTGTGGTCGTCGCCGCAACAGTCATTCCAGAATCTTCAAGGATCTCTTGAAGCCCGCTGGTTTCCCCAGTCGCGCGGCGACGACTACGAGACCCGATGGCTGGTGCGCGGCGCAAAAACCTTCGGCCAGGCGCCGTTCGACCAGCTTTTTATGCTCGGCATGGAGCGTGACAATGACCTAATGCTCCGCGCCCACATCGGCACGCGCGGCGGCCGCAAAGGCAGCGCGCCCCTGGGCCAGGATTTCCTTCTCTCCAATTGGGACACCGCCAAAAATCTCTATAGTAACGGCTTGATCACGCTCAAGCTTGGCCCATTCGTTGATCTGGGCAAGATCACCGGTGCAACGAGCTCGCTTGGTTCCGAGGAGTGGCTGGTCGATACCGGCGCTCAGACCACCCTGCGCGTGCTTGGCGTGGGTGTGGTGTTTATCTATGGGAAGGATTTGCGGACAGGGAACAACGCGTTTTACACCACCATCTCGCGATAGCAGTGCTTGCTCTGCCGTGCCCGCTGTTGCGTCTCAGGCCTTACAATAAATCTTCATGCGTGCACTCATCATCGGCGGCACTCGCAATCTCGGCCCGGGCATTGTTCAAGCGCTGCTTGAACACGGATACCAGGTTTCAGCCCTCAATCGCGGAGTCACCGCGGACGATTTGCCCCGCGAGGTCGAGCGCCTGCGCGCCGACCGTACCGATCCTGCTCAACTTCGCGCCGCTGTTGGCAAAACGGAATTCGACCTGGTGGTTGACACCACGCTGTACACCGGCCCGGAAGCTCAAGTAGTGGTTGAGCTTTTCTCGGGACGCGCTGGCCGCTACATTTTTCTCTCGACCGGACAGGTTTACCTGGTCCGGCTGGGTGTTCAGCGGCCATTCAAGGAACAGGACTACGAAGGGCCGGTGATGGCCGAGCCTCCGGCTGCCGACGAACACGAGCACAGCAACTGGCTTTACGGCCACGACAAGCGCCAGGCGGAAGACGTATTTGCCCTTGCTTGGTCTGAGCGCAAATTTCCTTACACCAGTCTTCGCTTGCCCATGGTCAACAGCGAGCGCGATCACTACGGCCGCATCCATGGCTACTGGCTTCGTCTGCGCGATGGCGGCCCCATCCTTGTGCCTGAAGGTCCCGGCCTGCCGTTGCGCCATGTTTACGGCCATGATGTGGTGCAGGCCATTGTTCGCCTGGCGCAGAGCGATCTGGGCAAAGGCGAAGCCTATAACATCGGCCAGGACGAAACGCTTTCACTGGAACAGTTTCTTGGGATGCTCGCTGAGTTTACGCAAACACCGCTTCGCCTTGTGCGTGCTCCCAGGGCCAGGCTCCAGGCCGCGGCGCTGTTGCCGGATTGTTCGCCCTTCAGCGGCTCCTGGATGTCATCTCTCGACAACGCGCGGAGTAAAGCCGCTCTCGGCATCGAGTACACACCGATGCACGAGTACCTGCAGAAGCTGGTGCGGCATTTCGCAAATGCTCCCGCGCAATCCATCCCAGGTTATTCGCAACGCGCGCGCGAGATTGAATTCGCCCGCAACATCGCGACGGAAATACACGCCTAGGTGAAATTGTTTAAGCACGTTCTTACTTCCCCAGAGGGAACCCATCTACCCCATACCGTTAAGACTCAACAGACATTTACACAACTTAACCACAACCAGAGAGTCATGATCAGCCGCCGCGTGTTTGAGTCCACATGAGTCGGAAGTCAGTGCCAAGCAGTAAGGGCACGGACCAGGAGGATTTTATGAGGTACTTGAGAGCGATGCTGTTAGGGTCTGCGGTGATTTGCGGTGCTTCCGCCTTGGCGACGGCGCAGGCGGTGGTGCCGGTGCAGTGGGGAGGGCAGCAGCGTGACGATGACGATCGCCAGGCGTTTCGCGATGGTTATCGCCAGGGTCGCTGGGACGCCGAGCACCGCCGTTCTGCCAACTACCAGGCCACAGGACGCTACCGCGAGGCGGACGACGTCCGCGCTTTCCGCAGCGGCTATATCCGTGGCTATCGCGAAGTGAACGCATCGTGGCGCGGTGACGGCGACCATGATCGCGACGACGGTTATTACGGCGGCGACCGCGGCCGCGGCCCCAACGGAATTTACTACATGAACTCCGCGCGCCAATTCGGCTCGCAGGATGGTTTCAATGACGGCGTGAACGACCGGCGTACCGGGCACAGCTATCGCCCCACGCACGACGGCAGCTACAAGCATGCCGACCGCGGCTATGACCCGCGCTTCGGCAATAAGAACGACTACAAGGCTGCTTATCGCGAAGCTTACGTGCAGGCCTACCAGAATGGCTACAACGGCGGTCCCTGGCAGCGGCGTTAGGCAACGTTAGTTTGGGCGGCGCCTGGCCGAGCGCGCCTGAACAGGGAAAGGGACGCAGCAACCTCTGCGTCCCTTTTTCCTTTTCGTCCTAGACCCTTCTCACCACACTTCGCAACGGTCTTGCGTGCGCACCATGGACGCGCCCGCTTTGCAGCTGAATGCCGCTCCAAACTCCGGCAGATTGGAGAGCGGCCCTATCACGCGATATTTGGCGATGGGATGCGGATCGCCTTGCACCATCAACCGCTGCGTTTCCTGGCGAATCGCGTCGCCGCGCCACTGCCCCCAGGCGATAAAGAACTGCTGGTCGGGCGTGAAGTTGTCGATGGTCGGCGCCGGATGTTGCTTCTCCGCCTTTTTGAACGCCAGGTACGCGATCTTGGCCCCTGCCAGGTCCCCGATGCTTTCTCCCAGCACCAGCTTGCCGTTGTGATGGATGTTGGGCTCGATAAAATAACCTTCAAACTGCCGCACCACGCACGATGTGCGTTCTTCGAACCGTTTCTGGTCTTCCGGCGTCCACCAGTTCTTCAGCCGTCCTTGTGCGTCAAACTGCGCGCCTTCATCGTCGAACCCATGGCTGATCTCATGCCCAATCACCACGCCGATGCTGCCGTAGTTGATGGCGTCTACCGCCTTCATGTCGAACGCAGGCGGCTGCAGGATGCCGGCAGGGAACACGATCTCATTCAGCAGCGGGTTGTAGTAGGCGTTGGAAGTGGGCGGCGTCATGCCCCAGCGTCCGCGATCGGTCGGCTTGCCGATCCGCGCCCAGTTGTCTTCGCGAATGTTCCACAGCGCGGCTGCTTCCTGGTTGTTCCAGTAGGAATCCCGGCTCAGCTTGATCCTGGAGTAGTCTTTCCACTTGTCCGGGTATCCGATCTTGGGATTGAAAGTGGAAAGCTTCTCCAGCGCCTTCTTTTTTGTTTCCGGGCTCATCCACTCCAGGCCTTCGATGGTGTCATGCATCGCCGCCAGGATGTTGGCGACCATCTCTTGCGCCCGCGCCTTGGCTTCCGGCGGAAAATACTTTTCCACATACTTCTTTCCTGAAGCGTCACCCAGAAGCCGGTCCGTGGCTTCCGCGCAGCGCTTCCAGCGTGGCTTGATCTCCGCCTGGCCGCTCAAGTATTTGCCATAGAAAGCGAAATTCTCGCTCACAAACGGGTCTGAGAGCGTGTTCGCGGCGCCGTGCAGAAGGTGCCATTGCAGATAGGTCTTCCAGTCCGCCATCGGCGTTTCCCGCAGCTGCCGGTCTACTTCGTGCATGAATTTTGGCTCAGCCACGTTCAGGTCGGCCCGCGGGATCTTTGCCGAAGCAAAATATGTGTCCCAATCCATCGCCGGGGTCAGCTTCTTCAGGTCGGCATAGGTTGTCTTGTGGTCCGTGTTCCCCGGATCGCGCAGCGCCACATTGTCCAGCGAGCTCTCCGCCAGCTTCTTTTCCATCTGCAGGACGGTATTGGCCGCCGCCTTGGCTTTGGCTTCATCGTAACCGGCAAGCTTGAACATGTTGGCCACATGGACCAGGTATTTCTCTCTAGCGTCCTGGAACCGTGGTTCGGCCTTCAGGTAGTAATCGCGGTCCGGCAGTCCCAGCCCGCTCGCGAAGATGTTGGCCACGGTCTGGCCGGGATCGTGGTTGTCCGGCGAAGGGAACAGTCCAAAAGGAACAAGAAGTCCGCGTTCATGCAGGCGCAGAATCATGCGCTGCAGGTCAGCAGCGGACTTCATCGCCTCAATATCTTTCAGCATCGGCTGGGCGGGCGTAAGACCGGCTTTGTTGATGGCAGCTTCATTCATGCATGAACCGTAAAAATCGCCGATCAGCTGTTCCGTGCTCCCCTTGGGCCAGTCCGTGCGCTTGGAAACTTCCTCCAGAATGTTCTTGAGCTGTTCTTTGGCTTCTTCGCCCGCGTTCCAGCGGCGGCTCCATCGGTCCATGTAGGCCGGGATCGGGTTCTGCGCGTGCCATGCTCCGTTGGCGTATTGGGCAAAGTCTGTGCACGGGTCGGCTTTGGAGTCGAGATCTGCGGTTTGGATTCCGTGCTGCGGCGCGGCTTGTCCTGCAGCCATCAGGCAACCACCCAGCAGGATGAATAAGGTTCTGGACCAACGCATGGGAAATTCTCCTTGAAAGGCGAGTCTACGGGCAGACGAACAAACTTGTTTTCACATTTTTCAGACGAGCGCACGAACATTCTATTTTGGGTGCGGCGCACAGGTGTCTTGCCGCGGCCCCCAAACCGTGCGAAACAAACGTTGCCAACTAGAGCTCTCCTGCCGCCTTGCGCAGTTCCACGGAGCCTTTTACGGTGCGCAGCCGCAGCTTGGCGCCGCCCTGGTTGATCTCGCCGTGAAACTCTCGGCCGGAATACCCGGCGCTGGCGCGCAAGGAAAAGTCCGACGAAAAGGAAGAGTGGCGGCCTCCTTCAAAATCCACTGTCAACCCGGCATGTGCGGGCACGCGCACCACGATGCTGCCTTTCTCGTTGCTCACTTCCGCGGATTGGCCCAGGCTCAGCGCGTTGATATCGGCATCGGCCTTGTACGATTTCACCACCAGCGTGCCGCGAATCGTCACGTCGCGCAGGCGTATCGTGTCTTTATAAGTGTCAATGTGGATCGCCCCCGTCGTTCCTTCCACCAGCATCGGCGCTTTGTAGCTCTTGATCGTAAGATCGCCCTGGATCCCGGATACCTTGATGTCCGGCTTGTATCCATCCAGCTTCACGTTGATCTGCCGCGGCACTCCGATTTCCAGTTCCACCGCCGCGGTGTAATCGCCCGTTTGCCGGCAGATGATGCAATTGTGCGTGGGATAATCCACCTTTACTTCCACGCGACCTGGACTGTCGTGGAAACTGATCTTCACGTTCTCCATCCACCATTTGCGATCAGCATCACTGCCTTCGAATCGCTTCTGCACGTCCACCGTCACCTGGTTGCCATTCGCGGCCGCAACGTGGATCGTCCCTTTGTAGTTTTCCACCGCCAGCGTCGCTCCCGGATTCACCGTAAAGCTGCGCTGGAAATGTTCCGGCTGAGACTCAGCCGTCTGGCTCCACGATTTCGCCGCCACCAGCGCCAGCATGATCGCAATGGCCACGATGTAAGCTGCTTTGCGGATTCTTAAGTCCATAAACTGCCTCCCGCACACACCTATACGTCCTCAGGCCGGTCCCGGTTCCATTAGACGGGGCCTTGGGGCAAAAGTCACCGGAAAGGGGAACCATGGTTAACCCCGGACCCGTTCCAAAATCGCTGTATCCGCCAGCGTGGGGCAGAGCCTGCCACGAGCGACTGAGCTTGCGAAGGAGTCGAATGGGCCTTCAGGCCTGCGGAAGACTGCTGAAGAATCCGGCTTCAGCCGCTGAGGTTCGCGCTACACCAATGCCGGAACTGCTCTACCCCCTCCTTTCTTTCCAATCGCCGCGTCTCATTCAGCCCCGCAAAAACAACGCGGGACGCCGTAGCGTCCCGCCCTTGTTGCATTCGATCGGACTACCTAAATCGTCTTCAGCAGCTGCAGCCACCGTTGCCAGCCTTCTTCATGTGCCTTCTTGTTGGCTACCGCGCGATCATGCGCCTTCTTGATGTTCGGATCGTCGCCGGTGTCCTTGATGGCCGCATCCGCCGCCGGGTCTTGTCCGGCGCGCATAAAGCCGTGTCCCGCGCCTTCATAGGTCACCGGATCATATTTCTTGCCGGCGCCTTTCATGGCCGTGACCGTGTCAGGGATGGTGGCGTCAATGCGCGCGTCGTCGCCGCCGTAGAAGCCATAAACCGGTGCGGTGATGGCGCTAAAGTCCTTGGGCGGGCCGCCGTAAAACACAAACGCCGCGCTCAGGTCTTTGCGGTTGGTGGCAAAGCGGAAGGACTGGCTTCCACCCCAGCAAAAACCTGCTACGGCCAGCTTGCCGTTGGCCGCGGGCAGCTTCTTGGCGTAATCGGCCACTGCGTTCAGGTCGGCCGTTACCTGGTCAGCATCGAGCTTGGAGTTGGCTTCGCGCGCCGCATCGCCGCTGGGGAAGTCGCTCGACTTGCCGCCATTCGGCCCCATGCCGGAAAGGAAGTCGGGCGCAATCGCGATGTACCCGTTTTCCGCCAGCCGGTCCGCCACCGTGCGCACCCAGTCCGTCATGCCGAAAATCTCGTGGATCACAATCACCACCGGCGCTTTTTGCTTGGACTCGGGATAAACCACAAACGCGTGCACCGTGCGGTTGTCATGCTTCACCTGCACCCACTCGCCGTGCCGCGGCGATTTTTCCAGGGTTGCCTTGGCCCAGTCCTGGGCCGCGGCCGCTGACGCCAGGAAAGATACGCTGAACAACAGAGCTAGACTGATAGCGATGGTTCGTTTCATGGCCACAAAGTGTACTCGTTCCAAACGGTTGCGACAACAGTGTAGCTCTGCTGGCGTTCATGACACTCCAACCACTGTCATGCTGAGCGACTCCGAGCGAGGAACGAGTGAGGAGGAGTCGAAGCATCCCGAGAAACCGTCCTTCGCCAGGCCAGACTCAGGGAATTTCAACGACGAACCCCAGCCTGCCCATCCCGCCTGCGAAAATCAGGGTGTGTGGCCTGCAGGGCGAGGAGGGGGAAAAGGCGCGAAGGCAAGGCCGCCCGCGGCCGGATAGCGCGAGCAAACATCTCCTTTGTCATACAATGTTTCTCTAAGGCGTAAGTTATGGACCCTCATGAACCCCTTCGTCGCCACTTGATCACCTTGCTGAGCCAGGCTGAGGCTCACGTTGACGTGGAAACCACGCTCAAAGAATTTCCCGCCGGGCTTCGCGGACGCAAGCCCGAAGGCTCGCCTCACACTCCCTGGCAACTGCTGGAGCACATGCGGCTGGCGCAATGGGATATCCTGCAGTTCACCCTCGATCCCAAACACAAATCACCGCCATGGCCAGAAGGGTACTGGCCCCAGAGTGATGCTCCGCCCAGCGACGGCGCATGGGACAAGAGCATCCAGCAGTTCCTTGCCGACCTCAAGTCTGTTTGCGGGTTCGTGCGCGATCCCCAGTGCGATCTGTTTGCCAAGATCCCCCACGGCGAAGGGCAAACTTATCTGCGCGAAGCCTTGCTGGTGGCTGATCATAACTCATATCACCTGGGGCAGTTGGTCCTGATACGGCGCATGCTGGAACACAAGTAACGCGGAAATCCTGCGGCAGACTACCAGCCCAATCATGCGGATCTCTCATCGGAATCCCGTACTCCTCAGATTCTTGCCTCCGCGTCTCCGCGCCTCCGCGTTGAAGTGAGCGACGGAATGTACAACAAACGTTGCCTAACCCTGATTAAGCCAAAGACCTGAACTCAAGAGGTATGATCAGAGAGGAAAAGGGAGGGTCCGCTGTCTTCCGGGGATCAACGCACCCCCCTTTTAGCAGTCGACGGATGAGCCTGCTGGTTATCTAGAATACTTTGATGTGAAAAAGGTTTCATCATTTTTATTGGCCGTAAGGGCGTTGTCCTAAAGGACACTAACCAGCTCCTGTCTGGTACATGTAAGAACCGCCTGATCGTACATTTACTCATCAGTTTCTGCCTTGCCCAGGCCGCTGCCGCTCCAGCAGAAGAGTTCTGAAAAGCTCGTGTACTCGCCAATCCAAAGTCACTGGCCGTCAAACCCGCAAATCGTTCTGGCGTCCTCAAGCAGCGCTGCTGTTGCGCCGCTTGGGGCTGGGACATGGTAGTCTTAAAAGTTTGGCTATGACTCACTTACGGGTAGCAGAGAACATCACGGAACTGGTCGGAGAGACGCCCTTGTTGCGTTTCCGGCGCATCGTGCCTCAGGACGCGGCTGATGTGTTTGCCAAGCTGGAATACCTTAATCCCGGCGGCAGCATCAAGGACCGCGCCGCCATCGGCATCATCGAGCGCGCGGAAGCTGAAGGCCGTCTCAAGCCCGGCTCCACCATCCTGGAAGCCTCGGCCGGGAACACGGGAATCGGGCTGGCGCTCATCGGCATCAACAAAGGTTATCGGGTGATCGTCTGCGTGCCGGAGAAGTTCGCGGAGGAAAAAGTCAAGATCATGCGTGCCCTCGGCGCCGAGGTCCTGCGCACGCCGGACGCCGAGGGGATGCAAGGGGCCATCCGCAAGATCAAGGAACTCTCCGCCACCATACCCAACTCCTTCATGGCTCTCCAGTTTGAAAACCCCGCCAACCCCGCCTTCCACCATGACACCACCGCGGCTGAGATTTTTGCGCAAATGCACGGCAAGGTTGATGCAGTCGTGCTCGGTGTCGGCACCGGCGGCACCTTCTCCGGCGTGGCCCGCTACATGAAGGAAAAGCAGCCGGCAATCCACTGCGTTGCCGTGGAGACGGAAGGCTCGGTGCTCCAGGGCGGGAAACCCGGACCGCACAAGGTGGAAGGCATCGGCTCGAGCTTTGTTCCCGGCACCTTTCATCGCGACGTTTGCGATGAAATCATTGCGGTCACAGACAAGGACGCATTCGCCACCGTGGCACAGCTCGCCCGGCTGGAAGGCGTGCTTGGAGGTTCCAGCGCCGGCGCCAACGTCTTCGCCGCGCTGCAAGTCGCGAAAAAGCTCGGCAAAGGCAAGCGCGTGGTCACCGTGATACCTGACTCGGCGGAACGCTACCTTTCCAAAAACATTTTCGAAGGCGGAACGGAATAGGCATCATGAAGCGGAAAGAAACATCCAGCAAGAAGAAAACAAGGACCGGTTTTTCCACCACGGCGATCCACGTAGGCCAGGAGCCTGATCCATCCACCGGAGCGGTCGCAGTGCCCATCTTCGCTACCTCCACTTATGTTCAGGAGGAGTTGGGCAAGCACAAGGGATACGAATATGCCCGCGTCTCCAATCCCACGCGCACGCGCCTGGAAACCAATCTGGCGGCGCTGGAAGGCGGCGCTTCGGCCCACGTGTTTTCCAGCGGCATGGCCGCCACCACCGCAGTCACCCAGTGCTTCCTCAAGCAAGGCGATCACCTGATCTGCGGCCACAACGTGTATGGCGGCGTGCCCCGGCTCTTCGACCAGGTCATCGCCAAGTACGGCGTGGAATTCAGTTACGTTGACACCTCCGATCCTGATGCCGTGAAGAAAGCCATGCGCTGGAACACGCGCCTGGTCTGGATTGAGACTCCCACCAACCCGCTCATGGTGCTGAGCGATATCCGTGAGATCGCGCGCATCGCCCACTCCCGCAACGCTGAACTCGTGGTCGATAACACCTTCATGTCGCCCTACTTCCAGCGTCCCATCGAATTCGGCGCGGACATGGTGATGCACTCCACCACCAAGTTTCTCAACGGCCATAGCGACGGCCTGGGCGGCGTGATCGTTGCCACCAAGCCTCATCAGGCGGAACGGCTTGCCTTTATACAGAAGGCCGCCGGGGCCATCCTTTCGCCGTTTGAGTGCTGGCTGGTGCTGCGCGGCGTAAAGTCGCTGGCCGTGCGCATGGAAAGGCACGATCAGAACGGCCGCGCCGTCGCCGATTTTCTGCGCAAGCATAAGAAGGTGAAAAAGGTCCTTTACCCCGGATTCTCCGATCATCCGCAATTCGAGCTGGCCAAGCGCCAGATGACCGGCTTTGGCTCCATGATTACCTTTGAAACCGGCTCACTGCGCAACGCCAAGAAGATGCTGGCCAAAGTGCGCGTGTGTACGCTGGGTGAATCGCTGGGCGGCGTGGAAACCCTCATCTCTCATCCTGCCACCATGACGCACGCCGCGCTGGGCGAGGCGGGCCGAAAGAAGATAGGATTGACGGACGGCATGGTGCGCATCTCCGTGGGCAATGAGGACGCCGCCGACCTCATGGCCGATCTCGACCAGGCGCTGGCCGCGATTTGAAATCGCTTGTACCGCCAAGCTTCTTTTGGCCTTACCGTCGCCCTTCTTCCACGATGAGCACAAGGTTTGGATGAAGTATGCACTGCAACGCTCAGGGCCGTAGGCCCGTCAAGAGATTAGCCCAGTGCGTTCCCGAGTCCCGCGTTAGCGGGATGAGGGATAAGCGCTGGGTAAGCGTGAGGGGAAGCCATTTCCATGCTGCCGCAGGCTGGAGCGGAGCCGGCCGGGGTCCCCGGCGCGCGCGGTTTTCGCGCGCTGGGGCAGGCAGGCGGAGCGACATGAAAAAGAAGCGCTTGGCCCAACGTTACCCCACATTCTCCGTAATCCACTTCAAATACTGCTCGCTCCCGCCGCTCACCTCCAGCATCACGCACTCCGGCAGCTCATAGGAATGCAGCTCCTTGATCGCATCGTGCACGTGCTCAAACATCTCCGCTTGCGTCTTGATGATCAGCAGCCATTCCTCCGCCGTCTCCACCTTGCCCTGCCACCGATACACCGATTCGATCCGCGGCACGATGTTGACGCACGCTGCCAGCCTGCGCTCCACCAGGGCCTGCGCCAGTTTGCGGGCTTCGTCCTGGGAGCCGGCGGTGGTCAGCACGATTCGCGCGTTGCTCATGAAAATCTCCTGCGGAAGTGTAACAATGGATGCGGAGCTGCTGCGAGTCTGTTCTCGTACGCCGCTGCATGCAAGGCTCCAGCACAACCCGGTTCCAGAATCAACGCACCTAACCTGTATCCCTATGGCTGCTCAAATCAAATTCGGCACCTCCGGCTGGCGGGCCATCATCGCCGAGGACTTCACAGTCGCCAATGTTCGCCGCGCTGTCACCGGCATCGCCCGTTACATTGTTTCGAAGAACTCTGCCGGTCCGCGCGTGATCGTCGGCCGTGATCCCCGCTATATGGGCGAGCGTTTTGTCCAGATCGCTGCCGAGGTCCTGTCTTCCTTTGGGGTAAAGCCTCTGGTCATCTCGGAACCGTGTCCCACGCCAGCCATCTCTTATGAAGTCATGCGGCTCAAGGCGGATGGCGCTATCAACTTCACCGCATCACATAATCCTCCAGAGTACAGCGGCATCAAGTTCTCCACGCCCGATGGCGCGCCCGCCCTGCCTGAAGTCACCAAGGCCATTGAGTCGTTGGTGCCGGCGGAGGGGGAGTCCTTCACCGGCGCATCGGTGCGGCCGTTTCCCGAACACATCGATCCCAAGCCGGCCTACCTGGCGCGCCTCAAAGAGATCATCGATCTTCCGTTGCTGCGCAAGTCAGGGATCAAAGTCGCGTTCGACCCGCTCTGGGGCGCAGCCTGCCATTATTCTGATGACTTGTTGCGTGAAGCCGGCGTCCCCGTGGCCACCATCCACGACAATCGCGACGTTCTTTTCGGTGGTCATGCGCCCGAGCCCGACGGTGAATTGCTGGACGATCTGCGCGCCGTCATGAAACAAACCGGCGCCCGCATCGGTATCGCCACCGATGGTGACGCCGACCGCTTCGGCATCGTTGACCAGGACGGGACCTACGTCCAGCCGAACTATGTGATCGCCCTGCTGTTTGATTACCTGGTGGAGAGCCGGGGATGGAAAAACGGTGTCGCCAAATCCGTGGTCACCACCAACCTGGTCAACGCCCTGGCCGAGCAGCAGGGAATCCCGCTGTATGAAACTCCGGTTGGCTTCAAGTACATCGGCGAGCTGATCAAGCAGGATAAGATCGCCATCGGTGGGGAAGAAAGCGCCGGGCTTTCCATTCGCCACCACGTGCCGGAGAAAGACGGCGTTCTGGCCGGACTGCTCTGTTGCGAGGCCGTCGCGCGGCGCAACAAGTCGCTCGGCGAGCAACTTCGCCACATATTTGGCAAAGTTGGTTCCTTTTATCCCCAAAGAGAAAACTTCCGCTTGACCCCTGAAGTGAAACAGAAGTTTACTGATAAGTTAATGAGCAATCCTGCGGAGCTCTCCGGGCGCCTGGTGAAACAAGTCGTGCGTACGGACGGCCTGAAGCTGGTCTTCAGTGATGGCTCATGGGTCTGCTACCGCCTCTCCGGCACGGAGCCGGTGGTGCGGGTTTATTCGGAGGCGAAATCGGAAGCGGACTTGAAAAACCTGGCTGCGGCCGCCAAAGACTGGGTCCTTAGCTGAGAATGCGAATGCACATGCTGCTTGTTGCACTCAAACAACGAATGCTTGACGCGCGCCGCAGGCTGGCGACCTTCGGCGTCGGGCTGTTGCTCGTCGTGCTCGGCTACCACGTGGTCTTCGGCGCCAACGGTTTGTTCGTCTACCAGCAGAAACGCAAAGAGTCGCGCGCCTTGCAGCAGCAAAACCAGCTTCTGCAGCAGCAGAACCTCGCCCTGGGAGAGCAAATTAAAGCTTTAAAGTCTGACCCTCAAACTATTGAAAAAGAAGCTCGTGAGCGCCTGCGCTATGCCCGCCCCGGCGAGGTCATTTACACCCTGCCTCCGCCCCGTCCTGACCCGGGCCAAGGCAAGAAGTAGTATCCGTTTCATTGCTCATCTTTCTCCCTGTACTCTTTCCAGCTTGCACCGGAGATGCAGCATGATTTAGAACTTTTTCCGCTGTAACCTGATGAGGGTGAGTTGACTCTATAAAGCCCCCGGGGAACTTGCAGCCCAGCACGAGGGGCTGCGCAACCTGAAGCCTTCCACAGGAAAGGAATAATCCAAATGAAAAAGATCGCGTTGACCCTGCTTGCCATGGCGTTCCTGGTGTCAGTCTCGGCTGCCCAGGACAAGTCTGCCGCCCCCAAGGCGAAAACGGAAAAAATCAGCGGCTGGATCACTGACGAAAAGTGCGCGGCCGAAAAGGGCACACAAGCCAGCCATATCGATTGCGCCAAAAAGTGCATTGGTTCAGGCATACCGGCTGTGTTCGTCAGCGACAAAGACAAAAAAATCTACAAGATTGATAACCAGGACGCCACCAAAGGCCATGAAGGCCATCACGTGAAAGTGGCCGGGCAAGTTACCGGCGATTCGATTCACATTGATTCAGTCACCATGCTGAAGCAACCCAAGGCCACGGCCCAGACCGGTGAACATAAGTCGGGCATGTAAACCTTTATTAGAAGAACTAAGAAACCGGGCTCCAGGCGGCTGCAGAAGCCGCCTTTTTGATTGCCTAAATGATTGTCTATGTGGCACTTACAAACCTGACTTTAGTACCGGCGGCAAACCCGCGGGCGGCGAAAGAAGTTGGGGTATGATTTGCCGCAACGAACATGAAACTGCATCGACGGAACGGCCTTGTGCCGCAATTGCTAAGTCTTGTCTTACCCGGGTTGCTGTTGGGTCTTTTTCTCTTTGCCACGGGATGTGTAATTTCACCTCGCCGGCTTCCAGGAGATGTTGTTCCCACCGGTAGTGGAGGCAGCACGCCCACTCCCACGCCCACACCGGCGCCGACTCCCACTCCCACTCCCACACCGGCGCCCACACCCACGCCCACGCCCCTAGGCAAGCTTTACGTGGTGAGTGAGACCGCGAATGCGATTCTCCGCTTTGATAACGCGTTCACCGCCACCGGCAATGTGGCCCCGGCTGCCACCATCACCGGCGCCGCAACGCAGCTCAATATTCCTCAGTACCTGGCGCTGGATACGGCCTTGGACCGCCTCTTTGTGGCGAACCTGGGCGGCAGTTCCATTCTCGTGTTCGATCAAATCAGCACCAAGACTGGCAACGTTGCTCCCAGCCGTATCATCTTCGGTCCCACCACCGGCCTGATCCAGCCCTCTGACGTGAGTTATGACAAGACTAGAAACGCTCTTTATGTCGCGGATGGCCCGGACGTCTATGTCTTCAACTCGGCTTCGAACGCCAACGGAGACATGGCCCCGGCCCGCGATATCAAGCCCGGGTTCGCCGTCTCGGCGTTGTTCATAGATTCCGCCAATGACCGTTTATATCTTGCCGACCCGTCTGCGAACGCCATCGCGATCTTTGATAGTGCTTCTGTTCTGAACGGCGCCGCAACCGCAACGCGGACTTTGGCGGGCCCCACCACGAACCTGTTCGAGCCCTTCGGCATACAGGTGGATTCTGCAGGAAGGTTGATCGTATCGAATTCTGGTACTGGTTCGAACGGCGCGATAACCGTCTACAGCGGCGCCGCCACGGTGAACGGCGATGTGCCGCCCATCGTCACCACTACCGGTGCTGCTACCACTCTGACCGCTCCAACTCAGATTGCCATCAATCCCTCATCATCTTCCGGCGAGCTCTATGTGGCGAATCCATTTGCGGGCAACATTCCCATCTTTACCGGCTACGCCTCAGCCAACGGCAACGTAACGCCGGCCAGAAACATCAACGGTGCGGCCACAACGCTGGTTCCTTCCGGCGGCCACCCCACGGCCCGCGGGCTGGCGCTGGACGACAAACGATAAGCCCTTAGCCACCGGCAAAAAGAAACGGCGCAGCCTCAGGGCTGCGCCGCAGTTCTTTTTGGACCTTTCTATCGCACCACGCCCACCAGCGGCGAACTCGCGGTGGCATACAATTTCTTGGGCATGCGTCCGGCGAGCCAGGCGGCGCGTCCGGCGATCACGGCATGCTGCATCGCTTCCGCCATCAGCACCGGATCTTCAGCGTGCGCGATCCCTGAATTCATCAGCACCGCATCCGCTCCCAGTTCCATGGCAATGGCCGCATCAGAAGCCGTGCCTACTCCTGCATCCACGATCAAGGGCACTTCTCTGATCATCTCCCGCAGGATCTGGATATTGGCCGCGTTTTGAATGCCCATGCCGCTCCCGATGGGCGCTCCCAGGGGCATGATGGCGCTGGCGCCCGCATCGATCAGCCTTCTCGCAACCACAATGTCGTCAGACGTATAGGGAAGGACCGTAAAACCTTCCTTCACCAGTGTCCGCGTTGCCTCGATGGTCGCCTGCACGTCAGGATAGAGCGTCTTCTGGTCGCCAATCACCTCGATCTTCACCCAGTCGGAAAGCCCCACTTCGCGCCCCAGGCGGGCTGCGCGCACGGCCTCTTCCGCCGTGTAACACCCCGCCGTATTCGGCAGCAGGAAATACTTCTTGGGATCGATGAAGTCGAGCAGCGACTCCTTGCTGCGGTCCAGGTTCACCCGCCGCACCGCCACGGTGACCATCTCCGCGCCGCTGGCCTCGATGGCCCGTGCCGTCTCCTGGCCCGATTTGTACTTGCCTGTGCCTACGATCAGCCGTGAGTGAAACTGCCTTCCCGCGATAAGAAGAGGATCCATGCTCATATTGTAATGAATTCCCGGAGACCGGCAATCACACTGCAAATGAGACTACCGATAGCGGTTGGAGCACAGCCCGCCCTGAACGTCTGAGCTTTGCGAACCTTGGGCTTTCGCGGCTTCGCAATCACCCTACAGGCGCGGTTTCGATGGGATGCGGTTCCTGGTAGAGATCTTCAATCTGCTGTTTGTACTTGCTTTCAATCACGCGTCGCTTCAGCTTGAGCGTAGGCGTAATCTCGCCGCCGGCAACGGTGAATTCGTCCGGCACGATCAGGATTTTCTTGATGGTCTCAAATTGCGCCAGCCTCTTGTTCGTGTCTTCCACAATCCCGCGGTAGAGATCGCGGACCTTGGCCGCGGCCACCAGCTCATGATGGTCATGGAAGACCACGCCGTTGGCCCGCGCCCAGTCTTCCAGCAGCGGGAAATGCGGCGAGAGGATCACGGATGCGTACTTGCGGCGGTCGCCGATTACCGCGGCCTGCGCCACCAGCACGTTGGCCTTCAAGGCATTCTCGATCGGCTGCGGAGCGATGAACTTTCCCCCTGAAGTCTTGATCAGGTCCTTCTT
>DASVFK010000324.1:0-3297 GCA_036380095.1 Candidatus Angelobacter sp. | reverse complement strand
GTCAGGCCGTTGAGCGGCAGCACCGCCACACAGCCAAGCACTCCGCCTACCAGCGAAATCAGGACCGCTTCCACCATGAAGGAGGAAACCACGCTGCCTGATTTGAATCCCAGCGCGCGCAGCGTAGCGATCTCGCGCGAGCGCTCCGCCACCGCGGAGTACATGGTGTTGAGCGCGCCAAAGATGGCGCCAATGCCCATGATCGCCGCCACAATCGAACCCAGCCATTTGATCATCTGGCTCAGCATGGTTGATTGTTTCTCGTAGTACTCAACTTCGCGGAGAGTATCCGCGCTCATGCGCGGGTCTGCGCTGAGCGCGTCTTTGAATTTCCGAAACGAGTCCGGCGAATCCAGGTGAACCGTCACCGAATTGAAGAACTCTTCCGGCCGGTGATACAGCTGCTTGAGCACTTTGGCGTCGCACCAGAGCTCAGAGTCAAAGGCGCTGCCGCCGGCATCAAACACGCCTACTACCTGCCAGTTCGCTCCGCCAAATTTCACTGAGCTGCCCAGCGCCAGTCCTGAATACGTATGGCTTACGTTACGGCCAATGACCAACTCGAAGAGTCCAGGTTGGAACATCCGGCCTTCGGCAACCCTGATCTTGCTGCGAATTTCGGTGGCATTGTGAGACACCCCGCGCACCTGCACATTGGCGTCTGTACCGGTGGTGACCAGTGGAAACGGCGCAATGAGAACGATTTCAGGACTTACCTGCGGTTGCCCCCCAGTCCGCGCGACTCCGGGAGCGTCCTGCAAGATCTTCACTTGGTCCAGCGGTACATTGCTGTCAATCTCATTGGTGGATCCTGCGCGCCTTACGATGGCGTTGTCATACGCTCCTGAAGACACGAGGGTCGCCTTGAAACCTTTGGCCAGGGCAAGCACGGCCACAAACACACCCACCGTGCCTGCAATCCCCAGCACGGCGACAATTGCCGATGTCCAGCGCTCTTTTACACTGCGGAAGTTGTACACCACCGGTATGGCCATTTCACACTCTCCGTAGCGCGTCTACCACGCGCAGTCGCATGGCGCCCACAGCGGGCGCAAAAGCGCTTACCACGCCCACCAGCAGCGCGACGCCCACGCCAATGAGAAACATTTCACTCGACAAATAGAGCAGAGGCAAGAATGCCCGTACCGGATTGACGTTGGCCGGCAGCAGCGTAAAAGCCTTGGTCAGAAAGAGCCCCAGCACACCACCCACAAGGGCAATCACTGCGGACTCGGCCAGGACCAGCATCAGCACAAAACGGTCAGAGTACCCGACGGCTTTCAGCACGGCCAGCTCCGCAGTCCGCTCCCTGACCGCGATGGCCATGGTGTTCCCCGTAACCAGCAGCAGAGTGAAGAACACGATTGTTCCGATGCTCACGATCAGAAACTGAATGTTGCCCATCTGTTTGGCAAAACCCGCGGCGAAAGCGGACTCGCTGTCGGTACGGGTCTCGTAGTCGGAGTTGGAAAACAATCCGTCCACTGCCTTGGCCACGCGCAACGCGTTGTCAGGGTTATCAACCTTAATCGTGTACCAGCCCACCATCCCCAGATACCGGGAAATGTTGTGGGTTTCCAGGTAATTCTCAAAATTGTCCCAGTGGAACCAGAACTGGGTTTCATCGTCCTTGGTCCGTGTACCGTGATAAATGCCGTCAATATTGAATTCCCACGTGCCAGGCAGAAACGTTCCCTGGATCGGAATTCTGTCGCCTACCTTCCAACCAAAACGCTTGGCGGTAAATGCGCCGACAATCGCTCCCTGCCGGTCTTTGACAAAGTTCTGCCACTGGTCTTCCGGAATTGCGAACTCGGGAAATACCTTGCGCTGGTTCTCCACATCAATCACAAACTGCGGGAAGAAATTCTTCGGGTCCTGGTAGACGCCGCCAAACCAGTTGTCGTGGGTTACTTCCTTCACGCCGGGTATCTGCAAGATCCTGTCGCGATAGGAAAGTGGAAGGGGATTCACCAGGCCGATCCGGTTGCTGGCGATCAACCGGTCCGCGCCCGCTACATCCACGCCCTGGTTGAACGCGTCTTTGATCACGACCAGCAGGCCGAACAGGCACATGGCCACCGCGAACGAACCGATGGTCAGCACCAGCCGGATCTTCTTACGGAACAGGTTGGCCAGAATCAGCCCTCGGAATCTCATCGCTGGCCTCCTGTCAACGCTTCAGCGCCCGCCTCCACCAGCGCGCCTTTATCCAGGTGCAAAGTCATGTGCGCCCTTTGCGCCACCACGGGATCGTGCGTCACCATGAGCACGGTCTTGCCGTACTGTTTCACCAGCGTGGTGATCAGCTCCATGATTTCGTCGGCGCTCTTGCGGTCCAGGTCGCCCGTGGGCTCGTCGCACAGCAGGAACGTAGGATCGGAGACGATGGCCCGCGCGATGGTCACGCGCTGCTCCTGGCCGCCGGAGAGCTGCCGCGGGAAATGATGCATGCGGTCGGTCAGGCCTACCAGCGCCAGAGCGGTCTCCACGTGCTGCCGGCGCTGCTCTTTGGAAAGCTTGGTGAGCAGCAGTGGAAGCTCCACGTTCTGGTACGCGGTGAGGACCGGAATCAGGTTATAGACCTGGAAGACAAAGCCCACGTGCCGCGCACGCCACTCCGTGAGCAGGTTGCGCGACATGTGGGTAATTTCGTCGCCCGCTACCGTGATGCTCCCTGCGGAAGGCACGTCCAGGCCGCCCAGCAGGTTGAGCAGCGTGGTCTTGCCCGAGCCGCTCGGTCCCATGAACGCGACAAACTCGCCCTGCTCCACATCCAGGTTCAGTCCCTGCAAGACGTGGATCTCTTCTCCGCCGCGGTAGTACTTCTTGTCCAGCCCGCGCACCGTGATCAGACTGGAACTGCCGCTTCGTCCGTCAACCCGTACCATCGCTGCCTCCTTACTGTTTCACTGCTTTACTTCTACGGTCTGCCCTTCGCGCAGGCCTTCTGCTCCGCGCACCACCAGCATGTCTCCCGGCGCAACGCCCGCCATGATCTCCACATCGCTTCCGCGCTCCGCTCCCAGCGTTACCGCGCGCCGCTCCAGGGTCTTCTCCTTTACCAGGAACACAACCGGTTTGCCGTTCTCGGTGCGTACAGCGGCTTTGGCCACAATCGCCTTGGCTTCCGATGCTTTGCCCTTGGCCGGCGCCGGTTCATCTCCCAGGAAGGCCACTTTCACTCCCATATCGGGCAGGATTTTGGGATCGAGCTGGTCAAAAGCCACGCGGACCTTCACTGTCGCTTTCTGCCGGTCCGCCGTGGGAATCACCGTACGTACGGTGGAAGGAATT
>DASVFK010000323.1:0-5042 GCA_036380095.1 Candidatus Angelobacter sp. | reverse complement strand
GCATCCATCGCCGAACCACCCCGGGCAAGAATCTGCGCCCCTGCCTGCGAAGCCAGATAGTGACTGGTGGCGACAATACCACGCTCCGTAATCACCACGGAGCGGCCGTAAGACCGGTCCTGGGTATACATATCCATGGTCATTCCTATAACAACCACGCAGAAAAGCAGCGCCGCACGCAGCATGGGCAACCTCGGAATCGAAATCAGCCGAGCATTATATTCGACCGGCTAGCTTTTCGACCTGCGCCAGGTAAACCTTCTGCCTACGATGGCTTTGATGATGAGATGGTCAGTGGAACGCGTGGCTCCCCAACCTACGCCGAAGTTCAGTTCCCAGTCAGGAGAAAGATTCAGGTCAACAGACGGAAAAAACTGCTGCTGCTGCTCCGCCAGCGGATCGAAGCCGGAAATGGGGCCCAGCCCTCCGTAGTATTCCAAGCCGGCGCTGATGACCCGGGAAAAGTCGTAGGAAAACTTGGCGTTAGGAGAAAATTCAAACCCCTGGCGGACGTTGTCACCGTGCAGCGCTTTCTCGATCGCGGGATTGAAGGCGAAATACCAGCGGCCCAATTTCTTGTCCACGATGGGCCGTATCTCCCAGGTCCACGTGTCTTCAGAGTATCTTCTCCGCTGGTAGCCGATCTCATTGGAAAGACTCACCCCGACAGGCCAGTTCCATTTGGCAGGAACGCGGACGCGGGGACGAACGTGATCGCCCACCCATCCCCATCCTTCAGACGGGTTGAAACTGGTAAAGATGTAGAATCCGGTCTCAAACCAATCGTTGAATCCCTGGGTTACTTCAATGGTCTCATGCAGCGCGTGGTTGGAGGGCACAAGCCCGTTCACGGCCATCTTCGCTCCCTGCGCGGCGAAGTTGCTATGGAGCTCCACCATGACGGCCCCTGGCTCGACCGTCTCCGAGCCATAGACCTGGATCTCATAGTTGTCCTGCGCGCGCAACCATACGGCGAACAGGACCACTGAAAAAAGAAGCAGACATTTCCGGAACATTGCAGGATATTGAACCACAAGCCGGCGGAATTACGAAGGCTGAATTGCTGGATACAACAGGCTGCGAGGACGGAACTTAACCTGCAGAACGGGACCGGCAGGCAGCAAGAAACAGAAGAGGCCGCACTAAGCGGCCTCTTTTGTACCTTTTCCTTTTGGGGCGTGCTCTCAAGCTGCTTTCATTGCCTTCTTGCGTTCTGCCCAGCGCTTCTTCATCTGATCTGAAATGCGCTTTTTTGCGGCAGCGCTCAAATGACGGCGGCCGCGTTTTCCGCCGGCTGCCTTCCCTCTGCCACGCAAGGAACCGCGAAGAGCTGATATCGCCCCTTCTAGCCGGTCCCGTTCAGCTTCCAAGTGAGAAATGATCTGTTGCGTATCCATATAGCTCCTTCTACAGGCATGCTATCAGCAGTCGACTTAAGCCTGCAAGTTTAAATAGTTGTGCTCGCCGTGGATGAATAGTTACAACCTATTTTGATTTGCGTCGGGTTGGTCTAACCTAGGAAGAGTCTATCCGCAAAAACCGTCCTCTATTAAGCACGACAGCCGGATTTTTTAACTTTTTGCTCAAAGAGGGCAGCTTTTAGATCAGGATCTATTGCAGCACTGCCGCTGGTGGAAGCTCCAGCATCTGGCCCTGCGTGGCCCTGTCTTGGCTGCATCATTGGTCATCTCCAAAACAAAGGTCCAAGATAAAGCTGGAGAATCAGGCGCTATTTACATGACGCCAGTTGAAGTGCAAAAAGGCTTCCGGCAGACTAAGTGGGTATAGGTCCGAGTAGAGTCAATCTCTATGAAACGAATTGGTTTTTCCTATCGAACCATAGATCGTGTGAAGATGCATTTTGCTTGAAACATCAATGTGGAAAGTGAAAGTGGACGTCATGCTTCGAGGCAATAGCTACGCCATTGCGGGTGGCCGGCCGAAAGCGCCACTCGCGGACCGCAGCCAGCACCCTTTCGTCAATGCTACTTCCCAGGCCTTGAAGAAGCTTTTCTTCCACCACGCTGCCCTGGGAGTCGATCGTCACTTCAACAATCACATCTCCCTGGAGGTCCCTGGGCAGTTCCCATTGTGAGATCCGAGGCTCCGCAAAGCTGACCGGCAGGGCGGGTTTCACCTCGTCGCCGTAGACCGGGCCATCGATGGCAGAACCCAGCTTTGAGCCCGCTTCCGCCGGGCCGGACGGCTTGCTCTCGTCCAGAAGGTTATGTCGGGTTATTGCTCTCAACTGCTTTTTTTGTTTTGTAGGCACCGGCAAGCTGAGTAGAGATGATCGCGACTGGAGTTCCACCGGAAGGTCTCGGGGCAGGTAGAGCGGCACAGCGGCTAGAGTGGATGAACCACCTTCTCCCCTGGCCAGCAAGTTAGGCTTTAGAAAAACAGGCTCCGGCTGCCAGACAGGCGCCACCATGATGGCGAGAAGCAAGAAGTGCAGGACTGAAGAAGTCCCAAGGGACGCGCGCCAGCGCAACCCTGCAGGTTCCTGGCAGAGTTCGAAGGGCGAAATCGCCGAATCGCGGCTCAGAAACGTCCATCCCACCATGGGTCTTTAGACTCTCATGGGTATCTTAAGGTCAACCGATGAAATCGCACAGGCGCTTGCTTGCCTGGATCCAGGCGCATGCTTCAAGGCTCTTGTGCGCCAGTAAAAAATCGCTTTGTCACACGATTCCGGAGCTGGGCAGCCAGGTGACACATGTCACATGGCCACGTGATTCAGCGCACGGTGGACTCCGCTGGAGCAATTCAAACTTATGCTATTGGGGAGGCATCCACTACAAAGTGGAAGCGCCAGCAGTGGCGCGCCGCTCCAGAGGAGAATGCATGCACGGCCTGAAGCTTTCGCGCATTATCGGCCTGGTCATTGTGCTTGCAGCCGTGGCTGCCTTCCTTGCTTATAGGTATCGGCCGCGACCGGTTTCTGTAGTGCTGCATACCGTGGAACGCGGCCGCGTGGCCAGGACCATCGCAAATACCAAGGCCGGCAGCATCAAGGCGTGCCGCCGCTCCAAGCTGGCCCTGCCCGCCGCCGGCCAGATCGGGCGCATCCATGTCCGCAAGGGCGAGCACGTAAAGCAGGGCCAATTGTTGCTCGAACTGTGGAACGCAGACGCAAAAGCGAGCGTACGAGTCGCGGAAGAAGAGCTGAACACAGCGCGATTGCACGTGCACGAGATTTGCGCGCGCGCTGATCTCGCCGCCCGCGACGCGGACCGCGCGGCGGGCCTCTATCGCGGCCAACTGATCGCCCAAGAGCAGTTCGACAAAGTATCCTCAGAAGCGCGGGCCTTGCGCTCCCAATGCGACGCCAGCCAGGGCGACGTGCAGCACAGCCAGGCGCGGCTCAAACTCGCCCAGGCCCAGCTTGCCCAGACGGTCCTCACGGCGCCGTATGCGGGCAGGATTGGCGACGTTACCGGCGAACTTGGCGAGTTCTCCACGCCCTCGCCTCCGGGCATTCCAACCCCGCCGGCCATTGATCTGATCGACGACAGTTGCTATTACGTAAGCGCGCCCATCGACGAAATAGAGGCTGGGACCGTGCGCGTAGGCATGCCTGCGGAAGTCTCCATTGACGCATTCCCCGGCCAGCGTTTTCCCGGCCGCGTTCGCCGCGTCTCCGACTACGTCCTGGAGCTGGAGAAGCAGGCACGGACGGTTGAAGTTGAAGTTGACTTCAAGGTCCCTCCGGACAAACCTCTCGTGGTCGGCTACAGCGCAGACATCGAGATTACTCCGGAAGCGCGGGACAACGTGGTGCGGATTCCCACGCAGGCCATCCTGCAGAACAACCAGGTGCTGGCCTATCAGCCCGGCTCAAAAACCCTGGAAGCGCGCACCATCAAGACCGGCGTCAGTAATTGGGAATACAGCGAAGTGCTTGAGGGACTGGCACAGGGCGAGCAGGTTGTGACATCGCTGGACCGCGCGGGCGTGAAGGCGGGAGCACGCGCCACGGTCGACAAGGCCCAATGATTGATCTCAGGCAAATCAATCGCATATTTCAGCTCGGCACCCAGAGCGTACACGCGCTGTGCGACGTTAATTTACAGATTCGTCAAGGCGACTATCTCTCCATCATGGGGCCTTCCGGTTCGGGGAAATCCACGCTGCTCAATATTCTGGGGCTGCTTGACCGCCCGACCTCCGGCCAGTACTGGTTTGAAGGTCAGGATGTGACTGCGCTGGACGACGTGCAGCAATCGGTGATCCGGCGGGAAAAGATCGGCTTTGTGTTCCAGTTCTTTCATCTCGTTCCCCGCCTCACCGCGGCGGAGAATGTGGCATTGCCCATGATGCTGGCCGGCGTTCCCGCCGCCGAACGGGAAAAGCGGGTGGAAAAAAGAATTGCCGAATGCGGCCTTGCTGCCCGAGCGCACCACCGGCCGGATGAACTCTCAGGCGGCGAGCGCCAGCGCGTGGCCATTGCGCGCGCCACCATCATGCAGCCTTCGCTCCTGCTGGCGGATGAGCCCACCGGCAACCTGGACCGCGCCACGGGAATGGAAGTCATGCACTTGTTGGAAGACCTGCACGAGGGCGGCGTTACGCTGATCATGGTCACGCATGACCCGGAGCTCGGCGGCCGGGCGCATCGCCAGCTCAAGATGCTGGACGGGGCGGTTGTGGCGGAGAAGACCTCATCGGCGGTGCATGTATATGAGAAAGCGTGATCTGCTGGGCTTTGCCTGGCGCTCTTTCGCTGCCGGCCGCGTTCGGGCCGCGCTGATGCTGCTTGCCATGGCGATTGGCATTGCAGCCGTGGTGATCGTAACCGCCCTCGGCGAAGGAGCGCGGCGCTACGTGACGCAGGAGTTCGCCAACCTGGGCACCAACCTGGTCCTGGTTTTTCCCGGCCGCTCAGAGACAGTGGGCGCCGGTCCCGGACTCCTGATCACGCGCACGGCGCGCGACCTTACCGTGGAGGATGCCGCGGCACTCAGGCACGTGCGCTGGGTCACGCGCGTGGCCCCGGTCTCAGTGGGCACGGCTGAAGCCAGCCGGGGAAAGTACAACCGTGA
>DASVFK010000322.1:0-7750 GCA_036380095.1 Candidatus Angelobacter sp. | reverse complement strand
TCGAACTTGCCCATGTACACCACCTGGGCCAGGTTCATGGGGGCAAAGGTCACCAGTTCGCGGAGCCGGGTCCTGACGGCAAAGGTCTCCGCCATTTCCGAGAAATAGTGTTCGCGGCGGCGGGGGTTGACCGGGTCCATCTGGCGCGCGCTGTAAATTCCACGCTCCGCCTGTTCCAGGGCGTCGCGGCTGACGTCGGTGGCCAGAATGTGGATGTTCCAGGCTTCGGCGAACTCGAGTGAGTCCGCCACGGTCATGGCGATGCTGTAAGGCTCTTCCCCGGTTGCGCATCCCGCGCTCCATATGCGCAGCGAACGCGGGTTCTCCCAGAACTTGCCCATGTGCATCTCAGGGAGGACTTTTTTCTCCAGCGCTTCAAAGACCGCGGGATAGCGGAAGAATGATGTCTCCTGGGTGAGCAGGCGCTCCAGCAGCGAGTCGTATTCCACATTGGAGCTCTTGATAAGGCGCAGCAGGTCCGTGCCGTGAGAGAGTTTACGCTCCGCCACGTGCTCGCGCACGCGCGTGGAGAAGAAGCGGTCCCGCGAATTGTCAAAGAGGATGCCCGACCGCGTCTCAATCAGCCCGCGAATCTCACCCAACTCGTGTTCGCTCACTTGCACCATGGGTTATCCGGTTTGCTCTCCCGCCAGGGCCACATCAGCGACGCGCGGAAACCAGTTCCGGCCTGGCATCGGCCGCCGCCTGCTGGAGTCCGGCCACGCGGAACTGTGACAGCGCTTCATTTAACTGTTCCGACATGTGCACCAGTTGCTCCACGGTGCGCGCGGTCTGGCGCGCGCCCTGCGAAGTCTGGCGCGTGATGTTGGAGATAATCTGCATGGCGTTCGCCACACCTTCCGTACCGCGCACCTGCTGCTTGGAGGCCAGCGAGATTTCCTGCACCAGTTCGGCCGACTGGCGCACCACGGTGGAGATGGCGTCCAGGGCGCGACCGGCCTGGTCCGCGAGGCGGGCGCCCACTTCCACTTCCTTGGTGCCCTCTTCCATGACCACCACGGCGTCATTGGTTTCCGCCTGGATGGCCTTGATCAGCGCGGCGATGTCCTTGGTGGCGCTGCGTGAGTGTTCGGCCAGCTTGCGCACTTCGTCGGCGACCACGGCAAAACCGCGGCCGGCTTCACCGGCGCGGGCGGCTTCAATGGCGGCGTTCAAAGCCAGCAGGTTGGTCTGCTCGGTAATGTCATTGATTACTTTGACGATTTCGGAAATCTCCAGCGAGCGGTCACCCAGGGCCTTGATGCGCTTGGAAGTCGCCTGCACGGAGGCGCGAATGCGCTGCATGCCGTCCAGGGTGTCACGCACGGCGCGGTTGCCCTGTTCGGCGGCGTCCAGCGCGCGGCGGGCCGCTTCTGCGCTGGCTTCAGCGTTGTTGGACACCTGCTTCATGGACACCGTAAGCTGTTCCACGGCAGAGGAAGTATTGGTGATTTCCTGGTCCTGCTGCACGGCGCCGGAGGACATTTCTTCCGAGGCGATCAGAATTTCATTAGCGCCGCCCTGCACATCAATGGCGGCCCGGCGCACGCGCTCCAGCACCTTGACGAAGTTATCTAGCATGTAGTTGACCGAGTCCACCACGTTGCCCAAGGCGTCTGTGGTCACACGGCCGCGCAGCGTAAGATCGCCGCGCGCCACCTGGCTGACGATGGTCAGGAACTCGGTTACGCTCCGCTGCAGGGCCTCCTGCGCTTCCTGGTTGAACATGGCGCGGGAAGAGCTTTCCGCGGCACGGTTCAGGTTCTCCGCGATAAAGCCGAAGTCGTCCGCCGCATCCACGTTGGCCCGCGCGCGGTAGTCGCCGTGCGAGAGTTGCTCGGCGAAGTCCGCCAGGTGCTTCACCGGGGCAAGCACGCGGTTATCCAGCGTGAACAGCGTATAAGTGCCGGCGCCCAGGCACAGCATGAACGCGACGAACAACTTGATGCCCTCTGACCCGGGAAGGCTGGCGAAATTAGTGATGGGCACGTGCGCATGCTGGCCCGCGTTGTAGGCCAGGAACAGCACGGCGAACAGCGCCACCACGTCCACCAGGATCACTTTCCACAGGGTCGAATTTAATCGGCCTCTCATAAAACTCCTCCAAGCAAATCCTGTCACTGCATCCGTTTCAGATCACAGGAACGGGAAACGTCTCCGTCAATTTCTTCAAGTCGAGCGCCAGCGCCAGACGGTCATCCTGGCGCAATAAACCGCGGCAATGGGGCATGTCGCGCGGCGCCTGGTCTTCGAGCAAAGGCTCGGCGGAGCTGCATGTGCCGATCACCTCGTCCGCCGCCACGCCAATGCGCAGGTCGTCGCGCTCGCCCTGTGCCTTCAGGCAAGCCACAACCACGTTGCGAGGCTGCAGGTCGTGACGACGCCCTTCAGTAAAGGCAATGTCCACCACGGGCACGATCCTGCCGCGCAGATTGAAAATTCCCATGAGAAAGCTGGGGGCCAGAGGAATGCGGGTGAGCCTGGGCCATTCCACCACTTCCTCCACGTCCAGCACGGAGAAGCAGAAGCGCTCGCGGCCGGCGCGGAACAGGCAGTACTGTTGCTCGGGAAGGTCGAACGGCCCTGCCAGCTCGAGCTGTGCGGCCTCCAACATCGGTTCAACTGCTTCCACGCGGTCCTGTTCTTCTTTCACGATTGCTTCCTCACCAGCCTGACTACGGTGCCCAGCAGCTCCTCGCGGGTGAACGGCTTCACCACGTAACCATCCGCGCCCTGCTGCTTGGCCCAGAATTTGTCACTCTCGGTGTTCTTGCTGCTGACCATCACAACCGGAATCTTCCCGTACTCGGCGTGGCCCTTGATTTCGCGGCATGCCTGGAAGCCATTGCGCTGGGGCATGACTACGTCAAGAAGAATCAGGTTGGGCCGCTCTTTCTCGATGGTTTGTTCCAGACGGGTAGGGTCATGGATGGCCACCGAGGCGTAGCCGGCGTTGTCCAGCACGGCCTGCATGAGTCTGACTTCAGCAGGTGAATCGTCAACAATGAGTATCTTGCTCAAGCAAGGACACCTGTCCGCGGAAATATCCTCTATGAGTCAAAGCAATTCGTTGTCCAAGTTGCGGGGCAGGCGCCTGGTCAGTGCATCCTATGTAAAGTGCTTGTTTTAAATTACTTAGAGCACTTAGCGCCGAGATCTCATAGGGCTGCGAAGCTGGCGTGAGACGAAAGTGGCGTCTCATCCTGAGACTCTTTCTCATTGCCCCGCGCTTCCATTGCAAGAGAAGTAAAGCGCTGCATGACCACGTGTATGTGCAGAGCCATTTCCTGGATGGTGTGCAACTGCTCACGCCACCCCGCGGGCACAGGGGCCTCGGTTTCATCCAGTAGCAAGAGCTCGGCGTTGCCCAGCACAGAAGTCAGGGAGTTGTTGAAATCATGGCGTGCTTCGAGCATGTAGCGTCCTAAGGCAGCATGGCGCGCATTGGCTGCGGCTGCCTGCTCCGCTTTGCGTAGCCTGGCGGCGAGGTCCAGCCGGCGCAGGCATTCGCTGGTGAGCATCACCACAGTATCCAACCAGGCTTCATGCTGGCGCAGGACCAGCAGGCGAGGATGATCAGCTTTCAAGGACTTGAGTTGCGCCGGAGTCGAGACAACACAGATGGTGGCATGCGGCCCCGTTTCTACTGCCCGCAGCACTGCAACCAGTCGCCCATGGCGCACAGGGCCCACGATGACTAGATCCACGCTGCCCTCGGCCGGCTCCTTCATCAATTCGGTGCTCATGACGGTGATGGCGGGAAGGGTTTTTTCCAAGCGCCAACGCGCCGGCAGGTCGCGGGCAAAGTTGGCGTCGTCCGTAATGATCAAGATAGCGGGCGCAGCGGGCACGGCACAGGTCTCCGTCTTATCGCACGAGCAGTTTCTCGCCTTCCTCGATCAAAGAGAGAAGGCGTTTGGTGGTGGCCGCCAGGTTCACGGCGGCATCGATGTCCTTGGCTTCTTTAGCGATGTTCACCTGGACTTCCATGGCTGTGGTCTGTTCGCGCGCCAGCTCCAGAGCCAGGCCAAGGTCGGTCTCCTCACCCCGGCGTTGCCGCTCCATGCAAACGTGCAGAATGGTGCGAGCGGCCACTGTGCGCTGCAGGGCCAGGGACATCTCGCCGTGCGGATCGGTGAAGGCTTCCGCTTCCCAGGTGGCGATCAACAGTTTGCAGCCGGCCAGGTTGATGGCGGAAACGCTGGGCGTGCTCTTGGGCGCCACGGCCACAAGTTGCTCCGTAATGTCCACCACGCAGCGCCGCAGATAGTCGTCGTCTTTTTCTTCCGCTACCTGGGCCTGCGAAGGAACTTGTTCAGCCGTTACGGCCTTAGAACCGGCTGTTACCTCTTTGATAGAGACCGGCGGGAACTCCTGAGCCACTGGAAGCTCTTCCCGAGGAGGTTCATGCAGCGCGAGCGACTTTGCAGGTCCAGCCTGCGGTGGCCCGCTAGAGGCCTGGGCTACGTCGAGCACGTCTTTGGGATCGTGGTCAATCGCTGCGGGGCCGGCCGCTTTCGCTGCCTGGGCTCGCACCTGCTCCAAAGTATGTTGGAGTATGTGGCGCAGAAGGATCAGTTGCAGGAACGACGATCCGCCGGAGTAAGGCGCACGGAACGGCGTCTTCCACTGATGCACCACGTGCCGCACCTGGTCGAGTGATTCGTTTTCCGTAAGCCCTGCCTCGCGGCAGTCGACCGTGGTTTGGCCCAGCTGCTCCAACTGGTTCATGGTGGAGCGTATGGCGTGCAGATCCAGGTGCATGGCTTTGAAGAACGCTCTGCGTGCACGGAAATTGAAACGGGTAAAGGCAACCAGCAGGCCCGGCTGGAAGTATTCGTCGCCCACGGCAAGTTTCAGTTCGCGCACCTCCAACAGTGCGCCGGAGTTCTGCACTTCTTCCAGGCTGTTGCAGGCATTCATGCGTTGCAGTTTTTCATCAAGGGCGCCGGACCACTCAGGGTAGGAATCCGGGACTCTGCCGAGGGCAGGCTCCAAAACCCGGGCGACTTCCTCGAGCGTGAGCTGGTTTTCCGAGATGCCCTGTGGCGCGCAGTGGGCGAAGTATTGCACCAGGAGAAAGTCCAACTTCTCCTTGTCCGCCTCAGTTTTGTGCGGCATTTCCAGGTGGCGCGTAATCAGGTAACGCAGGTTCTCTTCATTCTGCAGGCTGGTGCTTTGCAAAAGCTGGCGCAACTGCCAGACCTGGATGTGCCCATCCATCTCGTCAAACCACCGGCGGACGCGCTCCAGGGCCTGAGGCTCGGAGCTGTCAGATGGGTCCTCCAGCTCGCGGCAAGGGGCAAGGCCGAGTTCGAATGTGCGGTCCAACTCGGCGTAAATAGAGTGCAGGCGCCGGGCTACGCGCCAGAATTCGGCAACTTCCGCGACATTCAATGTCGAAGCGCTCATTTCCTACTGGGTTGCTCCTAATGGTTCGGGCGAGCGTGCTGACAAGCGTAAAAGCAAGCTGCCAGCCAAACACTTGCCGGGCTAAGTGCTTGAATTGCAAGGATGCTGTCCGTTACGTGTGGGAATCGCCTTAGGTCAGCGTCTCAGGATGAAACATTTGTCTCAAAAAGGTTAAGAAGCTGCAGCGCCTTTTCCCAGCCCGATGTTATAGCGCTTGAGCTTGCGATACAGCGTAGCGCGGCTGATGCCGAGCATCTTGCGCGCCAGCGCCTTGTCGCCCTGCACCTGGTCGAAAACACGCTGGATGGTGAGGCGCTCCAGGTTCTCGAGATCGGTGTCAACACCGGTTTCCGTCACCGGCAAGGCTGTGAGTGCAGGAAGCACGTCGCCGAGTTGGCCTGCGTGTAGCGCCGGAGGAAGGTCCTGCAGGTCGATGGTTTCACCATTGCCCAGCGCCAGGGCGCGCTCCACACAGTTTTCCAATTCCCGCACGTTGCCCGGCCATTCATATTGCAGCATGCACTTGATGGCTTCATCGGAAACGTCCACCGTCTTCCGGGGTGAGAACTTGTCCAGGAAATAGAGCACCAGCGCGGGGACGTCGGACTTTCTCTCCCGCAGAGGCGGCAGGTGCATGGTGACCACGTTGAGACGAAAATACAGGTCTTTGCGGAACCTGCCCTCTTTATAAGCGGCCTCCAGGTCGCGATTGGTGGCGGCAATCACCCGCACATCCACTTTGATCTTCTGGTTGCTTCCCACCGGCCGCACTTCTTTTTCCTGAAGCACGCGCAACAGCTTGGCCTGCATTTCCTGGGAGAGTTCGCCGATTTCATCCAGAAAGATGGTGCCGCCGCCGGCGCTTTGAAACAGCCCTTCCTTGGATTTGTTGGCCCCGGTGAAAGCGCCCTTTTCATAGCCGAAAAGTTCGCTTTCGATCAGGGTGGGCACCAGGGAGCCGCAATCCACGGCGACAAAAGGCCGCTTGGAAAGCGAGCCGCGATAGTGAATGGCCCGCGCCACCAGTTCTTTGCCGGTCCCACTTTCGCCGGCAATGAGCACAGGCGTGCGCGTATCTTTCAGGCGGGCGACCATGCGCAGCACGTCCTGTATTTTCGTCGACGAACCCACGATGCCGTGCAGTTCCATGTCCGCGCTCACGCGCTCGCGCAGAAACTGGTTCTCCGCCACCAGAAGGACCTTCTCTTCCATGCGCTGCAGCAGGAGCTTGAGCTCTTCAATGCGGAAGGGCTTGGTGATGTAGTCGTAAGCGCCCAGCTTCATGGCCTGGACGGCGGTTTCGATGGAACCATGGCCGGTCATGATGGCGATTTCGCAGCGCGGCACCAGTTGCTTCACGCGGGGCAGGAACTCCAGGCCGCTCATGTTGGGCATCATCAGATCAGCCAGGACGATGTCCGGCGCCTCCGTTTCCAGCAACGCCAGCGCCGCCTCGGCGCTTTCCGCCTCCCGGCATTCGAAGCCCAGCGACCCGCCCACAGTCAGGCAAAGCTTGCGGATGCTCTGGTGATCATCCACGATCAGAAAACGGACTTTGGGCTCCTGGTCCATGGTCATTTCGCTTTGCCGAAGATCTTTTCCACCGTGCCCAGGAAATGCTGCACCCGGAACGGCTTTTCGATATAGGGGACGCCGGTGTTCATGAGGGCCTTCATGGTGTCCTCATTCACAGTATCGCCGGTGATGAAAATCAATTTGTCGCGCAGTTCGGGACGATTGGCCACGATCCAGGCATGCACGTCGGCGCCGCTGGCTCCGCCGGGAGTGCGCATATCTGAGATGATGCCGCTGAACGCGCCCCGCTCCAGCAGTTTGATCCCCTCAGCCGCGGAGCTGGCCAGGGCGCAGGTATAGCCGCTGCGCTCCAGGGCCATGCGCATGAAGTCCATCACGGAACGCTCGTCCTCGATCAACAGAATAGACAGCAGTCCGGCTTCGGCTGCGTTCGCCGTCATTGTCTTGCTCCTGCCGCCGTCATTACCTTCAAATCCGCCTTGCTGCGGACCGGCAGACGCACGCTGAAGGTGGCGCCCGGCGTGTCCTGGTTGTTGGCGCAAAGAATCTCGCCTTCATGCTCGCGGACGATGCCGTAACAGATGCTCAGCCCCAAACCGGTGCCCTGTCCGACTTCTTTCGTGGTGAAGAACGGATCAAAAATGCGTTCAGGCTGGCGGATGCCCTCACCGTTGTCGCGGAACAGGACCTCGATCCACGCGCCATCCTGCAAGGTTTCAATTTCAATCAGCCCGGGACGGCCGGTGGCGTGCACCGCGTCATAAGCGTTGTTGAGGATGTTGAGGAACACCTGCTGCAGCTG
>DASVFK010000321.1:0-2613 GCA_036380095.1 Candidatus Angelobacter sp. | reverse complement strand
GCCACCAGCCGCTCCAGTGAGGGAACGGCAAACGGCGGCGTGCCGCAAAATACCAGCTTCATTCCCATTCGCCGGCCTGCATCAGTTTCTTGATCTTGCGCTTCATCATGTCCCGCTTAAGCCGGCTGATGTGGCTGATATAGAGCCTGCCCTGAAGGTGTTCCGTTTCATGCACCAGGGCGCGGGCGAGCAGGTCGTCGCCGGTGGTTTCAAACCAATTGCCTTGAGCGTCCTGCGCGCGCACGGTGACCACGTTCGGCCTGGTCACATCTTCGCGGAACTCAGGCAGGCTCAAGCAACCCTCCGTGCCGCGCTGGCGGCCTTCCGTCTTGATGATCTCAGGATTGATGAGCACCAGCTTGGCCTGGGGGTCTTCTTTAAAGGTGATGTCGATGACGGCGATGCGCTTGCCGATGCCGATCTGCGTCGCGGCCAGCCCCACGCCGTGCGCGGCATACATGGACTCGAACATGTCGTCGATGAGCTTCTTGAGTTGTTCGTCAAAAGTGGTGACGGTCTCCGCCGGTGTCTCCAGCACCGGGTCGCCGTACTTCACAATGGGATAGATCATGGCCTCTTGTCAGAACTTCTTGAGTTGCTCCTTGTAGCCTTGGAAATTGCGCAGCGTCTCCAGCATGGAATCGCCGCCGAATTTTTCCAGCGCGCAGCGGGCCAGGGTGAGCGCCACCATGGCTTCCGCGGCCACGCCCGCGGCCGGCACCACGCATACATCGGAGCGCTCGTAGGCGGCCTTGACCGGCTCACGCGTGGCAAAGTCCACGGAGCCGAGCGGACGCCGCAAGGTCGAGATCGGCTTGAGGTAGCCACGCACCAGGATGTCCTGACCGTTGGAAACGCCGCCTTCGATGCCGCCGGCGTGGTTGGAAGCGCGGGTGAATCCGGTGAACGTGGAAGCCTGTTCGCGCGCGTAGCCGATCTCGTCGTGCACCTGCGAGCCGAGGGAAAAGGCCGCGCCTACTCCCGTGCCGATCTCCACGGCTTTCACCGCCTGTAACGACATCACGGCTTGGGCGAGAAGACCGTCGAGGCGTTCGTCCCACTGCGCGTAAGTGCCGAGGCCCGGGGGGACGTTGTGCGCCACCACTTCAAAGACTCCGCCCACGGAGTCGCCGGTACGCAGAGCTTGTTCCACTTCGGCTTTCATGCGCTGCTCCGCGGCAGGATCGGCGCAATTCAACAGAACTTCGTCTTTAGAACAAAGATTTTGCAACGCCTCCCAGGCGACCTCAGTGTTTTCGAGCCGCGCGTTGCCCACGGCGATCACATGGCTCAGCACCTCAATGCCCAGCTCGCGCAGAAAGAGCTTGGCAATCGCGCCCACGGCAACGCGTCCGGTGGACTCGCGGGCCGAAGCGCGCTCCAGCACGTAACGCGCTTCAGGAAAGTTGTACTTGAGCGCGCCGGCAAGGTCGGCGTGCCCGGGACGCGGCGAAGCCACGCGCTTGTGCTTTTCCGGATCGCCCGGTTCAACGGGCAACGATTCCTGCCAGTTCTTCCAGTCTTTGTTCTCGAGCAGAATCGCGAGGGGCGAGCCAATGGTCTTGCCCTGGCGCACGCCGGAGACAATGTGCGCGGTGTCTTTTTCGATGCGCATACGTCCGCCGCGGCCAAAGCCCTGCTGCCGCCGCCACAGCTCGCGGTCTATGAAGGCCTGGTCAACACCCAGCCCCGCGGGCATGCCGGAAAGGAAGGCCACCAGGGTCTCTCCATGCGATTCTCCGGACGTGGAATAGCGCAGCATTGAACGAAACTATTGATTGTATCTGAAGCCGGTGGGGCGGCAAAAAAGGAGGGACGCGAGCAAGAAAAAGTTGAAAGTTAAACCCAGCGGGTTCTGGGGTAACCAAAAGGGGAGTCGTCTGAGCGGCCGAACGCCCTCCCGTAGATCGAATATTCGTATTCCACTTCTTCCACGTTCGTCAAGGCGCGAATGACGCCATCCTCAACAGCAACAATGTATTCGCCGGCCGATGACATGCAGGCAACAGCTGAAATTACCGTCGGGTGCTGATGGCTGCATAACCTCAGGAATTTGCCTCCGTCGGCATAGGCTGCGTGGAAGCATGTGGTCGTCATTGTCTTGCTTCTTTCGTGTCCCGGCCTCAGACCTCTTGAGCGGGCCGGCGGGCACACTCTCTTCTATAAGTTCGGGGAACCTGCGAGCACAACATTACCTAAGTGCATGCTCGGGCGCCCTTCGCCTCCGGTGCACGCAAAGCAGCGCGTCCTTTTATGGAAAAGAAGACCGCAAACTCGCGCAACCCACGTTTGACAGAGAAAAGAAACCACCCGTACAATCAAAAGTAGCTGCCGATCCCGAATCGTGCAGCATTCTTTTTGCGCTAGAGTTTTTCCTTCCCGGATTTGGCGGTGTAGCTCAGGTGGTTAGAGCGACGGTCTCATAATCCGTAGGTCGTAGGTTCGAGTCCTACCGCCGCCACCAGTAAAGCTTTGTCCGTTCCGGACACATGGGTAACAGAACGTTCCGGAGACATAGGTTACACTTTTGGCCCGAAGGGGTTCTCCAGGGGCTGCAAGGTTTTTTCCTCCAGATCAATATAGCCGAGATCGTAATCCATAAAACTGACTAAC
>DASVFK010000320.1:0-4187 GCA_036380095.1 Candidatus Angelobacter sp. | reverse complement strand
CGAACGGAACTTGATCTTGGGGTTGTGCTTGCCCAACACCTTGGTGATGGCCGCCGTCAGCGTGGTCTTGCCGTGATCGATGTGTCCGATCGTCCCTACGTTCACGTGCGGCTTGCTGCGGTCAAATTTTTCTTTAGCCATAAAATTAGCCTCTAGCTCTTAGCCTTGAACTCAAACGCTCCCAGGCGCGTTTCCTGGTTGGTTAAACCTTCGAATTCTCTGTCCAGCCGCTCATACTCGGCCAGGTTTTGCGCGCGAAACTTGTTGAACTCTTCTTCTGTCTGCCAGTAATCCAGCGTAAGAAAGCGAAGATGATCAGCAACATCCCGTACCAGCTCCAGCCGGATATAACCGCTTGAACCCTTGAAAAACCGGGCCCACAAACCCTCGGGGCCGTACTTCTCAACAAATTCGTTTTCTTTTTCCTGCCGCACCCGGAACTCCCAGACGATCACGTATTGAGTGCCGGATGCCACTTGCCTGCTAACTACCTGGCCGCGCTTTTGCCCTGCACCTTGGCCACGATTTCTTCGGTGACGGAGCGCGGCGCTTCGTCATAGTGGGCAAAGTGCATGGAGAACGTGGCGCGCCCCTGCGTGTTCGAGCGCATGTTGGTGGCGTAGCCGAACATTTCGGCCAGCGGCACCAAGGCCTTGATCACCTGCGATCCGGCACGATGCTCAACGCCTTCAATGCGTCCGCGGCGCGAATTCAGGTCGCCGATGATGGTGCCCATGAACTCTTCCGGCACCACCACTTCCACGCTCATGATGGGCTCCAGCAGCACGGGCGAAGCCTTGCGCGCGGCTTCCTTGAAGCCCATGGAAGACGCGATCTTGAACGCCATTTCGTCGGAATCTACTTCGTGATAGCTGCCGTCATAGAGCGTGACCTTGACGTCCACCATTTCATAACCGGCCAGGACGCCGCCCTCCATGGCCTGCTTGATGCCCTGCTCGATGGGCTTGAAGAATTCGCGGGGCACAGCGCCGCTTTTGATTTCATTGATGAACTCGAAGCCCTTGCCCATGTCGTTGGGATCGATCCGCAGCTTGACGTGGCCATAATGGCCGGAACCGCCGGTCTGCCGGATGTACTTGCCTTCCGCTTCGGCGTGCTTGCGGATGGTCTCGCGATACGCGACCTGGGGCTTGCCGACGTTGGCTTCCACCTTGTACTCGCGCATCATGCGGTCAATGATGATTTCCAGGTGCAGCTCACCCATGCCGCTGATGATGGTCTGACCGGAATCAGGATCGGTGTGGACCTTGAACGTGGGGTCTTCCTGCGCCAGACGGCTGAGCGCAATGCCCATCTTTTCCTGGTCGCCCTTGGTCTTGGGCTCAACCGCAACGGAGATCACGGGTGCGGCAAACTCGATCGATTCGAGCAGGATGGGCGCCTTCTCCGAACAGATGGTGTCGCCGGTGGTGACGTTCTTCAGGCCCACGCAAGCGCAGATATCGCCGGCATAAATCTCGCTGATCTCTTCCCGCTTGTTGGCGTGCATCTTGAGCAGGCGGCCGATGCGTTCGGTCTTTCCCCGGGTGGTATTCAGCACGCTGTCCCCGGTCTTCAAATTGCCTGAGTACACGCGCACGAACACCAACTGGCCGACGAACGGGTCCGCCATGATCTTGAAAGCCAGCCCGGAAAACGCTTCGTTGTCCGCGGGCTTGCGCTCCAGCACTTTCTCGCGATGATCGGGATCGTGACCTTGCGTGGGAGGAATTTCAATGGGCGAAGGCAGGTAATCGACTACCGCGTCGAGCAGCGTTTGCACGCCTTTGTTCTTGAACGCCGTTCCGCAGAGTACGGGGAACAGCTTTAGCGCGATGGTCGAGCGGCGCAACGAGGCGCGCAGTTCGTCCGCCGAGATGGTCTCGCCTTCCAGGAACTTGTGCAGCAGTTCGTCATCATGCTCGGCGACGGACTCCACCAGTTGGGCATGGAAAGCTTCCGCCTTTTTCTGCAGGTCGGCGGGAATGTCTTCGACTTCATACTTGGCGCCCATGGTTTCATCGCGCCAGTAAATGGCCTTCATCGCGACCAGGTCGACGACGCCCTTGAAAGCTGCTTCTTGTCCGATAGGGATCTGAATGGCGACGGGGCGGGCATTGAGGCGCTTGCGGATGGTATCAATGGCATGCTCGAAATCGGCGCCCATTTTGTCCATCTTGTTGATGAAGCAAATGCGCGGGACACCGTATTTATCGGCCTGGCGCCATACGGTTTCCGACTGCGGTTCCACGCCATGCACGGCGTCAAACACGGCACAGGCGCCATCGAGCACGCGCAGGGAGCGCTCGACTTCCGCGGTAAAGTCCACGTGGCCCGGTGTATCGATGATGTTGATGCGGATATCACGCCAGAAACAGGTGGTGGCGGCGGAGGTAATGGTGATGCCGCGCTCCTGCTCCTGCTCCATCCAATCCATGGTGGCGGTGCCTTCATGCACCTCACCCAGCCGGTGCGTGATGCCGGTATAAAAAAGGACGCGCTCAGTCGTAGTGGTCTTGCCGGCATCGATGTGGGCCATGATGCCGATGTTCCTGCAGCGCTCTAATGGGACCTGACGTGGCACTTATTTATTCCTAATTCCTTAAAACTTGTTATGTCGCGTTCGTTCTGGCTCTTGGCTTTTGGCTCTTGGCCTTTGGCCAAAAAGTTTCATCTTCCACGAAAAGCCAATGGCTAAGAGCCAACGGCCGAAAGCCTCTTACCACCTATAATGCGCAAACGCTTTATTCGCCTCTGCCATCCTGTGGACGTCTTCTTTCTTCTTGATGGCCGCGCCGCGACCGTTGGCCGCATCCAGCAGCTCGTTGGTGAGCTTATCGACCATTCCTTTTTCGCCGCGTTCGCGGGCATAGCCCACGATCCAGCGGATGGCCAGCGAGGTACGCCGGTCAGGGTTCACTTCCACGGGCACCTGATAGTTGGCGCCGCCCACACGGCGGGTCTTCACTTCCAGCAGCGGCTTGGTGTTTTCCACGGCCTTCTTGAACAACTTGAGGGCCTCATCTCCGCCCTTGGACTGCAGGTTCTCCATCGACTTATAGAAGATGCCCTGCGCCGTGGATTTCTTGCCGCCCCACATCATGGTGTTGATGAACTTGGTCACCAGCGTGGAGTTATAGATCGGGTCGGCCAGCGGCTCCCGTTTTGGAATATGTCCTTTACGTGGCATGTTTCTTCTCTTCTAGGGCTCCGCAACGCTTCGCTGCTTCGCCCTCGTGTTACGTTCGCGCGGGCCAGCGCTCACTCCACACTCACCCGCTCAATTCCTTAGAAAGTCGTCTTCCTGAGCAATTAGCCTGTCCTTCGCGGGTTTGAGCTAACTGCTAATTGCCAGCTGCTAATTGCTATTTCGGTCTCTTCGCTCCGTACTTCGATCTGCCCTGCTTGCGGTTGGCCACGCCGGTTGCATCCAGCGTTCCACGCACCACGTGATAGCGCACGCCCGGCAGGTCTTTCACACGGCCCCCGCGGATCAGCACAATCGAGTGCTCCTGCAGGTTGTGGCCGACGCCGGGGATATACGTGGTGACTTCGATGCCATTGGTCAGGCGCACGCGGGCCACTTTACGCAAAGCCGAATTCGGCTTTTTAGGCGTCTGGGTATAAACGCGCGTGCACACACCCCGGCGCTGGGGACAAGACTGCAGGGCCGGACTCGCGGTCTTGTATTTCGGCGCCTTTCTGCCTTTACGAACCAACTGGTTAAATGTCGGCATAACTCCCTTTTCAAATTCCCTTTCGCGGGGCAATGCCCACCTGGGCCCGCCCTCGTCTTGGCAGACGTACGCGGGGAAAAGACACACGGCCACGCGTCTGCTATCAACCCGCTTACGTCCCGGGGCTGGCTTCGACGGGCGAAGCCATGATTCCGCCTAAATTGCGGAAAAATTTGAAGTTACCTAGCGGTAGTAGGCTAACGACGGTGGCGCCGAGCCGTCCTCGGGGGCGCTCCGTTTCGTCACCTCTGGCCCGCATACCCTTCACGGAGAAGGTCGCGCGGACCGTTTCAGCGAGGCATGCCCTGTTAACGGATGGAATCCTCGGGCAAACTTACTTACAGCTCACATCTACAGCAAGCTAAATTGAACTCGCAGAACCTATTTAATATAGCAGCAGGCGGAAGCAGGCGTCAACCGGCCCCTCCCAAGCCTTGGTCACCGTACCGG
>DASVFK010000319.1:0-18368 GCA_036380095.1 Candidatus Angelobacter sp. | reverse complement strand
AAGCTCCACAATCGCCGGGTGTGACAATCAAATTCCAGCAAGGAGACTGGCTTCCATGAGCATGAGAAAGACCGTACTTACCTTTGGGCTGATTGCCGGCGCAATTTCCGCCGCGATGATGCTGGTAACACTCCCCTTTGTCGACAAGATCGGCTTCGACAAAGGCGAAATCCTTGGCTACACCACGATCGTACTCTCGGCACTGCTGATTTTCTTCGGCGTGCGCTCCTATCGGGAGAATGTCTCGGGCGGAAGGCTGACCTTCGGGCGCGGGTTCGCCGTGGGCATCCTGATTACTGTGCTCTCGAATGTCTGCTACGTGGCCACCTGGGAGCTCCTTTATTTCAAGTTCATGCCGAACTTCACGGACAAGTACGCGGCCCACATGGTCGAACGCGCCAAGGCCTCCGGCGCCAGCCAGGCGGCAATCGAGAAGAAGACGCAGGAGATGCAGCAGTTCAAGCAGATGTACAGCAACCCGGCAGTAAACGTGGCACTGACGTTTCTTGAAGTGTTCCCGATCGGGCTGGGCGTAACGCTGCTTTCGGCTGCCATTCTGCGGAAGAAGTCTGCGAACGCGGCGGCGACTGCGGGGTGATTCCACGAGAGTGTGGCACAGACACTCCCGTCTGTGCTGTCGTTCTCGAAAGGATGAACCCAGCACAGGCAGGAGTGCCTGTGCCACACAATTCTCTAGCAGGCTGCTGAAAAACTCGGCTTTAGCGTCTCGTGAGGTGGAAGCCGGGGTCCCCGCGAGACCCGGTTTTCGTCTCGTGGGGCAGAGGCCACACCAACTCTGAAAACGCTCCGAGGGTTCAGCAAGCCGGCCTCTCGCTTTACTTCTCGCGAAACACGATTTGCCCACCCACCACGGTCGCCACTGCTTTCCCCTGCAGTTGCCGGCCGTCGAAGGGCGAGTTCTTTGATTTCGAAAGCGATTGTGCGGCGTGGTAGGTCCACTTTTTGGCCGGATCGAACAGCGTAACGTCCGCGTGCGCGCCCACGGCCAGCGTGCCGCGCCCTTGCATGCCCATCACCCGCGCCGGGTTGGTGGCCAGTAGCTCCACGATGCGTCTCAGAGGGATCTTGTATTTCTGGTGCAGCAGGGAGATGCACAGTCCCAGCGCGGTCTCCAGGCCGATGATGCCGAAGGGCGCGCTCGAAAAATCCTGGTTCTTCTCGTGCTGCGCGTGGGGCGCATGGTCAGTGGCCACGCAATCAATGGCGCCATCGGCCAGGCCCGCCAGCAGCGCTTCGTGGTCAGCGGCGGTGCGCAGCGGCGGGTTCATCTTGAAATTCGTGTCGTAGTCGCCCACGTCCGCATCAACCAGGGCAAAGTGGTGCGGCGTAACTTCACAGGTCACGCGTACACGGTCGCGCTTTCCCCGGCGCACGGCCTTGAGCGCTGCCGCCGTGGAGAGATGGGCCACGTGATAGTGCGCGCGGGTCTCGGCTGCAAGTAGAATGTCGCGTTCCACCAGCGCACTTTCGGCCTCGGAGGGCCAGCCGCGCAGCCCCAGGCGGAAGGCCGTTGCGCCTGCGTTCATCGCCGCGCCCGCGGTCATGCGCGTTTCTTCCGCATGCTGCACCACGGGAATGCCCAGCTTGCCTGCCCCGAGCAGCGCCTGGCGCATGATGTGGTCTTGCAGAATGGGCTTGCCGTCGTCCGTGACGGCCACCGCCCCGGCGCGCCGCAATGCGGAAAAGTCCGTAAGCTGCTCGCCCTTGCTTCCCAATGTCGCGGCGGCGATGGGAAAAACATTCACGTGCGCGCCGCGTGCCGGATCCTGCATCCATCGAGTGATCTCAGGACTATCGTTGACCGGCGACGTATTCGGCATGCAGCAGACCGAGGTAAACCCGCCTGCAGCCGCCGCCATGGTTCCGCTGGCGATGGTTTCTTTGTGCGTCTGTCCCGGCTCGCGCAGATGGACGTGAATATCGATCAGCCCGGGGCAGACGACCAGCCCGCGCGCGTCCAGGTTCTCCTCGCCTTTGCCGCGCAGTTTGCCCGCCGGCGCCACTTCGGCCACGCGTCCATCTTTGAGCAGCAGATCGTACCTGCCCTCGAGCTTCTGCGAGGGATCGAGGAGAAAGCCGCCACGGATTGTGAGACTTTTGGAAGCCATCAAGAAGTGCCTTTTGCCGCAGATGAACGCTGATGAACGCTGATTCCTTTTCTTTCATTTTCAAAAGCGAATCTTCGCACCTGCGGCCTGGGTCCAAAGTTCAGAAGGAGCCCCACTTCTATTTCTGTAGACCGCAAATAGTTGAGCAATTGTGCCTCGTGAGATGAGTCCAGCGCTTTTGCTGCTTTCAATTCGACCAGTACCACCCCGCCAACCACCAAGTCGGCTTCGTAGGCGCCGATTTTCTTGCCGCGGAACCATACCGGCACCGCCACTTCACACTGTACTTCAATCCCCTTGTTTCTCAAGACGAGAGCCATTGCTTCCAGGTAGATCTTTTCCAGAAAGCCGATCCCGAGATCTTTGTAAACTTCGTAGAAAACACCAATGATTTGCTCCGTCAGCTCCGCATGTTTGTATCTGCGTTCTTCTGCGTTCATCTGCGGCAAATCCATTTAAGCGACTCCCATACAAGAGCTCAAAATCGCCATTCTCACATACACCCCGTTCCGCACCTGTTCTGCAATCACAGACTGGGGTCCGTCGGCCACCTGGCCCTGGATTTCCATGCCGCGAATCATGGGGCCGGGATGCATCACCAGGGCGTTGGGCTTGGCCAGCTTCAGCCGATCGGCCGTGAGTTGGTATTGGGCCACATAGCGATGGAGGTTGAGCCGCTGTCCTGCCAGGCGTTCTTTCTGCACGCGCAGCATCATCACCACATCAGCCTTGCGCAATGCCTCTTCCATGTGCCGCGAGATGGCGACGCCCGGAGCTAGAGTTGCCGCAACCTCCGGCAGCAGTTCAGGCGGGCCGCAGAGCACGATCTGTGCTCCAAATTTCGAAAGCAGGTGGACGTTGGAACGCACCACGCGGCTGTGCTGGATATCGCCCACCATGGTCACCTTCAGTCCTTTGAGCGACTTGAAATGGCGCTGCATGGTGTAGGCGTCCAGCAGCGCCTGCGAAGGATGCTCATGCATGCCGTCGCCGGCATTGATGATTGGAACTTGCAGGTTGCGCGCCAGCACCTGCGGCGCGCCGGAAGCGGGATGGCGGACTACGATGCAGTCCGATCCCAGGGCCTGCAACGTCCTGCCTGTATCCACCAGCGACTCGCCTTTCTCGATGCTGGAATCGATGGCATTGATGACGGAAGTATGCGTGCCCAGCAGCTTGGCGGCGAATTCAAACGAGACGCGCGTGCGCGTGGAAGGCTCGTAGAAGAGCAACGCGATCCGCTTTCCCCGCAGCAGGGGCCGGGGCGTGCCGGACTGCATTTTCCGCGCCAGCCGCAAAAGAGAGGAGATCTCTTCCGCGCTGAGGTGTTCCACTCCGAGAAGGGATCGCGGGCGCGCCATTCGGTTACGCTGTCCGCTCCACCAGCATCACCTGTTCCTGTTTGTCCACTTCGCTGAGCCGCACTTCAATGATCTCGCGGTCGGTGGTCTGCACCATGCGTCCCACGAACGCGGCCTCAATGGGCAGCTCGCGGTGGCCGCGGTCAATCAACACACAGAGCTGCACGCGCCGCGGTCGGCCGTGGTCAAAGAGCGCATCCATGGCGGCGCGCACCGTGCGTCCGGTGTAAAGCACGTCGTCCACCAGGATCACGTTGCGCGCGGCAATCTCCACTCCCAGCGGCGTGGTTTTCTGGATCACCGGGCTGGCCCCCACGGTGGAGAGGTCGTCGCGGTACAGAGTGATGTCGAGCGTGCCCACCGCTACCGGCTTTTTTTCGATCTGCTCGATCAGCTTACCCAGGCGTCCGGCCAAGGGAACGCCCCGGCGCTTGATGCCTACCAGCGTCAGGTTCTCCACGCCGTTGTTCTTTTCCACGATCTCATGGGCCAGGCGGATCAGGGTGCGCTCGATCTCTGAGGCCGACATGATCCGGCCCTTTTCGCGCAGGTTAGGCGGATGAGTAGAGGTTCCGGCTGTCATAAGTCCCCCGCATGATAGCTGAAGTGGCCGCGCCGCGCCAAACTACTGCTTTTTGTGCCCAAAAGTCGAGGCGGCCACGGCCCCCGTGATGGCCGTAAAGACCAGGAAAATCACCATGGTGAAAACCAGCAAAAGCCCCATGAACGCCGCGAAGCCCTGAGGGGTATTGAGCAGCGAAATGAGCTGCTGCGCCTGGGGGTCGGGGTTCCGGGACGCGGCTGCGGTCACTCGCTGGATCATCTCCTGGCGTATCGCCCCACTACTGGCGATGCCGGCTAACGTCAAGGCCGCGGACGCGAAAAAGCTGATAAGTCCCATGGCCAGTCCCAGTTTTGCCCCTTGACCCGCGCGCAGGGTTACGCCGCTGCGCTTGTAGTAAAGCCAGATGCCCATCGCAACGCTCACCGGCAACAAGATCAGGAAGCCCAACAGCGCGTTCCAACCGGCAGTTAAACCGGCAAGCACCGCGAGGGGCCACGCTGTCCGCAAGAAATCCTTCCAATTGATGTCTGGGCCCCCAGGCGCGACGGCCGCCCTTGTGGGCACGCCGGCCGCAGATGGCGGTTCAGATGTTGTATCCGGAGAAGGGGCGGGCTCAGGCTCAGACTGCGAAGCCACCCTGATTTGCGGCGCGCCGCAGGCCGGGCAGAAAGACGCGTCTTCGGCGATCGAAGCGTTACAGCGATAGCAGGGAATTTCCATCCATTTTCAAGTTACAGGAGCGGCGCGCGACGAGGCAAACTGAACATTTCCCTGTTTCATCGCTGCGCGATGACGTTCTGCTGTTCGCTTCGCTCACCCAGGGCTGAAGACCCAGGGCTGGGGCCCGCGATTCGCAAGCGAATTGCTAGCTGCTAATCACTGGCAGTGGTCAGCCTTTCAAACTGACCCACAACCTGCTTACATCGTGTCTTTGTCGTCATGGGCGCGCACATACACCAGCGCGAACTCTGATCCGTTGCCGCTGGGCTTGATCGCCATGATGCGCTGGTTGCTCTCTGTACCCACTTTGAGTTCCTCCTTGTATTCGTGGCCGGAGCCCTCGCCACTGTTGCAGGTGACCTCCGCGTCTTTATCGCGCCTGTCGCGGGGATGAAACTTCAGGTTGAAGCTGCCGGTGCAATCCACCACCTTGCCGTAGCGGCCCATCTCCTTGCGATAAAAGTTGAGGACCTTGTCCGGCGGATCGTCGCTTTCGAACTTTACCGCCACCACCTTCACGCCAAAAAGCGAACTGCTGATGTTCACGTTGGCGCCGCCGTCATGGTCGTCGCCCTGTTTTGGCCGGGCCCCGGGATAGAGCGCCAGGCCGGTCTCCTTGGCGTCCGCCGTCTTGCGTACGCTGAGGGAGCCGAACGGCGTGCGGATGTCCACATCCTTGCTCTCGCCTTTTTCGTCCTTGGCCCTGTGCTCGGTGACGGTGCAGCCGGCCAGCCACAGCCCGGCCATCGCGGCCAGCAGCATAGGGATTCTCTTCGCTCGCATCGGTTCCCTCCTGTTCCAGAATTACACCAGTCTATACGTAGGTACTCAGTCGGTTATACGCTGCCGGAGAGGTAAAAGTTCCTTGGAACTAGTGGAAGAACGCCTTAGGTGGCCGCAAGGAGATTGCTTTGGAATCACGGCCTTAGCCTTGGCGCAATACTCCCAGATGCTGTCATGCTGAGCGAGTCCGAAGGAGGAACGACTGAGGAGGAGTCGAAGCATCCCGAGGGACTGTCCCCGGCTATGCGGACTCAGGGAATTTCAACGAGGCACCATTTTTGTCCTTTGCAAACAACCACGGCCAGAGGTTCTTGAAGGAAGCGCTGCTCCGCCGGATGGCACCACTCTCTCCCCCGCGTTTGGCAAAGGCTGGGGAACTATCTCACTCCACCGGCTCCCAGTACCTCTCTCCCGCGCATGCCTGGCACAGGATTTTGCCTTCGCGGCGGACCTCGCGGTGGAAGTTGATGCCCTCACCACACTCCGCGCACACCATGCGTTCTCCTTTGTAGCCGGGAAACTCTTCCGGCCCCAGCGGGACGCGCACCCATTGCGTGTGGAACATCTGCTCGTCCGTCATCTCCTGGTAGGCGAGCTGCTGCTGTTTGTCTTTGGACTCGATCTCCGGGTGCATACTCTTCGCCAGCGCCTTGGACGACTCTTTGGCTGCGATGCGCACCGCCTTGCCCGTCTCCACGTCCACGAACGTGGCCGCCATCTTGCCCCAGTCGCGAAACTTTAGGGCGCGCTTGCCCAAGCGGCAGCCGGTGACCACCATCACCGCGTCTGTGGCGCAGCGGTCAATCTCCACGAACGTAACGATTCGTTTGCGGTCATTGCCCTCGGGATCATTCAGGCCCAGCATCCTCAAGCCCAGCATGGCCAGGCGGACGCCCAGCACTTGCCCGGCGCAAAGATGTCCGTGGGCCACTGCCGCATCTTGCAAATACTCGTTGAGCGATTTCATTCGGGACCTTCTTCTTCTGCCGGCTCTGGCTGGGGTTCCGCCCCGTGGCTGTGCACCACAAAGCTGGCCTTTTCGCCCACGCCCGGAAAAGTCACCCTGCTGGGCCCGCGCGCCCATTGCGGAAGACCACAGGCGGTCCCGGTGTACTCACGCCGGAGCAGCGGCTTGCGCTTGCCCAGTTGGGCCACCACCATATAGAGTCTTGCGCCATCGTCTGAGGTGCCGCAATAAGCCGAGTAATCGCGATACCAGCTCACCTGCGAGACGGAAGGATCAAAGGCAGGCAGGTTGAGCTGGGCCACCCGGCCGGTCAGACGGTCCACGCTGATCCATCCTCCCAGGCGCCAGATCCAGCGCGGCGTACGGTCTTTGTCGTCGGGCAGCGCGTCGTTCAAGCGCTCCACTTTGCGGACAACAAATAGATGACCGCTCACCTGGTGCGTGGCGCCCACGGTGTATTCCTTGAAGCCTCCGTCGATCGTCAACGTGCGCATTTTCGCAGTCTGCTGCTCAACGGAGTCAGAAGTAATCGCGATAGTCTGCCACTTGCCCAGGATGACCGTGTGTGTCCGGGGCGCGGCGCCGCACACGGCGGACAACATCGCGATCACCAGTAAGCCGCGGCGGACGGGAGACATGGCTGTTCATTATAAGATGTGCGGCCCAGAACGCACTTGTTCGCCGCCAAGCCGCTTGTTACAGCCGCTCTCGTCGCCCCAACAGCGCGTCAGCGGGGCCTGGCAATTGCGACAATCAGGGCAAGGTACGCCAATGCAGCGACGCCTCCGGCAGCGAACCTCCACCATTTTTTGCTTTCCGTCCGTTGTTGAATCACCGCCACCAGGCAGCTCATGATGAGAATGAAGTGTCCGACACCGCCGAGGGTCACCATCATAGTGTCGACTCGCTGGAGTTGCCCCGTGTGCAGGAATGACCAAAACGCGGCAGCGCCTGCCTGCATGAGATGGGTCACAAACAGATTGAGGCCATTCCACACAACCGCCACCGTCACCCCCGCCCCAAAAGCCAGCGCGCTATTGCGACGGGCTAGAAGCACCACCGCGGCGTAGAGCAACGCCTGAAGAAAGTGAAGCAACCGGAGCTGCGGAACAGCCCCTGCCGACACGATGAGGGCTACAACAAAGACCGCGGCTCCAGCCGGAATCCACACGCGCGTCCAGGGGGACGCGGCAGCGAGGTCAGGTTTCATCTCAAGCCAAATACGCTGGCCGCTGGCGAGCGGTTGCACGATTGTGCTCAGCTCTCGGAATTTTGGCCTCGAACTGCGGTGGCGTGGCTTTGTTCACGGATGGGCAAGTCAAAAGGCCGGTAGCCCGAAGGCCACTTGCTACTCCGACCGTGTGTCCATTAAGCCGGGAAGCGGCGAAAAATTAGATTGTCTGGTATCCCTGGGGCCTCAATTCAAATTGAAAAGACGATGTTTCCTCTTTCATTTCTCAGGGAAATCCCCTAAGATAATAGCAACCCAGATTTCCACAGCTGTGGCCGAATGTCTCCCCCAAGATTTGGATCTGCAGCCAGCCAGGGTAACGTTTTGTCGTCGAATGAGAATCCGACCCGTCTTTCTGAGTTGCTCAATGCAACCTTGTCGGCCCTGGGTCCGTCTCAAAACCAGATGGGTTTCATCTCCGAGCGGGTCAGGGAGGAGTACGGCCGCCTCAAACAGCGCCCACCCAAGGTCCTGGTTGTGGACGACAAGATCGATACAGTGCTTCTGCTGCGTGAACTGCTGAGCTCGCGTGGCTATGAAGTGATTTCCGCTACCGACGCCAATGAAGCCCGCGAGATGGTCCACGCGGACAAGCCCGACCTGGTGCTGCTGGATGTGATCATGCCGGGGAAGTCCGGCTACGAGCTTTGCCACGAACTCAAGAACGATCCCGTAACGCGGCTGGTCCCCATCGTGATGATCACTGGCTTGACCGACCGCGACGATCGCGTGCGCGGCATTGAAGCCGGGGCCGACGATTTCCTGAGCAAACCGCTCTATCCGGAAGAGCTCTTTGCCCGCGTGAAATCCCTGCTCAAACTCAAAGAGTTCACTGACGAATTGGAAAACGCCGAGGCCGTCCTGGTGGCGCTGGCGCTGGGCATTGAGTCGCGCGATCCTTACACCGGCAACCATTGTGATCGCCTGGCCCGCTACGCAGCCGACCTGGGCCAGCACATCGGGCTGGATAGCGACAGCATCATCGCCCTGAAACGCGGCGGCTATCTGCACGACCTGGGCAAAGTCTCCATTCCCGACGAGATCCTCAAAAAAGGATCGCGCCTGACCAACGACGAATGGGAGATCGTGAAGCAGCATCCCATCATCGGCGAGACCATCTGCCGGCCACTGCGCTCGTTCCGCAACGTTCTGCCCATCATCCGGCATCATCACGAACATTGGGACGGCTCCGGCTATCCCGATCAGCTTGTGGGTCCGCAGATTCCCTTGCTGGCGCGCGTGCTGCAGGTGGTGGACGTGTATGACGCGCTGCGCACCGCACGTCCCTACAAGCCGGCGCTCGGCCACGATGAATCTGAACGCACTATGATGGAAGAGGCAGGCAGAGGATGCTGGGACCCGGAGCTGGTCACCGCGTTCTTTGCCATGCTCAAAAAAAAAGAGCAAGCGGCTTGATCCTTGGCTACTGAACACCTCCCTTCTCTCGTGACCCAACCGCAAACGGCCAGACCGCGTTACAGCATCATCGTGCCGGCATACAACGAAGGCGCACGCGTGGGCGCCACCCTGGAACAGATCCTCGACCATCTGCGTGCGCAGCAATGGAATGCCGAAGTGGTAGTGGTGGACGACGGCTCGCGCGACAATACCCTGGAAGTCCTCAACCGCTTTGCCCGCGAGCATCCCCAGGTGCGCGTGCTGGAGAATCCCGGCAACCAGGGCAAAGGCTACGCCGTCCGCAACGGCATGACCAACGCCCGCGGCGAGGTCCTTCTCTTCACCGACGCGGACATGTCTTCTCCCATCGCGGAGGCGGGCAAGCTCTTCGCAGCGCTGGAGCAAGGCGCGGACGTGGCCATCGGCTCGCGCTGGTTGGATCCTTCGCTGCAGTTCCAGCGGCAGTCTCTCCAGCGCCAGGCGCTGTCACGGGTCTACAACATTTATCTGCGCATCGTGCTGCGCTTTCCCTACCGCGACACCCAATGCGGCTTCAAGGCTTTCACCCGCCGCGCCGCGGAGATGATCTTCCCCCGCCAGCGCGTCACCCGCTGGGGATTCGATCCAGAAATTCTCTTCCTGGCACACCGCATGGGACTGAAAGTGGCCGAAGTCCCGGTGCGCTGGGGACACGACGCCGGCTCAAAAATCCATCTTGTGCGCGATGGATTCCGCATGGGCTTGGATGCGCTCAAGATACGGTGGGGTGCGATGAGGGGAAGGTACAAATTTTAGCGGTGGCTTTGGCCATTGGCTTTTGGCTCTTGGCTCTTGGCTTTTAGCTTTTGGCTTTTGGCTATTGGCTTCTTAGCTCTTCCTATCAGATCTTCTGAGAAGTCGCGAAGAAGGGAGCAAGGATCCTCCGATGAGCGGCATTACCCGTTCACGGCGATCAGACGAGAATCAAGATATAAAGGATAGCGAAAGCTAAAAGCCAAGAGCCAAGAGCTAAAAGCCAAAAGCCAAAAGCCAAGAGCCCAACAGCCAAGAGCCGCTTCTCTCATTCCACCACAAACCAGAACGCCACCGCCATGATCGCGTAGAGCGCCAGCAATTGCGCTCCTTCAAACCAGTTGGTCTCGCCGTCCGAAGAGATCATGGACACGATCACCACGGAAAGAAAGATCCCGGCGATTTCAAATCCGTTGAAGACCAGGGTCATGGGGTGGCCCAGCGCCACCGAGAGAAAGACGAGTACCGGCGCCACGAACAGCGCGATCTGCGTGCTGGAGCCGGCGGCCACCGTCATCGCCAGGTCCATCTTGTCTTCCATGGCCATCAGGATCGCAGTGGAGTGTTCCGCGGCATTGCCCACCAGCGCCACCACGATTACGCCGACAAAAAACTCCGTCATGCCCAGCGCGTGCGTGACTGGGCCAATCTCACTTACCAGGATCTCGCTCAGCGCGGCGATGATCGCCGTAGCCAGGGCCAGTGAAAACACGGCACGCCGGCGGCTGGGCATCCCGCTGGCGGGCTGCTCTGGGACCGCGCTTTCGCCATGCGTGCCGCGGTGAAACACGTCGCGATGCGTCTTGAACATGAATAACAGGCTGGAGAGATAGAGCAGCACCAGCACGCCGGCCGTCCAGAGACTCAGCTGCTGCAGATGCCTGCTTTCGTGGTGTTCGAGGTCGCCGAAGACGGTGAGCGCGAAAATTGCAGGCATGACCAGGGCCGCCGCGGCAATCATCAGCATGGTGCTGTTGCTGGTGGCGGCCGTGCGCGAGAAGCGCAGCGTTTGCCGCCGGGCTCCGCCGGCCACGATGCTCAGCCCCAGCACCAGCAACAGGTTTCCCAGAATGCTTCCCGTCAGTGACGCCTTCACCACACTGATGTGCCCCGCGCGGATGGCAAAGATGGCGATGATCAGTTCGGTGGCGTTGCCCAGCGTGGCGTTCAGCATGCCTCCCACGGCCGGCCCGGAGTGCGTGGCCAGGGTGTTGGTGGCTTCTCCCAGCACTCCTGCCAGAGGCGCAATCGCCAGAGCTGCCGCAAGAAACACCACGATCGCGGGAGCGTGCGCCAGCTCGAGCACAATCGCCACCGGCGCCAGCAACAGCAGCCAGTTGAGCCAGTGGTGGCCGGTCTTCAGCGGGAATTGGTTCCAGAAAGATCGCAGCATTCAGGAGCAATTGGCAATTAGCACTTGGCAATTAGCCAAAACAGAATAGCGCACACCCGCTTTCTGAACGAGTGCAGAATGGAATCAAGGGAGCAAGGGTAGCGGGTTTCTGGGGGACCAATGCCTGGGCGATGTAGAAATGAGAAACGAAGGAGATGTTCCTTGGACTAAATGCTAATTGCCAACTGCCAATAGCTTTGCCAAAAAAACAAATCTCACCACGGATGAACACGGATGACACGGATTTACAAACTTAAAAATGGTCCTAATTGAACTTCCTTGATCCGTGTAAATCAGTGTTATCAGTGTTATCCGTGGTAAGGGTTGGGTTCTTGCGCAAAGCCACTGCCAATTGCCACGTGCTTCTCTAGCTCGCCGCCTTGGCGATGGTTCGCTCTTTCGGCCGGACCTGGACGCCGCGCACCTTGTCATACACCAGCGTCATGCGCGCTGAGCACGCCCCGCAGAGCCAGAAGTGTTCGATCTGGCGCACGCCGCGGGCCGGCTTGCCATCGTCCACAACCAAAGGCGGGTGCGGCGTGGCTTCCAGCATGAAGATTTTGCCTTCTCGCAGATAGATCAGCGGTGTGGAGCACGACGGGTTGGCACATTTGGAGAGCATGAGCTTCCTCCGCTTGGCGTCCCGGCATTTCTATGCCTGGTTGCCGGCTGGATATGAATGGTCTCTTATGTGGGTCACCGCAGGTCGTTCTTGAGTACCCGTTGGATGCACCCCTTGTGAAGTGAGTTGCAGGTTGCCTGAACTTTTGCAGAAATTCGGGTGGATGGTGAAGGGCTAATCGCTGGTGTGGCCGTCCGTTTTCTTAAAGAAGACAGAGACGGCCAAAAACGTAGCCCCGTCCGCTACTTCAACAAGGGAAGGAAGACCGCCAGGGCTACAATCCACAATGCCGCCCAAAGAAGAAAATATTTTGGTTCAGCCATTTCTTGGTTGCCGCAAGCCGGGTCCATGTTGTTGTCCTCTCTGCTCACGGCCAGAGCTAGTGCAGTCTGCATGCCAAAGGTAAGCACCTTATTTGGCTTGCGTTTAGACGCCATTTGGAGGGGCCCCTGTGTCAGCCTGTCCGCGCCCTGCGGACGCGCTGACACACTCTCGAGAGCTGCGCCGTGTATTCTTAGGCGTCCAAGACTTCACGCAGTTTAGTGGCGAGGAGTCGCAGGCTGAATGGCTTGTGCACCAGGATGGTTCCAGGCCTTAACTCGCCTTCCGGGGCGATGGAGCCCATCGCATAGCCTGACATGAAAATCACTTTCATTCCGGGACGCGTGTGCACAAGTTCATCGGCCAGTTCCGGACCATCGAGTTTGGGCATGAGCACGTCGCTGAGCAGAAGGTCGATCTTTCCCGGATGGGCGCGCGCCGCAGCCAGGGCGTCGTCACTGCAAGCAGCAGTGAGAACCGAGTAGCCAAGCGACTCGAGCATCTCCTGCACCACTGCGCGCAGCGAGTCCTCGTCCTCAACGAGGAGAATGGTTTCTGTTCCGCCTGATGCCAAGGGGGTGATACTCCACCGTATTAATACGGATTGACGGACGAGAAAATTGTAACCCTCTCAGAGACCCAGCGCTGTGGAAAACTCGCTTGTGACTCAAAAAAACTGAAACTCAGAGTTCAGTAAGTGTAAAAACCCCGGCCGCTCTTCCTGCCCAGCCAGCCCGCATCCACCATCTTGATCAAAAGCGGACAGGGACGGTACTTGGGATCGCCCAGCCCGGAGTGCAGCACGCGCATGATGTCCAGGCAAACGTCCAGGCCGATAAAATCCGCCAGGGTGAGCGGCCCCATGGGATGGGCCATCCCGAGCTTAAAGACTTCATCCACCGCCGGCGCCGTGGCCACTCCTTCCATCACCGCGTACATGGCCTCATTGAGCAGCGGCATGAGCACGCGATTGGAGACAAATCCGGGAGCGTCGTTCACCTCCACCGGTGTTTTCTCCACCCTGAGCGCCAGGTCGCGCGTTGCCGTGTAAGTCTCATTGGACGTGGCCAGCCCGCGGATCACCTCCACCAGCTTCATCACCGGCACGGGATTAAAAAAGTGCATGCCGATCACTTTGTCCGGCCTCCGGGTCTGCGCGGCAATCCTGGTGATGGAGATGGAGGACGTATTGGAAGCCAGAATCACCTCCGGCCGGCAGATTCGATCGAGATCGTGGAAGATCTCCTGCTTGATCTCAAACTTTTCGAACGCGGCTTCAATCACAAAGTCGCACCGCGCCAGCTTGCTTCGCTCCAGCACCGGCTCAACGCGTTTAAGTGCCGCTTCACGCGCCTCCGCGGTAATCTTGCCCTTGGCGGCTTCGCGCTCCAGGTTCTTGCTCAGGGTGGCGAGCCCGCGGTCCAGCGCCGCCTGCTCCGCTTCCACCAGCACAACTTCATAGCCCGAGCGCGCAAACACATGGGCGATGCCGTTGCCCATGGTCCCCGCCCCAATCACGCCGATTGTCTTGATCTCCATCGTGGCCGCTCCGAAAGCGATGAGTGTAACAGAAGCCCGATTGCATTACTTACTCCTGAACATCCTTGCGTAAACCTAGCGCTGTCATCCTGAGCGAGCCCGTGGGAGCGACGCGACTAAGGGCGAGTCCGGGGTCCCCAGTGCGCGCGGTTTTCGCGCATTGGGGTGGGAGTCGAAGGATCCCGAGAGTGCTCGCAGAACAATACGGATTCAGGGAATTTCAACGAGGGACCGTAGCCGTGCTTTCTCGAGACTCGTACTGCGAATTCCATGCCTCGACAAGTGTGCTGCGCCGACTAAAAGTGAGACATGTAAGCAGCCTCGGCGTTTACCAATTTTGTCCCACGTTGAGGCTTTGCTTGATCGCCGGAATCGGAGCCAGTTAGATTGTTGCAAGGAGAAAACCGTGGCATCAGCCGCAGGAGAATTGTCCGCAAAATTACACCGCTTGGCCAACGAACTGCGCCAGGTGGAAAACCAGCTTCAGACTGCTCCCGCGCCAGACGCGGCGCCACTGCAGGAGTTCCGCCAGGCGCTGGACAATACCCGCCTCACCGCCTGGAGCGTGAATGAAGCCATGAGCGCCGGCCGCAGGGACACGGGCGCTGACAGCGTGCTCTCATTCCTCGCCACCGAGAGGCTGCGCCGCCTGGACCAGATGGTCAGGAACATGTGCGCCGATCTCGATCGCCAGGCCGTCACCACGCAAACCACGGGCATGCAATCGCTGTTTGACTCGGTGAACGCGCTTACGTCCCGACTGAATCGGTTGTTCAAAAAGTAGGACAACAGCAATTGCGAAATCATCAGGCGCAGGAATAGTGGTGATTGAACATTTCATCCTGTCACCCTGAGCGACCCCGAACGAGGAACGCCGGGGTCCCCGGCACGCGGCTTTCGCGTGCTGGGGTGGCCGAGTGAGGGGAGCCGAAGGGCCCCGAGCGACTTTCCCTCACCATGCGGATTCAGGGTATTTCAACGAGGAATCTCGCCTTTTCTCGCCCCGACATTCGCGACTGATTTGTATTCTGTGCCAGATCACCCGATGAACCGATCTCCCGATCACCAGATGCTCACCACACCCTGCACTTGTTTTCTTTCGCCATGGGCTGGCCCGGGTTGCAGTGGAATGCCTGCACAAACTCGGGCATGTTGACCACCAGGCCGTTCACGCGATATCGGCCGGGCGAGTGCGGATTGGTGATGGCGCTGGCGCGCAGGTTTTCCGGACGCTCGTTTTCGCACGCCCACTGCGCGTAGCCGATGAAGAACCTCTGCTCCGGGCTGAAGCCGTCGCGGTCCGCCAATTGCTTGCCGGCGGTGGCGTGCTTCCATGCCATGTAGGCCAGCACCAGCCCTCCCAGGTCGGCCACGTCTTCGCCTTCCGTCAGCTTGCTGTTGATCTTGATGTCATCCACGATCGTGTACTGCGCGTACTGGTCCACAATGCACTGCGCGCGTTTTTCAAACTGCTCGGAGTCTTCCTTGGTCCACCAGTCGCGCAGATTGCCCTTGGCGTCAAACTGGCGGCCTTCGTCGTCAAACCCATGCGTCAGTTCGTGGCCGATGGTGCCGCCGGTGTTGCCGTAGTTCGGAGCGTCGTCCATCTTGGGATCGTAAAGCGGCGGCTGCAGCACTCCCGCGGGAAAGTTGATGTCATTCATCTGCGGGTTGTAGTAAGCGTTCACGGTGGGCGGCGTCATGCCCCATTCCGTGCGGTCCAGGGGCTTGCCGATTTTGGCCAACTGCCGTTTCGCCTCAAAACTGGTGGCGCGATGCACGTTGCCGACGAAGTCGTTGCGCTTGATCTCCACTGAGCTGTAGTCGCGCCACTTGTCGGGATAACCGATCTTGTTCACCACGCTGTGCAGTTTGTCCAGCGCCTGCTTCTTGGTTTCCGGGCCCATCCACGTGAGCTGGTTGATGTCCTCTTCCATCGCCTGTTCGATCAACTTGGTCATCTCCAGCGTGCTTGCCTTGGTCGCGCCGGTGAACACGCGGCTCACGAACTCCTGGCCCAGCGCCTCGCCCAACTGGCGGTCCACCAGGCGCACGCAACGCTTCCAGCGCGGCGGGATCTGCTGCACACCGCGCAGGGTATGGCTGTAGAAATCAAAGTTCTCCTGCACGAACTGCGAGGAGAGATACGGCGCGTTGGCGCTCACCACATGCCAGCGCAGGTAGACCTTCACATCATCCAGGCTGTTTTCCTTGAGCTGCCTGTTCATCTCCTGGAAGAACTTGGGTTCGGTCACGTTGAAGGTATCCACTGGCGCAAGGCCCGCGGTTTTCAGGTACACATTCCACTCAAAGTCCGGGGTCAAAGCCTGGAGTTGCTTGCGGTCCATTTTGTGAAACAGGTTGTGTGGATCGCGCTGCTCCACGCGCGTGAGAGAAGCCCGGGCCAACGCGGTTTCAATCGCCATGATCACGTTAGCTTCATTCTTGGCCACAGCAGGATCGTCGCCCAGCAGCTGCAGCATCCGGGCTACGTGCGTTTTGTACTTGGCGCGAATCTCCTCGGACTTGGCGTCGTCTTTGGTGTAATAGTCGCGGTCCGGAAGGCCCAGTCCGCCAGCCACAGCGAAGGCAATGACTTGCGAGGAGTCGGCGAAGTCTTGGTCAGAACCGAAGTTGAAAAGCAGCCCGCCGGTGGCTTGCGTGAGATGCTCACGCGCCAGCAGCGCGGCAAGATCTGACTTGGTTTTGAACGCGGCAATCTCCGCCAGCATCGGTTTCAAGGGCGAGGCTCCCAGCTTCTCGACGGCGGCCTCATCCATGCACGCGCCGAAATAGTCGCCGATCTTCTGTTGCGGCGGGGTGCGTCCGGCCGTCTTCTTCCCCAGGTCTTCCAGAATGCCCCAGAGAAACCGCTGGTTGTCCTGCGCCAGCTTGCCGTAGACGCTCCAACTCGCCTGGTCGGGCGGGATGGGGTTGTTTTTCATCCATCCGCCGCACGTGAATTGGTAAAAATCCACGCACGGATCAGCCGATTTATCCATGGAGGGAACGTCGAGGCTGGGTGTGTAAGGAAGAGCGGACAGCGGCGTTTCGGCGCTCCTGGGTGGCTCGGTTTTTGCGGCCGCGGATTTCGCGGGCGCCTGGGCGCTCAGTTGCAAGCACAAAGCCACAGCGATGGTGAGGACGAGGGCGAAAAGATGTTTGCGGTTTCTCATGGTTTTTCTCTTTTGTGGATCAGGCAGTGACGGCCCAGCGTGTCCAAAAACTCTGGATTTCAAAAACCGTCTTGCATAGTGGCCTGCCGATCTCAGAAACAGATGAATAGTCCAGCTCATTGCCGGCTGTCCATTGCTTCTCTTTGACGTGTTAGTGTACAGGAAGAAAGCTGCCAATGAAGCTGACGGCTAGACTTGCGCGGGCGGAACGCAGGCTTGGGCGGGTTGAAGCTGGGCTTTGGGTTCAGCTTCGCAGCAAAGCTTGGGATTTCTTGCAGCCTGCTCTTTGCCGGGCGGGGGTTGCGGCGCAAGCGAGAAGGTGTGACCCGCGCCGTTCGTCCCTGGCGGGGCCATCGCAGCGATCAGCCTCAGGGATTTATTGATCGTTTCCGAAGGTTGCTTCGAATGCACTTGCAGACTGCGCGCGGAAACAGAGATCACCCTGCATAGCATGAACCGGTTGCCGATCTTCTTTGCCGCAGCAAACACATCTTCAGAACGCATGTTGTTCTCCTCGTCTTCATCGTTAGAAACTGCCGTCGTCGGACTGCGATTGTCCTTGTGCCGAATTAAAGGCCGTTGAAGTCAATTGTGTGGGTCCGGTGGGGCTAAGAAGGGAAACTCAGATGGTCTGACTTAGTTCAGAAGACCTGAAAAGTGAGGAAGGATACTCGCTCCAGCTTTGACGCTACGCTCGTTGCACACGGATGTCAATGCGCGGCCGTCCGGACATCATCATGGCCGCTCCTGAATATTCCTGGCCCGGGCGGACATCCGCACATAAGTGATGCCGATAAACGTCTTTTCCCGGGCCTGCGTGATTTCCAGGCAGTTGAATTTCAGCTGCCCGCTCCTGCGTATGATTTTGCGGAAGGCCTTGCGTATCGTCCGCGCCTCTCCGAAACCCACCACGCTTACTGTGGCCGGCGCCGCTTTTTGAAAGACGGTCCACCCGATATCGCTAAAGCGCCTGTCCAGCCCGCGGCCTTCCAGGTTAGTCACCGCTCTCCAGCCCTGGGAGAAGGGTTCGCTCGTTACGTTGCAGGAAGCCGGCAGCGATATTCCCTCGGCGACGATAAGAATGCCGTCCTTGACGCGTTCCAGCAAAGTCGTCTGCTCCTCCGATCCCGGGGCCAGGATCGCCGCTCTATCTCCAGAAGTCTTCACGCTCCACGAACGCTTTGAGCCGGCGCGAGCGCGAGGGATGGCGCAGCTTGCGCAACGCTTTGGCCTCGATCTGGCGGATGCGTTCCCGCGTCACCTGGAAGTTCTGCCCCACTTCTTCCAGCGTGTGTTCGGAGCCATCTTCCAGCCCGAACCGCATTTTGATGACGCACTCTTCCCTGGGGCTGAGCGTGCGCAAAACGTGGG
>DASVFK010000318.1:0-4300 GCA_036380095.1 Candidatus Angelobacter sp. | reverse complement strand
CCGGCGAGCGCAAGCGTCTCTACAAGGAAGCCAAGTCCTTCATGAAGCTGCGCGCCGCGCGCAACCGTGCCGCCAAAGAGATGCGCGCGCAGAAACAGGCCGGACAGAAAGAGACGCGCACGGCCGACGTTGCCGGAGACTAAACGGCTCGATGAAGAAATACCTGTTCTACCTGGCCATCATGTGCTTTGGCGGCACGGGCGACGTGCTGCTCAAACGCGGCATGATGGATCTGGGCCCGGTCACACTTGAGAACTGGCCGCACATCTTTGCCGCCGTGCTCAATCCCTGGATCATGCTCGGTATCGTCTGCCTGGTGGGCTTTTTCTATTCTTACCTCACGGCGCTTTCCTGGGCGGACCTGACTTACGTCCTTCCTGCCACCGCGTTCGGCTACGTGGTGATCGCGCTGTGGTCACGGTTCTTTCTACATGAGCAGATCAGCGCATGGCGGTGGTCGGGCGTTCTGCTGATCGCTTGCGGAGTAGGGCTGGTGGCGCGTGGCCCCTCCGTAACGGAGCGCAGAGAGGAACCCTCCTTGGCGGAGACTGTGGGGACGCATGAACTCGCCTAAACTGTGGATCGCCATCGGCCTGCTGGTTGTGGCTTCCAGCGCCGGCGACGTATTTCTCTCCGCCGCCATGAAGCGCATCGGCGACCTCGACACGCTCCGCACCAGCAAAGGACTGCTCGCAGTGATCGCGCGCGTGTGTTCGGAAAAGCGTTTCCTCTGCGGGCTGGGCTGCATGGTCCTGAGCTTCTTCTGCTTCCTCACCGCGCTCTCCTGGGGCGATGCCAGCCTGGTGGCACCGGCTTCCGCCTCCCTGACCTTTGTCTGCTCTGCCGTGATGGCCAAGTTTTTCCTGCATGAAGACGTGGACCGGCGACGCTGGATCGCCGCCGCGCTCATCTGCGTGGGCGTGGCCCTGCTGAAGAATTAACTCGCGATCCATTCCTCCGATACGAAATCTCTCTGTTTTAGGGAGTGGTGCTAATTCTTCGTTTATCTTTCCGAGGAATCACCTAATGCATCCGGCGCCTGGCTTCGCTGCCGTGCAACAAGACTGCGTTCAATTTGAGATTTTGCAATGAAATCGAAGGTGGTCAATAGCTTGGCGGCTTTGTGCGCGCTGATATCGCATTGACAATCAGGGAGCGGGCCAATACCATTCCTGCCCTGCTCGAGCGATTCCTAAAAACCTAGGAGGCTGGCATGAAGCGCTTTTTCTGTGCCGTGGCAGTTGTGTTGTCGTTCGCAAGCACGATGGTGGTGGGGCAGACGATTACCGCATCGGTCCAGGGGCGTGTTTTTGACAAGACCGGCGCCGTCCTGACAAAAGCTACGGTGACTGCAGTAAACACGCAAACCGGTTTTTCCCGGTCTTCCTCGACAAACGCCGCGGGAGAATATGAGATCGCGCAGTTGCCGGTGGGCACCTATAAGATCACCACCAAGGTGCCCCAGTTCCAGCCGCAGTCACGCACCCTGCAGCTCGTGATCGGGCAGGAGGCCAGCCTGGACTTTTCCCTGGTCCCCGGCGCCGTAGGAGAAGAAGTTACGGTCACCACCGAAGCTCCGTTGATCGAGACAACGCGCACGTCAGTGGATTCGGTGATCGGCGAACGGCAGATCCAGAACCTTCCCGTGAACGGGCGGCAGTTTATCGACTTCGCGTTGCTCGCGCCGGGCGTGATCGTGGGCGACACCACCTCCGGCAGCACGGACGTGATCATTGAGCCGGTGACCAAGCTTTCCTTCGCCGGGCAGAACATCCACTACAACTTTATTGCCGTGGATGGCGCCGACAACATTTCCACCGCCTCCGGCGTGCAGAAGACTACTCCCTCAGAAGAGGCCGTTCGCGAATTCCGCGTGATCAACAACACCTACAGCGTGGAGGCGGGACGCGCTGTGGGCGGCATTGTGAACATCATCACCAAGAGCGGCACCAACGACGAGCATGGCAGCGTGTACGACTACTTCCGCAATGACGCGCTCGACGCCACCAGCATCCTGGCGGCCCCGGGCCTGAATCTGCTGCACCAGAACCAGTTTGGCGCAACGCTGGGAGGTCCCATCCAAAAAGACCGCACATTCTACTTCACGAACTATGAGGGCCAGCGCCGCTCAGAAAACCCTTTCTATAACTCCGTGATCCTGGCCAATCTCGCCAGCATCAACCAGTTCAAGAAAAACTTCGGACTGGCGCCGGAGCAGCTCAACGTCACCCGCCGCAGCGACTACGACAATTTCCTGATCAAGCTGGACCACTCGTTCACGGAGCACCAGTACGCCTTCTTTCGCTACTTCTTAAACGATGGCCGGCTGACCAACGTTTCGCCGCTGAATGACGGTTTTGATCTGCCCTCAGGCTTCAAAGACAATTTTCTGCGGGACCAGTCGCTGGTAGGCAGCCTGAACTCCGTCATCTCCGCGCGCTTCAGCAACGAAGTGCGCGGCCAATTCGCCCACCGCACCTTCAACTTTCCCACGGACACCACCCAACCGCACCTGGAAGTGCTGAACACCTTCACCATGGGAGTGAACCGCGGCAACCCGGACTTCTACCAGGAAAGCCGCACTGAATTCGCGGACAAGGCCACTTGGGCCATGGGCAAACACACCATGGGCTTTGGCGGCGATTTCAATTACGTGCGCACCACGGAGTCGTTCCCGCTGTTCTATCCTTTTGAGGCGGATTTCGGCTGCCTGTTCGCCACCCAGTGTCCTTTCAGTCTGCAGGCGGGTGCGCCGCAGGTGCTTTTCTTCGAGCGTTTTGGCGGCCCCAATTTCACTGAGCCTTCGTTCAACCCCTCAGTGTTCAGCGGGAAGCGCATTTCCAGCGCGGTCAGCAACCAGGCCAAGGGAACGATTGGACACACGTACAGCGGCTTTTACCTGCAGGACCAGTGGCGCGCGACCAACAGCCTGTCTTTGAATTACGGCTTGCGTTACCAGTTCGAAACGTTTCCCGCACAGGCGCTCAACAATCCCATGAAGGAGTTCGATCCACGGGCCGGTTTCGCCTACAACTTTGGCGGCAAGTACAACGTTGTGCTGCGCGGCGGCGCGGGCATTTTTCACGGCATGATTCCCATGCCATTGCTTGCCTGCCAGCAGCCCTCCTGCGGCGGCACGTCGGGGCCATATCCTGGGCGCTCAAATGAAAACGCGCTGAACTCCACCACGCGGTTGTTCGCATTTGCCAGCGCACCGAACATCACTTCGATCGCGCTCGCGGACATCCTTACTGGTTCGTATCCTGATGCTGCTCCGTTGGGCTTCTGCCCCGGCGGAACCGTCGCCGGTTGCGGCTTCTTTGGCGACGCGGTGATCGTTCGCTTTGACAAGAACCATGAAGCGCCTTACGGCATACAGACCAGCCTGGGACTCGCCTTCCAGCCCACGAAGGACTCAGCGCTCGATATCAGCCTGCTGCGCACGAAAGGCGTGCACCTGGGAAGCTTCTTCAACGTGAACCAGCCCAATCCCAGTGCGCAAGTCACAGTTCACAACTCGCAGGGGACTTCGGGCGCCAAGAACACCTACTTTGCCGCGCCGGGCATTCCCGGTTCACGTAGCGCAGCGCCGGGCTTCCCTGTGCTGTACGCGGTGTACTTTGAAGCGGCATCGCGCTGGAATTCAGAGTGGAACGGCCTGCTCGTGAACTTTACCAAGCGCATGAGCCATCACTTCAGCGCGGGTGCGAGTTATACGTGGTCCAAGGGTATCGATGACGGTCCCAACCCCAGCTTTGTGCTCATCCCGCAGGACAGCGCAAACTTGAAAGCTGAGCGCGCGCTTTCATCAGACAGTGTGGGCCAGCGCTTTGTCTTCAACACCACCGTGGAAGGCCCAACGCACATGAATGCCTGGGTCAACAATTTCCGTCTGGGAACGATCGTGACGCTGGAGTCGCCCAACTACTTCACCAAATTTGCCGGCTTTGACGCCAACGGCGACATCTTCGGCAACAACGATCGCGTGGGCCTGGAGCCGCGCAACACCTTTAAAGGCGATAGTTACCAGACCGTTGATGTGCGCTTGGCCCGCACCTTCAAAGCCACCGAGAAGCTCAGTGTGGAGACAATCGCCGAAGCCTTCAACCTGCTGAACACCGTCAACGTGCGCTTCTTTAACACCGTGTACAGCGCGGCCGATTTCTGCCCCTTCAACGCAACGGCGCAGGGCTGCTCGCCCACCCAGCATTTCCTGGAAGGCTCGCCCAATCCGACGTATGGAACGCCGCGCGCGGTGTTCAACCCGCGGCAGATCCAGTTCGCGGTGCGGGCGAGTTTC
>DASVFK010000317.1:0-14148 GCA_036380095.1 Candidatus Angelobacter sp. | reverse complement strand
GGCTTTTACCAGTTCATCAAGCTGCTCGAACATCTCACGATCCGTCTGGCTGACTACGTCCACAAAGCGGGAGAGGACGGCCTGGCTGTCTTTGGGACCGTTGAGAGCCATGCCGAAGAGATGCTGCGCCAACTGCTCCTGGTATTCCTGCTCGCTGAACGCCGGCCGATACAGGAATGCCTTGCCTTGCTTGCGGCGTTTGAGCATTCCTTTCCGGTAGAGGCGGTCGAGCGTCGTCATCACCGTGGTATACGCCAGGCGATGGACGACTTCCGCGTGCAGGTCGCGCACGCTGATCTCCCCGCGCGCCCAAATGCGCTCCATCACCTCAGATTCCAATGCGCCCAACTGGCCCAGAGAGGCGCGCGCGCCGAGTTGTCGCTTTAGCCACATGATTTCGCTCGCAACACTTTATCAGAATCCGCCATAGCCGAAAAACCACCACGGAGACACTGAGGCACCGAGAAAAACGGAGATCCGGTTATTGCCAGGGGCCTATCCTGCGAAATCCGACTCCGTGTCTCCGTGGTAGGTCCCGTCATTTGATCCGCGACAAAACCACCTGCGCCAGCGCCAGCAATTGCTCCTGCGCCTTGGCTCCCTTGGGAATCACGAGGTCAAAGACCGCTTTGCCCTTGCGCACCACAATGCCCGCAGACTGCGGCAAGTCAGGCATGGCCAGGCTGATCTGCGCGTCGTCGGCGCCGGCAAGCTTGACCGGTTGATACTTGCCGCCGCCCTCGCCGAGCACGGTTTTCTCCGTGGCTATCACCTCGTTGGTGTTGCCGCCCGCAGGATAAAAGATGTCAAACTCCACCTTGCCCGCGGCGCTTTTGTAGACACAGTAAGCGCCGTCTGTACCGTCAGTATTCGCCTGGCTCAGCGCGGCAACGGGCACACCGGCCTTGCTAAAGTCCGCCGGCGTAAGCGCACTGCACATCGCCTTGCCCGAGGAAGGCTTGATGGGAGATTGCGCCATCGCCAGTGAGCAGACGGCAAGCATGAAAATGCAACAAGTCAAACAAGACCCCAAGACAGGTTTCATAGCCATCAGCATAACAAAGGTACCGTCGAAACCCAGAAAACCATTTACCACGAATTTTCCGAGAATGTCTCCGCGTCTCGACACCTGCCCTTAGACCATGGCTCCCATCTTGCAGTCCGCGATTATCCGCGTGAATCCGCGGTAGGTTCAGTTTTCTCCGTGCCTCCGTGTCTCCGTGGTAAGTGTTCCTAGTACGCCGTATACGGTCCTGGACCGCCGGGCGTATTCCTGGTTTCAAAGGCGGTGAACACGTTGCGCCCATAGAAGAACGGCATGCCCCAATCAAAGCTGCTGGCCGGATTGGGTGCGGCCAGGTTGTTGAACAGAAAATCGCCGCTGGTGGAAAACAAGGTATTGGCGTTGGCCACGGTGAAGTTGATGGTGGTGCTGGCGCCATTGGTCCCGGTGTTGACGGCGGTAAAGTTCTGTGTGGCCGCTGGACAATAAAACGGATTGCCGCTGCAGACCGGCATTCCCGTGGTGGCGCTGGATAGAAAGAAGAGACCGTTGGAACCGCTATCGACAAAGCTGCGGGGCAAACTCTGGTTGTTGATGACCGTAGTAAAGTTGCCTGCTCCGTTGAGCTTGAGCACTTTGGCACCATTCAATCCGTTGTTCGATTGCGTTCCGATGCCGAATACCAGGGACCCACTGACACTGGGGGCGCCCGTGGCCGCTATGGCCGGAAGCTCGATGATCACGCCATTGTTGTCACTGGCGAACATGGCTACGGGGTTCTGCACCTGCTGGGGCAGGCTTTGGGGAGTAACCGTGCAAACAGAATTCGGACAGGTAAAGTAAATTCCAGGATTGCCCGCGCTCTGCAGCGCGCAGGCAGGGCCGCAATCCTGGAGGAAGTTCCCTACCCCCAGTATTCCGTTGGCGCCCAGCGTTTGCACCGTCTGTTCTGAAGGTCCGGTGGCTGTACAACTGGCGGGGATGGGCGCAAAGCCGGGCTCGCCAATGATCTGCACCGGAATCCCTCCCGCCTGCTCGCCGGAAAGATGAACGTCGGCGATGGCGACGGGGCCCCAGGTGAATCCATCCACAAACTGGAAGCACTCTCCCACGGGGCTGCCGTTCACGACGCTGGCCTGCCGGGGAAGCGCAAAACCTGCGGGCAGCGCGGAAGAGAGCACTCGCAGCCCGGAGGAGCCTGTATCCACCAGCACGCCATCCACCGTGGCACAGTTGGAGCTGCCGGGAACGCAGATGACGACGCTGGCGAGAAGGGCATTGGCAATCCCCGCAGGGCCTCCGCCCGCGGTAATCCCAAGGACATTGTTGGCCGCGCCGGCGATGGGATTCCCACCGCTGCCGGAGTTACTGTTGCTTACGCCTCCGCAGCCGAAGATCGCAATGGTGAAGAACACGAATGCGGCAACCAGCACATGCTTGCGCACGGTCCGCCCCCTTTCATTGGATGGCCTCAGCACGCACGCTCGGCGGCATCATGGGCACAAGATAGGCCCGGCCAAAGAAGGAACGCGCGTGCCCGCCGGTTTCCACCACCAGGCCGTTCTCCTGGATGGAGAGCGGCCCGCGGCCCCGGCCTTTGCTCTGTTGCGCGGCCTTTACGAATTGTTCAAAGTACGTGCCCAACAGCTGCCGTAGATCGGGCATCCAGGGTCCCTGCCAGGCCACGCCGAAGACCATCCCTGCGGGCGAGACAAATTCCCGCACCACCGTCCCGTTGGGCGTCTGGATTTCATGGACGGTGAATTGCATTGTGGATGTGACTCTCACGGTGCCTTTCATGCGCTCCTGGTCTGCCTGGATGGAGCTCACGTTGCCGCCCAACTCCGCACGCGCGGCGGGCGCAAGAACGATCATGATGATGGCCAGGCCCAGCCACAGCGATCGTGATCCACGTCCCATGCAGCGGGCATGGGCAGAATTGAGGTTGTTCACTCTCATCAACTTTCCTCCAGAATTTCTGCGCGTTGGACCATGGCCCGCGCGGAATACGAGTGCGCGTCTCTAGTCCACGGAGCATCTTGTGTTGCGCTCAGACAACGGCAAAACGAGCCGTGGTCACTAGAACCCGCGTTTGGAGCTGAACCTTCTTATGTATTTCCCTGAGATGCCGGCCAAAAAATACGGGATTGCCGCAAGCGAGAGCTGGAGAGAGAAGAAGAAGCGCCGTGATCTCACCCCAGCGAGCCAAAACCGGGCTCGCTGGGGGCCCCGTGATCGCCGAAATCGCGCGTCATCGCCGTGATCGGAAAACCACACCACTGATGAACAGATGAAACAGATTTGGTAAGTGGGTAATTTGGTAATTGTGTATTTGAAGAGCCAAAAACCAAGAGCTAGAAGCCAGCGGCTAATAGCTAGTGGCTAAGTGCTAATTGCTAAGTACTAATGGCTGCTCTAATGAAAATCGTGCGACCACGTTTCCGCTTCCGTCACTGCGAGCGGCAGGATCTTCTGCGCTTTCAGGTGGACGATGCCATCCTGGTTCTGCACTGTGCCTTTCACTTTGACAAAGCGCTCGTGCAGCACCACCATGGGGTCGGCGCGGTAGACATCGGGCGAGACGATGATATTGGCATTGCCGGTTTCGTCTTCCAGCGTAACGAAGATCAGGCCTTTGGCGGTGCCGGGACGCTGGCGGGTGATGACACATCCGGCGACCACCGCGGGCTTTCCATGTTGTATCCGGCGGAGTTCAGCAGCGGAGCAGATGCCCAAGTCACGCAGCGCAGCGCGGCGGTAAGCCATGGGATGCGGCCCCACCGTCATGCCGGTGCCGTGATAGTCGGCCACAAGACGTTCTTCCACCTCCATCTTATATAGAGGAGAGGCCGTGTCCGGCTCCACCACACCTTCCAGCAGCGGCCCGGCCTTGCGCGCGGCTTTTTCGATCTGCCAAAGGGCGTCGCGACGATGCAACGGTGTTTCCCGGCTGATATGGTTCAACGCTCCGATGCGCGCCAGCATCGCCAGGTTCGCGCGGCTGAGTTGAGGCACGCGATGCGCCAGGTCTTCCGTGGATGTGAAGGGCTGATGGCGGCGAGCTTCCATCAGCGCTTCTGCCGCGGCTTGCTGAAGACCGCGCACATAACGCAGACCGAGACGAAGGACGAGTTTCCCAGGCGCTAAAGCCCCTGAGGAGCTCTCACACTCCAGCGAACAATTCCACTCCGAGCACATCACATCAATCGGCCGCACTTTCAGCCCGTGCCGCTGCGCGTCTTTCACGATAGTGGCCGGCGAATAGAAGCCCATAGGCTGATTGTTGAGCAACGCCGCGGTGAAGGCCGCAAGGTATCGCACTTTGAGGAACGCACTGGCATATGCGATGAGGGCAAAGCTGGCCGAGTGCGACTCCGGAAATCCGTACAGCGCGAACGAGCTGATGAACTTGACGATGTCATCTTGCGCTTTGGGCAGAACGCCGTTGGCCGTCATGCCGGCGCGCAGCTTGGTTTCAATTTCTTTCATGCGCCGCTCAGAGCGTTTGTGACCCAGCGCGCGCCGTAGCTCTTCCGCTTCGCCGCCGGTGAAGTTGGCGCAGATCATGGCCATGCGCAGCAGTTGCTCCTGAAAGAGCGGCACGCCCAGCGTCCTCTTCAATACCGGTTCCAGCGAGGGATGCGGGTACGTGACCGGCTCCTTGCCCTGGCGCCGGCGCAGGTACGGGCTGGTCATCTGGCCGGTGATGGGCCCGGGCCGGATCAGCGCCACTTGCGTCACCAGGTCATAGAATTTTTTCGGATTGTTGCGCGGCAACGACGACATCTGCGCCCGGCTTTCGATCTGGAACATGCCGATGGTGTCGGCTCTCTGGATCGTGCCGTAAACATCCGGGCAATTCGGCGGCAGGTGGGCGAGATCGACTTCTTCATGATAATGATCGTGAATCAAGCCGATGGAATCCTTGAGTACGGCCATCATGCCCAGACCCAGCAGATCGACCTTGATGATGCCCAAGTCAGCGCAATCGTCTTTGTCCCACTGCACCACCACGCGTCCCGGCATGGTGGCCGGCTCCAGCGGCACCACGGAATCAAGCTGTCCCTGGCAGATCACCATGCCGCCGGAATGCTGGCTCAAGTGCCGCGGCAGGTCTTGGAGGCGCACACACAGCTCCATGTACTTGGCGATGCGCATGTTTGTGAGGTCGAGCCCGGCGTTCGAGAAGTGACGGTCAAAGGTGTCTTCCGGGCCGCGCCACTCCCATCCGCCGACGAGGCCGGAAAGCCGGTTCAGTGTTTCTGCATCAAAGCCGAAAGCTTTTCCCACTTCGCGCGCCGCCAGCCGCCCGCGATAGGTGCAGACGTTGGCCGTCATGGCGGCGCCGAGCCGTCCGTATCGCTGATAGACGTATTGAATGGCTTTTTCACGCTCATCGCCGCTGGGCAGGTCAAGATCGATGTCCGGCCACTCGCCGCGTTCTTCGGAAAGAAAGCGCTCGAACAGCAAATCCATTCCCACCGGATCAACCGCCGTGATCCCCAGTGAATAACACACTGCGCTGTTCGCCGCCGAACCTCTTCCCTGCACCAGGATTCCCTGCTCGCGGCAGAACCGGATGATGTCCCACACGATCAGGAAGTATCCGGCAAGATCGAGCTTCTCAATCAGGCGCAGCTCTTTTTCGAGCTGGCGAAGCGCGCGGTCGCTCAGCGGACGATAGCGTTCGCGCGCACCGGCCATGGTCTGCTCGCGCAGAAAATCAATTTGGCGGCCGCCATCAGGCACGGGATATTTCGGGAACTCGTAGCCCAGCTTTTCCAGCGAAAACTCCAGGCAGCCGGAAAGCTCAACCGTGTTGGCAATGGCCTCAGGAAGATCGGCAAATAAGCGCGCCATCTGCTCCGGCGAACGGAGATGGCGCTCCGCGTTGCGGCACAACAGTCGTCCGGAGTTATCCAGTTGGCGCTTGTGCTTGATGCAGGTGAAGACATCCAGGACCTCGCGCTCCGCCGCCGTGGCATAACAGACGCCATTGGTAGCGATGATGGGCAACTTTCGTTCGCGCGCAAGCGCCAGCGCCGCCTGGTTGCGCACTTCCTGCTTGCGATCGAAATGCCGCTGCAGCTCCACATAAACGTTCTTGGCGCCGAAGATCGTGGCGAGCTTGTCCAGGAGTTTTCTCGCGGCATCGGCTCCGCCCCGTTCCAGCGCTTGCGCCAGCGGCCCGTGCTCATCGCCGGTCAGGCAGACGATTCCAGCCGCGTGCTCTTCGAGTTCATTGAGCTTCGCCACGGACTCTGCGTGCTTGGGAACGCGCAGCTTGGTTTTGGTAATCAAGCGGCAGAGGTTCTGATATCCGGCGCGCGTCGCACACAACAGCGGATAATTCGACGTGCCGCTTTCATCCGCGACCGTGAGCTCCGTCCCCACATGCGCCCGCATGCCGGCTTTCTTCGCGCTCATGTGAAAGCGCGGCGAGCCGTAAAAACCGTTGCGGTCCAGCAACGCCATCGCCGGAAGGTTCAACCCCGAGGCGACGGCTGTCAGCGCCTCCGGAACCGATCCTCCTTCCAGAAACGAAAATGCTGACCGCGCATGTAGTTCAACGTATTGCATAAAGCAAATAGCAATTAGCACTTAGTAGTTGGCTCTTGGCTCTTGGCTCGTCTCATCTGCGGTGAGGTTTTTGGGTTTCGATCCCGATGAACCGATCACCTGATCCCCCGATTCCCTCAGTCATACATCCCCTCTACAAACCACCGCTCTGAAGGCAATTCGCGAAAAATGCGATAGACGCCTGTACCGCCAGTGATGCTTAGTTCCACGTCCCACTCTTCGTGTTTCCATTCCTCTGCTTTGTCCCACCACGCTCCATTGCTGCGCCACGGACCGGAAGCGGTCTTTATTTTCCCTTTCCAGCCGCTGAACGCGATGGCTACGGGCACATCGCAATTCAGCTCAACCGTTGCTGCCAGTGGCGGCCGGAACACGCGCACTACGCATCGCGGCTTCGGCGTTGTGGTTATGCACTTGCCGGCTGCTTCCCTTTCCGCATTGAGCGGCAGAACCTGGAAGCTCTGTGGCTTATGCGAATCCAGCACCGCGGGGAACCCCACGCGAGCACGTCCCTCTTGATCTTTCTCACCCACCGTGGCGCGAAGCCGCGCCATGGTGATCTCCAGCTTGGCCGGCTCCGGCGCCAGTGGCTGAAACAATCCTGCCTGCCCGAACCGGACGCGCGCTGGAAAAGCTTCCACCGCAATCTTCTTCACCGGCGCTTGCGGCGGATGCGCAGCCAGGTCAAGCTGCAACAGCTTCAGCAGGACTTTGGCGTCTTGCGTGGGGACCGGCAGCTTCAGCGTTCTCTGATATTTGAGCGCGGGCGCAGCCAACGCCGGCTCCGCCCGCAATAGACGGTCCACATGCGCTTCCAGCCCCAGTTCCACATGCACATGGTCCGTGGCCAGCGATCGCGCCGCCAGCCGCGCTGTTACCTGCTCCAACAGGCGATTCAGCACGAAGGCCAGCGGCTCCAGCAATTCCACAGGTTCTTCCAGCTCCATGCTTTCCCGGAACGCAGCGGCTGGTTCTGCCGGGACAAGCTCGCGCTGCACCTCGCCTCGCGCCAGACGTTGCAGGTGAAGACCCTGCTGTCCCAGCCTTTGCGTGAGCGGAATCACAGGCAATGCAGCCAGAGATTGGAAATCGCGAATACCCCAGCTATCGAGCGCGTCGAGCAGCTCCGCCGGCGGTTGCAGCACCTCGACAGGCAGACATGCCAGCCGCCGCGCTTCTTTTCCTGGGGCAATCACGGTGATGCCGGTGAATCCCCGCGCCGCATGCAGCGCCGCGTCCGGGTTCGCCGCCAGAGCTACGTTCACTTCAAGCCTGCACGCCTCTGCGCGCCGGACCAGCTGCTCCCCGATTTTCGTTTGCGCTCCCAGCAGGCGTTCCGTTCCGCTCAGATCAATCGTGATCGTTCCTGGAGAGGTGGACTCCACGCGCGGAGAAAAACCATAACCGCAATCCAGCAGCGCTGATTGCGCTGTCTCCTCATGCTCAACAACGCGTTTGTGCAGAACCACTTGAGGACACGCTTCGACCTGCGTCTTCGCCATCCCGGGAGAGATCCCGGCCCGCCGCGCTGCTCCATTGCAGGCAAACACTTTCAGCAGTGACTCCGGCCCCTCCAGCACCGCAACTGCATCCGCTTTGAACGAAACAGCCGAATCAACCCGCAGCGCAGCCTGCACTGGAAAATCCGGCACGTGAATACAAGCAAACAGCATGATCAGGCCCATACCGGAGCTGCAGTGAACTTCGGCCGCGCGGATTCGACCGGCTTGCGCAGCCGCGATCTTCCTATCTCAACTTCGCAGCCCAGTTCCGCGAGTGTGCGTACATGAGGCTGCGCGGAAGCGCGAACTGATCGACTCCAAAACGGCGTCGCGGACTTCATGTGCAGCGTCATCCCGGCACAACTCTGCGCCGCCGGATAGGTTGCGAGGAAGACCAGCGCTGCCGGCATCTTCTCGATGACTCGGGCAAAGCGGAACCATGTTGTGAGCGGAATTTTTCTTATGTGCCGTTCATCAATATTGCCCAGGTCCACGGCAATCAGTCCGAACCCGCCGTTCTGCACCAGGATGTCCGCCGCTTTGAATGCCTGCTCCAGCGGCTTCAGTTTTTTCTCGCCGTATCGCGCCCATTCGCCGCATCGCACCCACAGCACACGTGAAAGATCTACTCCGGCAACCTCTGCTGAAATCGGATCGAAGCAGTCACTGGCATCCACCAGCGCACAAAAGTGCTCGCGCCGGGTGAGTTGTGCCATCAGAGAATTCAGCATTGCCGATTTGCCTGATGAAATCTCCTTGGGCATACAGATTTGCGTCAACATGCTCTGCGCAACCCCTCCTATCTGCTGGTCGAGTGCTGCGATGCCGGTGGGGAATGTCTCCAGCGGAGCATGCCTGCGGACACTTAAAGCACCGGGCAAACGGTGTTCAATCTGGGTACGAATCACAGCAATGGAGGCCATAAAAGCAGAGCGGCGCAGTTTTGTATTTTATTCGCCTAGTTGATATTAAGGCATGGGGCACGGTTGCGTCAACTTTGACCGCGTGAGCTGCAGTTTGATTTGTCAGGAAATCATCGGCGCCGGCGTCATTGATCAAGCCAACGTGGGCACGACTGTGCCACAGCGCCGAAAACGGACCGACAGATTGGAAATGGAAGCCTGGCTTAACCGCTGATAATAATGGGGATAATGGCGAGCCCGGCAGGACTCGAACCTGCGACCCTCTGCTTAGAAGGCAGATGCTCTATCCACCTGAGCTACGGGCTCGGAACAGGACTCTATTTTAACAGTGGATAAAGTCCTCTTGAAGAGAATCACTGGCGGTGTGATGAGACGTGACAATGTCACGTCTCAACGGCCATCCGGGCTTACGCCAAGCCGTGGTGGCGAAAGAATGAAATGATCTGGCGTTCGGCCCAGCGGCCGTCGTATCCGTTGGGATGGGCCAGAAAGGCGCAGTGCCCGCCGTGGCTGGTTTCCAGCAGCGTCACAGAGGGATTGGCCAGCAGCTTATCGCGCGTTGCGGGAAGGATACGGATAAAGGGATCGTCCTGGGCATTCAGGACGAGTGTGGGCACGCTGATGCGGTCAACCACGCGCGCAGCGGCAGCGCGAAAGTAGTAGTCGTCGGCGCCGGTAAAGCCGCAGTAAGGCGCGGTGATACGGTCATCGAACTCGCGAATGGTCGCCGGCCGGCGCGAGATCCGCGCAAAGCGCTCGGGGAACAACTCAGCCTTGCGGTTGTAACTGCGCATGAGGCTGAAGAGAAATTTGTATTCATACATGCGATTGGCGGGCTCGTGCATCGCGTCGGCGGAAGGGCCCAGGTCGGCAGCGGGAGAGACGGCGGCAACGGCCTTGAGTTCCGCAGGCGCGTTGCGCCCCCAGTCGCCTGCCATCTTGAGCACCAGGTTGCCGCCCATGGAGTAGCCTACCGCGCCCACGCGCTGCAGGCGTTTCTGCTCCACGATGGCCCGCAGCACGGCGCCAACGTCGGCGGAAAGACCGGAGTGATAGAGCGTGGGGGCCAGGGTTTCTGTGCCGCCGCAGTTGCGCATGTTCATGCGGACCACGTTCATGCCGGCTTCCCAGGCCTTGTTGCCGGTGCCAATCACATACTGCGAAGCGCTGGAGCCTTCCAGTCCGTGGACGATGAGCGCGGTCCCATGACGCTCCGGCTCAGCTTGCCAGTGACAGTGACAAAGCACCTGAACGTCTTCTTCCACCTGGAAGAGTTGCGCTTCAGGTTCAGGCAGGCCGTTGCGACGCGGCAGAAAGTTGCCCACCAGGGTCTGGGCATGGCGGTTGCGCAGAAAACGCCGGGGCACGAACGGCTCTAATAATGGATAGTCACGAGAGTCAGACATCGGTCAGCCGGGCTTGAGAAATCGTCACCAATTCTGTCATTATTTTAACTGAGTTGATTCCTTATGCCGATCTTTGAATACGTATGCCAGCAATGCCACCACAAGTTTGAAGCCATCGTGCTGGGCGCGCAGAAAGCGGCGTGTCCCAAGTGCGAAGGCAAGAAGCTGCAGCAGCAGATATCCACGTTTGCTGTGAGCGGCACGGACAAGTCCGCGCCCGCCGCGGCGGCCGGCCCCTGCGGCACTTGCGGCGATCCACGCGGCCCGGGCTCTTGCTCCATCAATTAGCGGCTGCCCTTAACCTCAGTGGCTGAAGCCGGAGTCTTCAGCAGCTCTTTCCGCAGGCTTAAGGGCCTGCTCCACCCTGCCGTCTTTGCATGGTGATTTTGGTTTCGATCGCCCCATGGTCCGATCTCCCGATGTTCCGATGACCCGATGACCCGGTCTCCCGATGACCCGATTCTTCCCAATCGTGTAAAATAGAGACCTACCGCGATTACGGTGGGTATAGTTCAGTGGCAGAACGCCAGACTGTGGCTCTGGATGTCGTGGGTTCGACCCCCACTACCCACCCCAATTTTCCAATCAGTTAGCGTTCATGCAATCCGCTTCGTTTATTCTCCTTGTATTCTCCTTATGGAGAACAAGGAGCGTAAATCTTACTCTGGGGTAAGCCAATGACAAAAAACAGGTTAGACGCAAAATTGGCTTGAGCGAAATTGTCGTTGTATGTTGCTCTAAAGACGGCCATTTGGGGATTGGAGCGCCAGGTCGGTTTGGATGGGAACGTTACGGAGGAGCCGACTCCTGAGGTCGGCCGGCCAATTTGCGCTGGAGATGGGATTAGATCAAGCCGTCGTAAAAGAAACCAAGTGGCCGCGACGACGCAGGTCATTGTAGGCGCGTACCACTCCACATCTTGCAAAAAAGGGGAGCTTCAATGCGTCTTTCCCAAGCGATACCATGCAGAGCTTCCATTCATGATTTTCTGGCCTGGAATTGAGCCATTTTCTATCCGCAGTTGGATGTTCCTTCTTGAATACATCGCTCAACTTTGATCGGTACCCGCCGTCAGTATCGAACAAAAGCTCGGCGGTCCTACGAACCTGCTCAACCAAGTGGCTTATGCCGCTGGACTGCGTTGCGATCTTGGCAAAGAACAGCGTTTTTGTTTTGGGGTCCAGAAAATCACAGAATTCAAACTTGGACGGGCCGCCGCCATACTGAACGTTCTTCGCGTCAAAGAAAAGGTATCCCTTCTTTTGAGCGCACCGGGTGTTGTAGGCTCTTTCACTCTCGCCAGGATTCCACATCACCACGTTCGCTTTTGGCAGTGGTATGTTTTTGGCCGTGTCATTTATCTTCTTGAGAAAACTCGCCACGACCTCATACCAGATTCCTCCAGACAAGAAATAGGGCTTCCCATTAACGCTGAGTTCGTATCCTAAACACTCAAAGACCGTGTTGGACTGAAATTCATTCTTCAAGTCGTCCAAAACATGAATGGGTATGCTTTTGGCCTCTTCCACTGACAAAGGCAAACCGTGCTTTTGCGAATAGGAGATCCAACTATCAGCGGTCAGATACGGTGTCTGGTAAGGGTATTTTGACATCCTTCCGAGCACATACGACTCCATCGAGGAGGTCACTTCATCACGGCGCGTGGGGATGAACAGCACAATTCTGTTCTGCGCTCTTCCTGCCAACAAGTCGGCATTGAACTGAGCATCAAGCTGACCGATCAAGGCGTCATCCGTCACCTGCATAATCGTGTCGATCTCAGGCCACACTTTCCTGTAAGCATCACTATCAAATTGCACGCCTGCTGTGTCGAGGACTGCTTCTAGTGAGTTGAATGGGACGCTGACTTTCAGACTCGTGCCCCCGCGAATGCTTTTGCCAAAGATTGTCCCCAAGGATTTATCAGGAACGCCTCCGATAACACCAACCAGGTCCCTGTCAAATTCCACGCCAAACTCATCCACGGAGGATGCACGCGGCGCTCGTTCATTTGCGACATGCCATTTTGCAAACACTTGATCTGCCTTTATCTCTACAACCTGATCTCTGGGAATGGAATTGAGCGCAACCCGTCTTCCGAAGTCGATCTCTAGCCAGTCATCTCTGAGCTGCTGCCATGCGTGGCCAAAGGTCACAACAAACACTTTGTTCGGCCTCTGGATCACAAGCACTCCCGCTGGTGACTGACCAAGCAGATTCGGTGCTGTTCCCGCCGCAATCAGTGAGCTTACCGGAGCCAACCAACTTGGTGGATGGCGCTCTGATGGCAGCGAGATAAAAAAGCCGTCAAGCGGCGCAATGAGCGGATATGACGGTTGGGCTGAGAATACGGCTTGCAATTTCGGTAACTTATTGGGTTTTAATAGGAATACTGTTAAGGTCAGCTTCTGATCTGTCATGCTCAAGCTCCCTATGCGTAACAAGGGCACCGAGGCCATCAAATGGCCCTGACGGTGGTCCTAAGTTACAAGGGGGCTGAGAGTCAAGATAACGGCAGGTTTCTGCAATTTCAAACAAATTGTGCTAAAACGTGTTGTCTAACAGGGATAGTGATCCTAAGGAATGCAATGGTTCCGCTCATATTCATTGTTGCAATGTCCGATGTCGTGTAGTGATGATGAGAAGGTCCGTAGAACCAGTTATTTTGATGTCTGGCGCATCCGGCGCTGATGGCAGTTCACAAGATATGTCAATGGTCGAATTTGCAATTCGACCATTGCAGGCTATCTGCAAGTATCCAGACCGGCTGGTTGTGAAAACATCAACATGGTCTACATATCCGTTCGCAGTCATATGCACGTCATGAGATGTACCATTGACTTGTACCTCCCCACTTAGGTCGCCTCTCACTGGTAGGGTTGCTCCTGTCATTAAACTGACAAATTGTGCCACCGGTATGTCCTGCAAGGCCACCTTGAGCTTTAACGGAACCTGTTGAGGCTCTTTGGAGCGTCGGAATTCTGCTTCCATTCGCAGCAGGCCGTCAGACTGTGTTTCACTTTGTTTTGTGTGCCCGTCAAGCCGCACATGCCAAGTGTCTTTGTCGCTCTGCCAAAGTCCAATATTGGTTTGATCGAGAGAAAACAGATCGCCTTGCGTGTTCGACCAACTGATACGAGCGCCAGACATTTCAATGTAAGGAAACCGAGGTAGTGGTCCGTCCCTCAACTGACTCGTCGGTGCAGTCGGGGTCGTTACGACCTGTTGCACTAACGATCTGAGCATCAAGCGGTTCGCATTTCGCAAATTAAGCGTAGGAACTCCTCCTTCTCTTCCTGCGAATCTCAAACTCCCAATTTCAAGCCGGCCCCTCCAAAGAGAAGTGAGCCGCAAGTCAGCGGTCACCTTGTCGCCTTGGATGAATGGTTGTTCGACGGAAACAGACTTATTCAACACCTTTAGATCAAAAAGAACAAAGCCGGGGCGGGGCAGAAGCCTGTATTGCACTTGGCCGATTGTGACGTGCTGTCCCAAAGCAGCACTTAGGGAACCCTCTAACCCTGTACGGAATCGTGTTCCGTTAATATTGGGCGGCAAAAAAATCGCGAGTAGCAGCAGTATTACTAAACCCTGCATAATCCGTACTCGTTGGGCCTGAAACAGTGCCTGTTTCCCACGGACGAAATAGAGCGATGCTGCGATGGCAGCCAGAAGTATTCCAGAGCCTACTACAACGAGCAACTGGGGCCTAAGTGACAGAATCACAAATGTGA
>DASVFK010000316.1:0-8285 GCA_036380095.1 Candidatus Angelobacter sp. | reverse complement strand
CAATCCACGGGAAGGCAAGCATGAAATTCCACACCGAATACCTCACCTTCAACACCAGGAAACACCGCGAGTATGTACATATCACGCCGCAAGTGGAAAAGATCGTCGAAACGTCCGGGATCAGCAACGGGCTGGCGCTGGTTTCCGCCATGCACATCACCGCAGGCGTGTACGTGAATGACCACGAAGAAGGGTTGATTCAGGACATCGACCGCTGGCTCGAGCAGGTGGCCCCTTATCGCGAAGACTATCTGCACCACCAGACGGGCGAGGACAATGGCGATTCGCACCTCAAGGCCATTCTGGTGCATCACCAGGTTATGTTGCCGGTCACCGGCGGACGCTTGCTGCTGGGCACATGGCAGCGGGTCTTCTATGCGGAGTTTGACGGGCAGCGCTCCAAACGCGTAGTTGTGGCTGTGATGGGAGAGTAGCGGCGGCGGACCGGTTCAGTGGACCAGGTCCTTGGATGCGGCGGTGCGCGGCCCGGCCGGCAGCGCGAGTTCGATCACGGGCTGGTCTTGGGCAGTCGCCAATTCGCCTCCTATCGAGCGGGCCAGGTCCTGCAGGTTCGCCAGGTCTTTGGCCAGGATGCTTTTCGCATCAGGTACGGGGCCCTGCGTGGCCTCACTGGACGCCCAGCGCAGTTGCAGGTGGCAGTGTTCGCCCCGCAATACGCCGGCGATGGTGAGCTGCAGAGGACGGGTATTGCGACCGCTGACCTTGGCAACCAGAAGCACGAGAAGCTGGCGCAGGAGCGGACTGCTCGTCACCTGGGCCGCATGGTCCCACTCCTTCTGCAGTGTGAGAAACCCCGAATGCAAGAGGACGGCAAAGTCTTCAAAGACCTCGTTGAGCAGCAGATCCAGCGGAAACCACGGTCCAGCGGGCAGGCCCTCGCTCCGCACCAGGGCAGAGATGCCCTTGGTGAGTGCGATGGCCCGGTCCGCCTGCTGCTCGATATCTTTGATCTCTGAAGGTTGCAGGGAAGCGCCCTGTTTCCGCAGGGCCAGCACTTCCAGGAAACAACGCACGCTGGTGAGAGGTTGCGCCAGATCGTGGGCCAAGGAATGGACCAGTGCGCGCATTGGCGCTTGTTGCACACCCGCCGCGAAGCGCTCGTCCACGACGTCGCCATCACTGCCGGCTGATCCGACCGGAGTATCAGGATGGTAGTCGGCGAAGGTTGAAGCCGGTGAGAGCGAGGCCGGCCCCCCTAGACGGTAGCCTTCGCCTCTTACCGTGAAAAGTAGTTTGGGTTCAGCGGCGGAATCAATCTTCTTGCGCAGATAGTTCACATATACATCCACCAGGTTGGATCCCGGGTCTGACTCCTCGCCCCAGCATTCCTGCAGCAGCGTGTTGCGGCTGATGGTCTCGCCGCTGCGGCGCATCAGGAGATGCAGCAAGTCAAACTCGCGCGGGCTCAGCTTGATCTCGCGTTCCCCGCGCCTCACCTTGCGCGTGGCCGGCTCCACTTCAAGGTCCTCCACGCGCAACACTTTCAATCCAGGGTCCGCCTTGCGCCGTAAGAGCGCGCTGGTGCGAGCTGACAGTTCCTGGAACGAAAACGGCTTGGTTACATAGTCGTCAGCTCCCAGGTTCAAGGACTGGATCCGGTCAGCCACCCGGTTGCGTGCGCTGAGCACAATGATCGGGGTTTCCAGTCCTCCCTTGCGCAGGCGCTCCAGCAACTCGAGTCCGTCCGTCTGGCCAAAGTTCAGGTCAAGGATGATCAGACTGTAGTTCTGCCGCTTCAGCTCCGCCAGGACCGTGCCCTCATCCAGGGCAGTGCGCACCGCGTATCCTTCTGACTCCAGGGATTTGGAAAGGAACGTCGCAAGTTGAACATCGTCGTCAGCCAGTAGGATTGACATAGCAATCGACTTTCTTAACGTATCTCAAAACAATGATTGCTTATAGAATGCACCAAACAGGGGTAGTTTGGCTGTAAAAATATTAATGTTTCTATTTTCAGCAACGTACCATTTCGGAACGGACCCAGACCAGCAGCTCCTGTGCTCCGGCAAGTGTCCTTTTCTGCCTTGATTTTTCTCAACGGGGTGCACGATTGCGGAAGCATTCGTGTGGCGCTTCTTCCCGAACGCCGCGTAAACTTGGTACGATAAGGGGTTTCGATTCATAGAAAGGCACTCACACTACTGAATGGCGGCTAAAACCTACAAAAACTTCATTGGCGGCGAATGGGTGGAATCGCGCAGCGGGCAGACCTATGAGAACCTTAACCCGGCAGACACGCGCGATGTTGTCGGCGTATTTCAGAAATCGGAAAAGCGTGATGTGGACGATGCCGTCCGCACCGCGCGCCAGGCATGGGAACGCTGGCGGCTGGTTCCTGCGCCTAAACGGGCGGAGATCATCTATCGCGCCGGGCAGGTGCTGCAAGAGCGCAAAGAAGAATATGCCCGCCTGATGACGCGCGAGATGGGCAAGGTGCTGAAGGAAACTCGCGGCGACGTGCAGGAGGCGATCGACACCGCATTCTATATGGCCGGCGAGGGCCGGCGTCTGTTCGGGGCCACGGTGCCGTCTGAGCTGCCCAACAAGTTTGCCATGGCCGTGCGCATGCCGCTGGGAGTATGCGGCATGATCGCGCCCTGGAACTTCCCCATGGCCATTCCTTCGTGGAAGCTCCTTCCTGCGCTGGTGTGCGGCAATACTTGCGTGATCAAGCCGGCGCAAGATACGCCGCTATCCACTTTCAACCTGGTCAAAGCGCTTGCGGATGCCGGCTTGCCCAAGGGGGTAGTCAACATCGTCACCGGATTCGGCGCTGACACCGGAGCACCGATCGTTGAACATCCTGACGTGAATGCCGTGTCATTCACCGGTTCAAGTGAAGTTGGCCGCACGGTGGGTGAGACCGCGGCGCGCGGCTTCAAACCCTGCTCCCTGGAGATGGGCGGCAAAAACGCGATCATCATCCTGGATGACGCCAACCTCGATCTTGCCCTGGAAGGTGTTCTCTGGGGCGCGTTCGGCACCACGGGACAGCGTTGCACGGCGACCAGCCGCGTGATCGTGCAGAAAGGCGTTTACCGCCAGTTCGCTGACCGGCTGGTATATCGCGCGCAACGCCTGAAAGTGGGCAACGGGCTGGATGAAAGCGTGGAAGTGGGACCTCAGATCAACGAAAAACAGGTTGCCACCACCGAGAAGTACGTGCAGATCGGCAAGAACGAAGGCGCAAAGCTGGAAGCGGGCGGCAAGGCCCTGAACAAACCGGAGCATGCCTACGGCTGGTTCTTTGAGCCCACCGTGTTCACTGACGTTGATCCGCGCATGCGCATCGCGCAAGAAGAGATCTTTGGCCCGGTGCTGAGCCTTATCCCGTGCGAAAACTTCGAGCAGGCGATCGAAATCTCCAACGGCGTGCCTTACGGGCTTTCGTCCTCGATCTACACGCGCGATGTCAACCGGGCGTTCCGCGCCATGCGCGACATCAACGCGGGCATCACATACATCAATGCGCCGACCATCGGCGCCGAAGTGCATCTGCCCTTCGGCGGCACCAAGGCCACGGGCAACGGGCATCGCGAAGGCGGCCTGGGCGCGATTGATTTCTATACCCAGTGGAAGTCGATCTACGTGGACTACTCAGACAAGCTGCAGCGAGCGCAGATTGATACCGAGTAGCCGCTCGTCATATAGCTATTTCACATACCCCGGCCCGCGCAGCACCTTGCCCGGCCGGGCCCCTGTCGCTTTGCCTGTCTCGATCACCGGCACGCCATTCACCAGCACGTACTGCATGCCTGCAGAAAGTTGATTGGGATTCTCAAACGTTGCTTTGTCGGTGATGGTCTGCGGATCAAAGACCACCACGTCCGCCCACATGCCGGCTTTGAGCACGCCGCGATCGGCGAGCTTCATTTTTTGCGCAGGCAAAGCGGTGAACTTGCGGATGGCCTCTTCCAGCCTCAGCTTCTTTTCTTCGCGCACGTACTTGCGAAGGATGCGGGGAAACGTCCCATAAGCGCGCGGATGCGGATGTTCTTTGCCCAGCAGGCCATCCGTCGCTGTGCCTTGTGAATCGTTGTCGACTGACGTCCACGGCTGCATGAGCGCCAAGGCCACGTCCGGCTCGGACATACCGAACACCGCGACGTAGGTAAAAGCGTTGTCTTCGATGAGGAGATCAAAGATGGTATCGATCGCGTCTTTGTTCCAAAGCTTGGCAATCTCGGCAACGGTCTTTCCTTGCAGCGGCAGCAGCTTGGGATTCTGCACCACGCTTACCAGGATGGCCTCCGGGCCCGGCACCTCGTGCCATTCGTTGTCCCATTCGGTTGAGGGCGTTTGCATTTCTTTGCGGATGCGCGCGCGCATAGCCGGGTCCTTCAAGCGCTCCACCATTTTGGCCTCGCCGCCGTCGTGCGCCCAGGGCGGAATGAAGGCAGAAAACGAATTGAACCAGGCTGGATAGGCGTAGGTGTTGGCGCTCACGTCCACGCCCGAGTCGCGTGCCTTTTCAATCTGCGCCGCGATTTCCGGCATGCGTCCCCAGTTGGGTTTGCCGGCAGCTTTGAGATGCCAGATCTCCACGGGGATGTGCGCTTCGCGGCCGATGCGCACGGCTTCATCGATGGCCGCGGTGATGGCGTCGCCTTCACTGCGCATGTGCGTGGCATACACGCCGCCGAACTTTGCCGCTTCGGCGGCCAAGGCAATCAGCTCTTCCGTGGTGGCGTAAGGCGCAGGCGCATACTGCAACGATGTGGAGACGCCCACGGCGCCCTCCTGCATGGCTTCCCGCACCAGCGATTTCATGCGCTCAAGCTCTGCGGGCGTGGGCGCGCGGTTGTCATCGCCCAGCACCATGCGGCGGACCTGCGTGGCGCCCACGTAGCTGCCCAGGTTAATGCCCATCCCTTGCTTTTCCAGGCGGGCAAAATACTGGCGGAAGGTGCGCCAGTCCGGCGTGAGCTGCAAGTGATCGTAGCTAAGCTGGTCGGCCTTGATGATGGAGTCATTCAGGGGGGCGGCCGAGCCGCCTTCCCCGGTGAACTCACTGGTGATGCCCTGAAAGATTTTTGACGGCAAACTGGGATTGACCAGAATAGTCATCTCAGACTGCCCAAGCATGTCAATGAATCCGGGCGCAACCACCATGCCGCGCGCGTCGATGTTCGTTTTGGCCTGGGCAGAAGCGAGATTGCCGATAGCGGCAATCTTCCCATCGCGAATGCCAACGTCGCCGGAGTACCAGGGTGAACCGGTGCCGTCAATGATCCGGCCATTACGGATGAGAATGTCGTAGGGTCGGCTGTTCTGGGCCGCCGCGAATGGCAGCAGGGAAGCGGCGTTGAGCAGGCTGAGAAGCAGCGGCAGTATCCTGAGAAGGCGCATGGTTTGGTTTTCTCCGGGCGGCTGAAGTTTTTCGCAAGATGGCAGTTTACACTTGAGCCGCGCGTCGTAGATGCGGCCGCCGGAGCAGGTTGATAAGCCGGCCCGGTTGGCCGTCATAAGCGGGCCTTATAATGTCTTTCAGCGCTCACTTGAAGGACTGCTTGCCCAGCCTTAAGTTGGGCATAAATTCTGTGGCTTCACGAAACTCAGATCCGTCCAGTGCCAAGCCGCCGCGACCCGGCCCCCGGCGCGCGGTGCTTATTCCGCTGGCATTGGGCATTGTGTTGCTGTTTGGACTGGTCTTCTCCCAGCAAGCCTTCAACCTGAAACAGCTTCAGCCGGATTCCGCCCAGCAAACCCTCGTCCTGGTGGCGCTTTCCGCCCTGGTCTTTCTGCTCCTGGTCATACTGACGTTTGTGTTGTTCCGCAATCTTCTCAAGCTTTATGCGGAACGGAGGCTGGGAGTCCTGGGATCGCGTTTCCGCACGCGCATGGTGATTGGAGCGTTGGTCCTCTCGTTTGGGCCTACGCTCGTGATGTTCATGTTCTCTTACGGACTCATGAACCGCTCCATCGACAAGTGGTTTTCCGGCCCGGCAACGGAACTGCAACAGGACTCCGGACGAGTGGGCGCGATGCTCTCCGATTACGCGGCGGACAACGCGCGCCAGGAGGCGGCGGAGATTGCCGAATCACCGGAGACGCAGCACGCCTTTGCCACCGCGAACTACGGCGGTGTGCTCCATGAGTTTCAGCGTCACCAGACCACGCTGCAAGGCGGGTTCGCGCTGGCGTTGGCGGAGGGGGGCGTCGTAGCCACCTGGAATACGCCCAAGCCCTGGCCGATGCTGCGCACCCAGTTGCCTGACCTGGGCCAAATAGGAGAGAAGCCACAAAAATGGAACTTGGGCCAGTCCGAGTACCTGCTGGCCGTGGCCCCGGTGGGCGCGGCCGGCAAAATTCTGGTTGGACTGCCGCTGCCCAAAGACTATTCGCCGGCACTGGAACAGATGAAACGCCACGAGCAGAACCAGCAGGCCCTGGGTCGCGAAGCCAAGCGCATTCGCGGACTTTACATCGCCTTGCTGTTGCTTCTGGCCGTGCTCGTGCTTTTTATTGCCACGTGGCTTTCGTTGTTCGTGGCCAAGCTGGTCACGCGTCCGGTGGAAGCGCTGGCGGAAGCGACGCGGGAGATTTCGCTGGGACACCTGGGCCATCGCGTGGCGGTTTCCGCGGCGGACGAGTTGGGCGAACTGGTGGCGTCATTCAATCGCATGGCGGCGGAGTTGGAGCAAAGCCGGAAGAAAGTCGAGCAATCAGCCCGCGCGCTCACGGACACCAACATGGAGCTGGAGCAGCGGCGCCGCCACATTGAAACCATTCTGGAGAGCATCCCCACGGGCGTGCTCTCGCTGGGTCCGGACCGCCGCGTGACCCACAGCAACGTGGCTTTTGGGCGCATGTTCCGGAGCAACGCCGGCTCCCCGGAAGTCGGAGCGTCCTTGCAGGACATCTTTCCGCCGGAGATCGCTTCTGACCTTGAACACCTGTTGCGCCGCGCTGACCGCATGGCCATTACCGCGGCCCAGTTCGAAATCCCGGCAGCGGGAAACAAGATCAACGCCAGCGTCACCGCCTCTTCTGTGCGGCACGGCACGCAACGGCTGGGATACGTGATCGTGTTTGAAGATTTCAGTGACCTGCTGAAGGCCCAGAAGGAAGCGGCGTGGCGGGAAGTGGCGCGGCGCGTGGCGCACGAAATCAAGAATCCGCTCACACCCATTGCGCTCTCCGCCGAGCGCATCCGCCGCCACCTGGAGCGCGGCCTTGCTCCCGACAAGAACTCGCTGGCGGTAATTGACGGCTGCGCGGCCACCATCAGCGAATCCGTGCAAACGGTGCGCTCGCTGGTGGATGAGTTTTCGTCGCTGGCGCGCTTCCCCGCGGCCCAACCGCGGCCGGCGGACATCAATGAGATTGTGGAAAGCGCGCTGGCCATGTTCAATGGCAGGCTGGACGGCATCCGCGTGGAGAAGCAGCTCGCGGCCGATCTACCACTAGCGATGGCAGACCCTGAGGCCATCAAGCGGGCGCTGGCCAACCTGATTGATAACGCGGCGGAAGCGGTGCAGCAATCGCTGGTGCGGGAAATCCATATCTCGACCGCGCTGGTGGAGAGCCGCGACGCACTGGAGGTCCTGGTGGCCGATACCGGGCACGGTTTGAACGAAGAAGCAAAAGAGAAGCTGTTCCTGCCGTATTTCTCCACCAAGAAACGCGGCACCGGCCTGGGCCTGGCGATTGTCCGCCGCATCGTCGAGGACCATCGCGGCTCGGTCCGCGCGGAAGAAAACATTCCCGTGGGCGCCAAGTTCATCGTCGAGTTGCCTCTGGCCGCGGAGACGGCCGCCGCCGAGAAACAACATGCATAACGTCCTGGTGGTGGATGACGAACGCGATATCCGGGAATCGCTGCGCGGGATTCTCGAAGACGAAGGCTACACGGTCCACCTGGCCGAGAGCGGCGAGGCCTGCCTGGAGCAACTGAAAAAACGCGCGTGTGAAGTCGTGCTGCTCGATATCTGGCTCCCCAACATGGACGGCCTGGAAACGCTGGAACGCATTCGCCAGATGCAGACGGAAGACGCGCCCGAAGTGGTGATGATCTCCGGCCACGGCACCATTGAGACCGCGGTCAAGGCCACCAAGCTGGGCGCATTCGACTTCCTGGAGAAGCCGCTTTCGCTGGAACGCACGCTCATTGTGCTGAAGAACGCGATCGAGGCGCACCGCCTGCGGCGCGAGAACGCCGAGTTCAAGAAACAGGTGCTGGCCAAGAGCGTGATCGTGGGCGAAAGCATCCCCATGAAGGCCCTGCGCCAGCAGATTGGCGTGATGGCGCCCACCAACGGGCG
>DASVFK010000315.1:0-17245 GCA_036380095.1 Candidatus Angelobacter sp. | reverse complement strand
GGATCTCATGGGTGCCGGTGAGGTTGATTCCTTTCGCAGCCTCTACTTTGAAGAAAGCGGCGGCCTCGTGGCGCAAGGCCTGGAACGCCTTCTTCTGTGCGGGCGTGAACTTCGCTGCCATGGCGTCAAGTGTTTTTTCGCGTTCCAGATGGTCAAAGCGGTAGTCCAGGATGGCGCATTCCCCGTACATGTGCCGGTCGGCGCTGTGGTCGCACACGCTGAAGCTCTCGCCGCTCCAGTTGGCCTGCTTGTAGCGCTCAAGTTCATGCACGCGTCCGGCAACGTCGCCCGCGGCGCCGGGGACCTCACAGCCGAGCTTGAGCGCCAGGTCTAGGTTGCGCGCAACGCCTTTACCGTTGGCATAGACCATCATCAGGATCGTCTTGCCGGCGAACGGCTCGTTGTTGCCGCGGTCCATCTCCAGGAATGCGCATTTGCGCGCGGCAACTGGATCGGGTGTCTTGTCAAACCCAAAGTAAAGTTCCTGGGAAACGCAGGCGGCCAGCGCCTTGGTTTCTTCTGCAGTCGGGCGGTCGGTTGCGGGCAGGGCCACGTCTTTGACTTCCGCGCAGAGCTTCAGCGCGCCTGGATCAGAGAGCGCGTTCTGGGAAAAAGCGCCCACGGGCACGAGTACCAGGGCCAGTGAAAACAGGTTCAAATTGCGCATGATGGTTGGGCCATTGTCGCCGGAATCGGGTCCATTCGCAAGGCCTTCAGCGGCAGGAGAGTGAGGCCAAAATCACTCTGAAGACCGCCTTTTTGCCTCGGCTTTCTCGGCGTAAGCCACCATCTCTTCCATGGCCTTGGCGATGCGCCGCGCGCGCGATTCCGGGCTGCGATAGCCGAAGATGCCCAGCAAGTGGAAACGGCGATGGCTGGGCGGCATGCGTTCCCAGCCGGCGCGCGCCTTTGGGTTGTGTCGCAACGCTACTTCGAGCACTGGCGGCAGCTCGCGTTCAGCTTCCATGGTTTGCATCAGGCGCTCGGCCAGCTGCTCAGCGCGGCGCATTCGGGTCTCCTTGTGCTTGCCTTCCTGGATCCGCTTGGCGATATCGTTGCGCATGGAATGGCTCAAAGAATCATGGAACTTGAGCAGCTGTTTGGACTGTCGCAGCACCGCCGTGAGTTCCGCAGGAGTGGTGACCTCGCGCTTGGCCGTGTCCGGCTCCAGACGGAAGCGCGCCTTCAGGCCCGCCGTGGTTTTGCCCCCGGCCTGCATCTTCTTGTTGACCAACAGGAAGTGTTGTCCCTTGCGCGTGGGAAACAGAGAGGTCCTGAAGGGAAAGCCGTTGATCTCACCGCAGACCCTCAACTGCCCACGCGTGCCCCAGACTTTAGAGACGTCCAGCGGCACGCGAACGATGGTCCAGCCCAGGCGATCTTCCGTGCGCTCAAGTACGGCTTCAAAGGTCCGTGAAACGATCTTGGGAACGGCAGGCATCACGGGTCTCAGTGCGGGAACGCAGCCAGCGCGGGCGTGGTGTTCTTAGGCAGCGCGGTGCGCGCGGCGTTCAGCACCATGGCCAGGAACACATAGTATCCGTTTACGCCGATGATATCGATCACGCCCTGTTCGCCAAACCGGGCCACGGCGCGCTGGTAAGTCTGGTCACAGATGCCCTGGTTGTGGTGCAGTTCGAGGCAGAAATCGTAGACGAGTTCTTCGTCCGCCGACATGCCCTGCGGACGGCGTCCTTCCGCAACGGCCTGCGCGATTTCCGGCTTGAGGCCGGCTTTCAGAGCAATGGGATGATGCACGGCCCACTCATACTCTTGCGTCCACTGGCGCGCGGTGATCAGGATGATGAATTCGTTGAGCTGCGCCGGCAGCACAGTCTTGTAGCGCAGGTAATCGCCCATGGACATGGCACGCAGCATGACTTCCGGGCTGCGCAGCAGGGGAACAAACGGACCGAAGACGGGGATTCCGCGTCCGGTCTGAAAGTCCGCTGCGGCTTTCTTTTGCGCCTCTGTCATTTTGTCCGGCGGGATCTCCGGCATGCGGTCCGTCGCCATGAGTTTGGCGGGCTGCGCAGCCGCGCTTTGTGCAGCAGCAGGGGACGTGGTTTGTGCCGCAACGCCCGCAGCTGCTACGGCTCCACTGATGATGAAATCTCTTCTCGATAAAGACATCTTCGCCTCCTGAGGTTCCGGAATTGCGAAGGCAGACTACAGGATGCCGTAGTGTTTGGACAAGAGAGATCAAGAGTTCACCACGGAGACACGGAGGCACGGAGGCACGGAGGAAAAAAAATCTAATTGGCTCCTGTAACGCCACGGAGTCTTGTTTGTCTGCGCAGGGCTTGTAGTCAAAGGAGCCGAAGCCCGAGTGCAATCGCCTGACGGAGGAGACTTGCGCAGGCAACACAGACCGGCCGGTTTGACCGAGCTTGGCCCGCGGGGTAGGATTTTTTCACCAAGGTCATGGGTCCCGCACAGGATTTGAAAGGAGAAAAAGTATGAAACAGCGAGCAGCACTTGTTTTGACTGCGATGGTTTTTGCCGTGATGGCCGCCGCGCAGACCCCGCCCGCACCACCCAAACCCGGCCCCGAGGTCAAAAAGCTCGGTTACTTCGCCGGCACCTGGAAGCTGGAGGGCGAGATGAAGCCAGGTCCCATGGGCCCGGGAGGGAAGTTTACCGAGACGGACCACATGCAATGGATGGATGGCGGCTTCTTTTTGGTGTCGCATGCTGAGGCAAAGTTACCCACAGGCCAAAGCAAGAGCACGGCCATCTTCGGATATGACGCGAACGAAAAGGCCTATACCTACCAGGAATACAACAGCATGGGAGAGACCATCCACGCGCGCGGCGCCGTGGCTGGAGATACGTGGACCTGGACCAACGAAGAGAAGATGGAAGGCAAGATGATGAAGGGGCGTTACACGGTCAAAGTGACGTCGCCTACTTCGTATACTTTCAAGTTTGAGATGCAACCAGAAGGCGCGGCCTGGGCAACAGTCATGGAAGGAACGGCGACCAAGCAGACAGCCGCGGCTCCGGCCAAGAAGTAATCACCGGCGCGGCGCACGCGGGCGTCATCCAGCAGGATTCAATGCTGGCGCAATTCGGGGATAGTTATGCGTCCGCGGTGACTTCCGGGAACTTCAGCTTGCACTTGGCCAGGGCTTTGTTGAGCACGTCTTCAATCTCAGCTTCATCAGAGTTCTTGGCCATGGCAAGCTCGGTCACCAGCAGGTAGCGCGCCCGGTCCAGCATCTTCTTTTCGCGGAAGGAAAGCGGCTTCTCTTTGGCCAGCAAGAGCAGGCTCTTGAGGACCACAGCCACTTCCAGCAGCGACCCGGTGCGCATCTTGTCAGAGTTTTCCTTAAATCGGTATTTCCAGTCCTGGTGGTTGTCGCATTTGCCGTCCATGAGGAAGTTAAGGATCTTCTGCACTTCCCCGTTCTTGACCACCGGACGGAGCCCCACGACGTCCACGTTATTGAACGGGACCTCCACCTTGAGGCTGCTGGCTTTGATTTTGAGGAGATAAAACTTCTGGACAATGGGGCCTATGGTGCGGCTGCTGATCTGTTCAATCACGCCTACACCGTGGTTCGGGTAAACAACTTTGTCGCCGATTTGGAAGCTTAGATGACCATTCATGAAACACCCAAGAGGGAACTCTCGCGTGGGGAAGCGGTGCTAGGACAGAAAACATTATAAACTTTTCCCTGTCTGGTTGCAACTTTATTAGGGCACGCTTGTGGTTTACAAAAATTCTTGAACCAAAGTAGCTGCCTCGCCCTTCCTTAAGAGGTTGATGGCAAAGAGGTTGACCTTCTCATTTTCCTGGCGCAGTTTTTTCACTTAAATACTTAAGATTGATTTGAAATAGCACCGGGACTTCGGGCCCAGCAGCCACGCGAAAGACGGTCTGGGGACTGGGATCCTGTTGGGTGAGAAGACGTGTCTGGTCGCCCCCGGCCTGCTGCTCTGCCTTGGTCCAGGGACGGCCCTCTCCGCCCACTAACTCAAGCTGTTGCGCCGGACGTCCCCATTGCTTCTCCCAGGCAGCGACCTTGTCCTTGGGAAGGACAACGGGATTCGCAGCGGGCGTGATGCCCTCAAGCGGCTCCGGCGTCACCAGCAAGACCAGTTCTTCACCAACCTGGTTCTCCCGCGTGCGTTGCAAGGTGAAATAGTTGGGACGGTCTCCCTGGTCAGGGATTTCGATGAGGCGTCCCGGAGTAACGCTGTTGTCTCCGTTCCGCAAGCGGGTAGTGGGGAAGATAAGCGTGGGATCTCCCATGGTCTTGTCGGCGTACTTCTCGCGGTCGATCACGTACAGGTATCCCTTCTGCGCCGACTCAAAGCTGAAGCGGAGGTGGTCGCCCACTTTTAGAAGGGTCGCGGTGGAGATGCGTTCCGGCGTCCACTGCACCTCCGTCGCCGCCTCCTGGACAATGATTCTTGCCCCTTTGTCCGTGCTGCGCGAGGGACGCAAGCGCCAGATGGTAAGCCCGACCTGGCGAAGCTGCGGCGAGTTTGCCGGAACATTCACAGCCGTCCCCACAGCTTTGTACGTGGGACGCGCCGCCGTGGAGGCGTGGCCTGACTTCACCGGACGCGCCTGGATGAACGGGTCAGGCTTGATGTCGCGGGTTTCGTCCTGAGCGGGCAGAATCGCGCCCAGACCGGCAAGGACGAATAACGCGGTGACGATCGCCCGCAAGGGCATACGAACTCTAGCTGGCATAAACTTTACCTCCACTCGCCCTGCTGGATAAAAGCTCCCCAGTAAAACGGCGCTGACCACTTCTTGCTGCGGTACATGTCGATTTGCGCCTGGCGCAACGCCGCAGAAGGACGGATGTGGTCCTTGAGCAGCTTCTTGTAAAAGGCGGCCATCAGCTCTTCCGTGGCGCGGTCATTCACGCTCCACATGCTCACGATGACGCTCGGCGCGCCCGCGTACATAAAGCCGCGCGGCAGGCCCACAATGCCTTCACCGCGGATCTCTTTTCCCAGACCGGTCTGGCAGGCGCTCAACACCACCAGGTCAGCCCCCAGCTTCATGTTGTAGATGTCCTGGGAGCGCAGGAAACCATCCTGGGCCTTGCCGTTCTGATCCACCAGCGAAAGCACAAGCGATGAAAGTTCAGGGTGCTCGCTATCCAGGTACCCATGTGTGGCAAAGTGCAGGTAGCGGTAGCGGCCCAACGGGGCGCCGGCGATTGTGTCCAGACTGGCGCGGAAATCAAGCGCCTCAAGGCTCTCTTTGGCGCCGGCCAGCTCCACAATGCGATTGGCCTCCTGGCGGGTGAAAGGGAGTCGGGGAACCTGGAGCTGCGCGGCCAGGGCTACTGAATCCGCGTTGGCCAGGTGAACCAGGATGCGCGAAGCGTCCGCAGTTTCGGTCTTGTTCTGCGCCCGAGGGGCGGCGGGAGGCGCGCCGGCCGAGGATTTCACCACGCGAGGATCGTCGGCCGAGAATACGGGATCGGCCAGGACGGCCACCATCTCCGGCGCGGGCCGGCGTCCCGCGACCTGCTTGCGCAGTTCGGCAACGGTGGAGGCTGAAGGCAGGGCTACCAACTCATGCTCGACCACCAGCGGCGTGATGCTGCCGGGAACCGGCAAAACAGCAAAGGGCACAAGCTGTAACGCGCCATCGGCCACGATGACCAGGCGGCGGTTGCCCCAAGCCGCGGCGGCGGACGCCAGCACCATCTGGCTCAGGGCCGCTGAGGCCTCACGGAACTGCAAATCTGCCTGGGCCAGTCGCCGCTGTTTTTCCTGTGTAGTCTCGCCGCGGATGGAAACGGTCCGAGCAGTGAGCAACCCGTGAACCTGGCGAACTGATTTTTCTATCTCGTTGCGCGGCGGCAGAGCATAAGTCTTGAAGCCATCCACGGTCACAGCGAACAGGTAGCTGCGCTGGTCGCCCAGGGCGTACTCGAGCAACATGCTTTCCGGGTCAAGCACCTGCTGCTGGATTTCCTTGAGCGTGAGCGGTTGCGGCTGCATGATGGCCGAATACACCGGGCTGCTCTTGCGGATCTGCAGCTCAAGCTGCCGGTATTCGCCTTCAATCCCGGCGATTTCTTTCTTCAGCGCCGCAGCTTTCTCATCCGCACCCGGCCCGCGCAGCATGAGCAGGCGCTGGGACCTGGAGTTCAGCAATCCGGAAAGCTCGCGCTCACGTTCCAGGAGCTTGGGATCAACACCCTGGCGGAAGTCCACGCGCGTCTCCGCCAGCATCTCCAGCAGGCTGCGGGCACGCGCACGCTCAGCGGCGTTGAAGGCTTCCACGTCGTGCCCCGCGTTTGGGTCCTGCTGGTGGAGGCGCATCAGCAGGTCAATGTAGAACTCGCCGGTGCTTTGCTGGGTGGCAAAGTACGATGCACGGTCTTCCTGCCCGCCCGCATGGGAGCGGACCTGCTCGACGAGGGAAAGAGCTTCTTCGGCGTGCTTGCGGGCTTCGGTGAACTGCTTCCGGTCGCGCTCCACCTGGGCCAGACCGAGCAGCGCGGTAGCTTGATGGCTGCGGTCACCAACCTCCTGCAAGATATTGACGGCCTGCTTGTAAGCTTCGGCGGCCTTTTCCGGCTGAGGAATCGCGGCGTAAACCTGGCCAAGCACGCTGAGAGTGAGAGCCTCTCCGCGGCGATCATTCACGCCTTGGAGCAGTTTGAGTGATTGTTGCAGGGCTTCCAGGGCTTTCTCACGGTCCCCGCGCAGAGAATACGCCAGGCCCAGACCGTTCAGCGTCCTGCCCTCTCGCCAGCGATCGCCGATGCTCCTGGTGATTTTGAGCGCGTCTTCGTAAGCTTGAATGCCTTCCGCAGCCTGGCCCAGCTTCTGGTAGGCATTGCCCATCTGCACCAGGGTATCTGCCTGGCCGCGCTTGTTGCCTGCTGCCCGGTTGAGGGCCAGCGCCTGGCGGAATTCATTGAGAGCTTTTCCCGGCTCTCCCAGAAGATAGCTGATCCCACCAAGATTGGTAAGCGCAATTGCCTCTCGATCCGGATCGCCGCTCGCATGGAAGATCGCAGCTGCTTGCTGGTAGTACTCGCCCGCTTCTTCCCACTTTCCCATGTCTGCATCGAGCTTCCCGATGTTGTTCAGAGTGATGGCTTCAGTAAAGCGATCTCCTGTAGTACGCAGCAAGGGAAGGGCCCGCGCATATGCCTCTGCCGCTTTGGCTGGTTCGCCGAGAACGTCAAAGGCGCCTCCCATATTGTTAACGGTGCTGCCCTGCATGGGCTTGTCGGCCATCGCCCGGAACATGGGCAGGCACTGCTCGTAATAGTCAAGGGCCCGGCGAAAGTCGCCTCTTTGGGCTGACACCAGTCCAAGGCTGTAGAGCGTGAGCGCTTCCTCATAACGAAGGCCGCTCGCTTTGTAGAAGGCGGCTGCCTTCGCGAATGCTCCTGCTGCTTCCTGCAGGGACGCAGCATCACCCTTCGCCAGCAGGTCCATGGCATGATCGAACGTCCCGTTTACCGACACACGCTCTCGGTCCGCAGCCGTGGCTTCACGAACCGCGACCAGATGGAGCCTGTATTTCGCAGTTCCGGACTGTGGATTGCCGCAAGCAACTTGCAGGCGATACTCGCCGCCAGCGTCAGCGATCGCCACGATGGTTTCCGGTCCCCAGGCGCCGTTCGCGCTATCCATATGGGCCATGCGTTTGCCGTCCGGGGCGAGAAGGGTTACCTCAACATCGATGCCTTGCTGCTCCACCACCACGTGAAGAAATTGACCTGCGGATGCCGGAATCCTGTATGCGTGCGACTGCCCGCCGGAAAGAGAGCGCTCCAGCGTTGTCCCCTGTTGAAGGCTAGGAACCTCTTGAGCGCCGGCGATGCAGGAAAGCAGCAGGGCCATGGCCAAAGCGCCCGCTGCGGCTGTGTGGCTGAACGCCATCGAGATTGGTCTGTGAGCCGGCAAACTCACCTCAGAAGCGTCAGGGCAGAGATGCCTCTGCCCTGACGGATTCACTGCAAACCAGCACAATCACGTGCCAGCAACACTCCGCTCATTTATCCCTAGACAGCTTTCTTGTGGTGAGCGTGCGGCGGTCTCGCCTCCTCGGGCATAGGCATAGGATTGGTTTGTGTAGCCGTCCAGTTGCCGGTGACCGCACGGGGAGAGGGGTGGCCGTCATTGACGCTGCCGGCATACTTGGCATTGTTGCCGCCCTGGGCGGGCGTATAAGCTCCGTTGAAGTTGTATGTAACGCTGCTTATGGTTACGGAAAACTGCAGATCGTTGCCCGGATTCTGGTTGTTCGGCGTGAAGGCAATCGCACTCCCGCCTGTGGGCGTGTAGCTATAGCTGGTGGTTCCGTTCGAGGTTGAGATGCTCAGCGTACCATTGGGATTGCTGGTGAATCCTGTTACCGTGCAGCTGTAGTTTCCGTCATGGACTGGCATGTGTTTTGCTCCTTAAGATTGAATTCACTCCGGGCTAATTTCATGCTGGGCAGCCTCTGCTTCGGCACGTGCAACCGCGGGCGTGATGGCGATGACAAGCTAAAGAGATACATGTGCTGCGAGCACAGTTCTTGATGGCTACCATAGCGTGTGCCGGGCCCTGCGCCACCTAAAGGGATCGTTGCAGCAACCAATTCAGTGTTATTCCTGGGGCAGAAGACGTGTGACCTCCTATCAGGCCACTCGACTGATGCGAACAAAGGCTATTTGCGCATCCTAGACCTGGAATTCCAGGCAAGTCAACGATTTCTGCACCTTAGAAGGCGGCCTTTTTTCGTTTTGCTGGGCTTATCTGTGCTCCAGTTCAACCGCCGCCACCAGTGGGTCTGATTGTGAAACCATTTTCACTTCCTTTGCAGAAGCTTGCGTGGTCACAGATTTTGCAGCGCTCTGATGCTGTTGCAGCCACTTCTGGACGACCTGTGTCGCGGCGGCCCTTGCAAACTGCGAATTGGAGAGCAGACTGGTTGCAGTTTGAAGTTCCAAGACCGGCGTGGCAGACCAGATGATCCACAGTTTATCGTTGCCGGGCGTATCACCTGGGATGTACGGCCCAATCTCCATCGCTTTGCCGCCGGGTATCGTGGACTTGCCACGGTTGACCTGAGGCAAAGGAAACAACACAGATGGAGTCCCGCTTTCTGCCTGGTCGATCAAATACAGGCTTCCTGCCTGCGGTGAGGAGACAATGAAGGTGAACTTCCATCCTTTTTCAAGAGGATCTTTTCCCATTGTTCGGATCTTTGGGCCAACAGGCTTGCCGTTGCGCCATTGCTGATACATGAAGTAGTAGCTCAATTGCCGCTCACCGCCCGCGGCGGTCAGGCCGACGTCTGGGACGGCAGGAACGGCAATAGGACCGGCGCCGGGAACGGTAATCGTGTTGGTGGCGGATTGGGCCGGAGAAGATTTTGGCGGGGCTGAAGGTGCAGGCGGTTCGGGCAGGGTTGCACGTTGCGCGCTGGAAGATGGCTCTGCGGATGGCCGGCTTCGCAACCACAGCGCCCCTCCCAGAAACAAGAGTGCAAGAATAACCACCGCCCCCAGCAGCAAAGCAATCCGCCCAGCCGGCTTTCGCACCGGCGACGGAGTCCCCGTGCTCGCCGCAAACGCAGGCTCCGAAGCGCCTTGCTCGGCTTCCACGCGCTGCTTGAGACGCCTGAGATCAATGGCCACATCCTTCATGGTCTGGTAGCGGTCGTCACGGTCCTTGGCGAGCATCTTGGAGACAATCCGCTCCAGTTCCTCAGGGGCTTCGCGGCGGAGCTGGCGCAAGGGCGTGGGAGTGCGCTCGAGAATCGCCACCATGATGTCTGTGGCAGTGGGCGCGGTAACCGGATCAGTCCCGGTGATCATGTGATAGAGCACCACGCCCAGGCTCCAGACGTCAGTCCGCGCGTCCACCTCCTGGCCGCGCAGTTGCTCAGGCGACATGTAAGCCAGAGTACCCATGACCATGCCAGGCATAGTCACGTCGAGCGTCTGCTGGCCGTGCAGGCTGTCCAGGCCGGTCTGGCTGAGTTTGGCCAGACCGAAGTCGAGGATTTTCACCAGACCATCCGGCCGGACCATGATGTTTTCCGGCTTGATGTCGCGATGGACGATTCCGGCGGCGTGGGCCGTGGACAGCGCTGCCGCGGCCTGCAAAGCAATATCAAGCGCCCGCCCCAGGGCCATCCGCCCGGCGATGAGAGAAGCCAGGGTCACGCCTTCAACGAATTCGGTAGCAATGTACTTGGTGGAGTCAACGTCGCCGATTTCGTAGATGGTGAGGATGTTGGGATGGTTGAGCGCGGAAGCAGCACGGGCCTCCTGCTCAAAGCGGCGGACCCGATCGGGATTCTGTACCGCATCTATCGGCAGCACCTTAAGCGCGACTTTGCGGCCAAGCCTTGAATCCTGGGCCAGATAGACTCGGGCCATGCCGCCCGCGCCAAGCAGCTCAAGCACTTGATAAGCGCCAATCTGGGTGCCGCGTTCCATTCGCTGGCTCCAGTATAGCCCGCAACGAAACCGCCTCTCGTCCAGGAGGAACCCCGGCTGCAAAGATGACCGGGCGGTCCCCGACAAGCAAAGGTTTATAATTCTTCTCACGCACCCTTTGCCTGGCAAGGGGCAGGGTGTTTTTGCGCACATGCCCGAGCATATAAAGAAGAAGCTGGAAGAGGAGATTCGCGCCCTGGAACATGAGCTGGCGCATGAGCTTCCCAAGGAAATCAAGAAGGCCGTCGCCATGGGCGACCTCAGCGAGAACGCCGAGTACCACATGGCCAAGCAGCGCCAGGACTTCGTCAACGCCCGGCTGGGGCAGCTCAAGAGACGCATGAGCGAGCTGGCACTGGTGAACCTTGCCAACATCCCCAAGGACCGTGTGGCCTTTGGCTCGCGCATCCGCGTGTTCGACAACACGAAAGAAGAAGAGATCGAATACAAGCTGGTGACGAGCGAAGAATCGGACGTGAACAAGGGACTGATTTCCACCACTTCGCCCATCGGCAAGGCGCTCATGGGCAAAAAAGTCGGCGACACCGCTCTGGTGGTGACGCCCAACGGAAAACGCGAACTGGACATCCTGCAACTAATTACTATCCACGACGAGACGTCATGACCTGGACTGGAGCATTTGGACGCGGTTGCCGAGTATTGCTGCACGCCATTGTGCGCGGACTGGCCCTTACCCGCATCTCGCCCAACGTGCTCACGTTCATCGGCCTGGTCATCAACAGCATTGCCGCTGTCCTGTTCGGCTATGCCAACTCCAGCAACTACCAGCGGCTGTTTCTCTATGCCGGGCTGGTGATCATCGGCGCCGGCATCTTTGACATGGTGGATGGCCGCGTGGCCCGCGCCACCAACAAAGTCACCACCTTCGGCGGTTTCTTTGATTCCGTGATTGACCGCTACAGTGACGTGGTGCTGTTCTTCGGCCTGCTGGTCTACTACGCGCGAGCCGACCACTTCTTCTACCTGGTGCTAGTCGCCTTCGTCATGGTGAGCTCGGTGATGGTGAGCTACACGCGCGCCCGGGCTGAATCGCTGATCGGATCATGCAAGGTCGGATTTATGGAGCGCCCGGAGCGGATCGTGCTGGTGATTATCGGCGCGTTGTTCTCGCGCTGGGGCGCCATGGCGCCGGTGCTGTGGGTGCTGGCGGTGCTCTCCACCGTTACCATCATCCATCGCATTGCTTATACCTACCAGCAGACGCGCATTCTCGACGCGAAGGCGGCGGAAGAAGCTGCGGCGGCCACTGCAGATTCGCCTCAAAAAGTCGCCGCCAATAAACCACAGCCGGGAAAAAGACCGGAGCAAGCCCCGTCGTTTAATTGAAAACCGCTGGAGTTTCTTAAGCCTGTCAAGAGCGATCTGCTCCTGATGCAGCGCCGCTCGGCGCGTGGTCGAAATGAGCAATTAGCAGTTAGCAATTGGCAATCAGCCAAGCCTGGTTCCTTTTCGAGAATTCGTAGTTCCTCAACCGTTGTTACGCTTTCACTTTGGCCGCAAGTTCGCGGCCAGGCTTCTCTTCCGATTCCGGCAGATTGATCACCATTGATGCAATTTGCTCACGATGGTACGTGGCATCGCCCAGCATGGTCTCCGATGCCTTGGCCCGCCGGTAGTAAAGATGCAAGTCGTTTTCCCAGGTGAAGCCCATGCCGCCGTGCACCTGGATGCCGCGGTTGCCGACCGTGCGGGAAACGTCACTCACGTACATCTTGGCGATAGAAACGGCCAGGCTCGCATCCGGCGCATTTTCCTGCAACGACCAGGCGGCATAGTAAGCCGCTGAGCGTGCGCTCTCGGTTTCCAGGTACATGTCGGCGCACATATGCTGCACCGCCTGGAAGCTGCCAATCGGCTTGCCGAATTGCTTGCGGGTCTTTGCATACGCCACGGTGGTTTCCAGCACGCGCTGCATGCCGCCGACCATCTCGGCAGCGAGCGCCGCAGTGGCGATCTCCAGCGCGCGTTCCAGGCCTTCGCCGTTGCTCAACCGTTCCGCAGGAGAGTTTTTGCATTCCACCGAGTAGATTTTTCGCGTCAGGTCCATGCCTTTCATCGGCTGCACGTTGATTCCAGAAGCTTTGGCATGCACTGCAAAAACGCCATTCCTTGCCACAACGAGTATCAGATCTGCAACCCCGGCATCGGTCACGAAGAGCTTTGTGCCGGTCAGTTTTTCTCCCGTTATCTTGAGGTCAGAGCGATTCCAGCTAGCGCCAGCCTCGACAAACGCGACAGTCGCCCGCGAATCTCCATTGCAGATGGGCAAGAGATACTTCTTTTTCTGCTCCGTGCTGCCGCAGGCGTGGAGCACGGCCCCGGCCATGATGGTGGAAAACAGCGGCCCCGGCAGCAGCGCGTACCCTGCTTCTTCCATCAGCAGCGCCAGTTCAACTTTGCCCAGCCCCATGCCGCCGAATTCTTCGGGAACGATGATGCCGGTAAAGCCTTGCTCCGTCATCTTTTGCCACAGCGCGGGATCGTAGGCGGCGTCTGTTTCCATCAGCTTGCGCGTTTGCGCCATGGGGCATTCGCCGGCAAAGAATTTGCGCGCCGTGTCTTTCAGGATCTGCTGGCTTTCACTGAGTCCGAATTGCATTGCGGCTCCTCAAAAAACAAATCTCACCACGGAGACACGGAAGCACGGAGAAGAGCGAACACAGAACTCTTATGCCGCAGATTTCCGCAGATGAACGCTGATCTGCAAACGCGTTGCGATTTCGATGACTCCAGGTGCTTATTGCTCATCACTTATTGTTGTTTCCTCAGCGCCTTTACTTCATTTCGGGCCGCCGGCTTTGGTGAGTGCTGAATTGCTGAATGCTGCTCAATAGCTCTTGGGCAATCCCAGAACAAAGTGCCCGATGATATTTCTCTGGATTTCGGACGTGCCGGCCTCGATGGTGTTGCCGCGGGTGCGCAAATATCCGTAAGCCCATGAGCCGTTATCAATCGCCAGAGGATCGCCCGCCTCAAGCTGGCCATAGGGACCAAGCAGCTCCTGCGCCACCTGCTGGAAGCGCTGGTTCAGTTCGCTCCAGAAAATCTTCTGGATGGAGCCTTCCGGTCCGGGCACGCCCGTGGCGGTGATGCGGCTGAAGGCGCGCATCTGGTTCCAGCGCATGATCTCGATTTCGGCATAGCATTGGGCCAGCTTCTGCCGGATGATGGGATCGTCGCAGGCCTTCTCTCCGTCCCGCTCCATGGTGCGCGAGAGCTCAATTAGCCGGTCCATGTTGCGGCGATAGATCACCTGCATGCCGGCGCCCAGGGTACCGCGCTCGTGCATCAGCGTGCCCATGGCCACTTCCCAGCCTTCATTGACTTTGCCGACCAGGTTTTCCGTGGGCACACGCACGTCGTGAAAAAAGATCTCGTTGAATTCGGTTTCGCCGGTCATTTGGCGCAGCGGCCGCACGTCAACGCCCTGCGATTTCATGTCCACCAGCAGGACGGTCATGCCTTTGTGCTTGGCCGCGGCCGGATCGGTGCGCACCACGAGTTGGCACCAGTCGGCCGCCCAGCCATAGCTGTTCCAGACTTTCTGTCCATTGACGACGTAATGGCCATTTTCAAGCCGGGCCTCGCAGCGGACGTTGGCCAGGTCAGAGCCGGCATCGGGTTCGGAAAATCCCTGGCACCAGATTTCTTCCGCGCTGAGGATCTTGCTCAGGTAGCGCTTCTTCTGCGCCTCCGTGCCAAAAGCGATCAGCGTGGGCCCCACCAGACCCACGCCCAGAACGTTGGCCAGCGGCGGAGCGCCGGCAAGAGCCAGTTCCTGCCAGAAGATGACCTGCTGCATCAGGCTGGCGCCACGTCCGCCGTATTCCTTGGGCCACGAGATCCCCGCCCAGCCAGCTTCGTACATGGTGCGCTGCCACTCTTTGAGGAAGTCAAAGCGCTGGTGCATGGATTGCTCGCGTCTGCCTTCCCAGTCTTTGGGGACGTTGGCGGCGAGCCAGGCGCGCAGCTCGTCACGGAAGTTGAGTTCTGAGGGGCTGAGGTTCAGGTCCATGAGGTCTCCGCATCTTTCATCTTTCGCGGCGACCAGTTTACTCCTTTCGGAACGCGCAGAGCGGCTTTAGGGCTCCTGTCCCGCAAAGAACGGCGAGGAGCAATCGCACGAGTTACTCGGGGACTCCATAGGTGCACGGCTTGTCCGTGAGCTGGGTGGGCGGGGAAGGCGGTGTGGCCCACGGGCCGTTGGCTGTCGAGAAGTCAAAGAACTCCGTCATGTCCGGCATGGAGGCGTCACGCGCCGTCAGGCTGGGCAGCTTGAAACGCGTTTCAATCAACTTGAGCGCGGCGGTGAAATCCATGGGCGTGTGCGAGACGAAGCTCTTCTTGGCAAACGGCGACACCACGAGCACCGGCACGCGGAAGCCGCTCTTGGTGAAGTCGCCCGGGACCTGTCCGGGAGTCAGCTTGGGCTTGATGCCGTCCGGGCTGGGCACGGCCATGGGCGGCATGTGGTCGTAAAGCCCTCCGCCTTCGTCGTACGTCTGAATGAAAACCGAGTCTTTCCAGGAAGGGCTCTGCATGAGAGCAGTGATGAGTTTTTCCGAGAATTGCGCTCCTACCTGGACGTTGTTGTCTGGATGCTCGTCCACGCCGGTCGCGCTCTTCTCCCCTTTCTCAACTCCGGTCTCAATGTAGGCCACCTGGGGCAGCGTGCCGTTGCGCACATCGATGAAAAACTCAGCAAGGGGAACAACATTGGCCTTATGTGTGGTTGAGTAGGTGAAATAGGAATAATAGGTGTTCTTGGCTTGATAGATTTTCCAGGTGATGTTGGCTTTATCCAGCAGCGCAAAGATCGGCTTGGCGCTGAGCTGGTGGTGAGGAGCCGTCACCTCGCCCTGCGAGGTGGCCCCCATCCAGTAGAAGCGGTTGGGATGGGTGCGCGTGGGAGCGGCTGAAAACCAGTGGTCTGAGGTGGCAAAGTTCGCGGCCATGAAGTAATAAAAAGGCAGGTCCCTGTCGTCGTAATAGCCCATGGAGCGCCTGCCAGTGAGGTCGCTTCCTCCTGATCCGTGGGCAAAGCCTCCCTCGACCACGGCGAAACCATTCATCAAGTCAGGCGCGTTGGGGTCTCCGGGGTGAAAAAGATTGAATATTCTGTGGGTCTCATTCCAAGAGGGACTCAGGTTCTCAGAACATACGCTCTTCATGTGGAAAGCAAAGATGGGCTTTCCCGCTCCGCCGGCAACCGGATCGCGACCGGGCACAGACACGTTGTCCGGCGTCTTGGCGGGGCCCCACGTGTCCACATCCTGGGGCATGCCATGCGCGGCACGGTAGACATTGAGTTGTCCGAGGTAATGGTCGAAGGAGCGGTTTTCCTGCATGAAAAGAATAATGTGCTTGATCGAATTCAGACTTGCTTGAGTCGAGTTACCGCCGGGAGTTGTGTTGTTGTTGTCGCCGTTGCCGCTGGCGCTATTGGATCCCCCGCATCCCGCAAGAACCAGGATTGCCATCAGCGCAATGCCGGTCATCGAGGTCAGGCTTATCCGTTTGGAAGAGCTGGACATGAAGTGGCCCCCTGAAAAAAGAAGGTATGTATCTTGTGAGATGAACAAGGATCGCGTGCTGTTGGCGGGAAACTCGGAAGCGTGTTGCGCGACGGTTGAATCGAGCGCAACTCGCAAAACCAGAGCTGCTGGCGCCAGAGCAGAGCTGTTGCGAACAGCGCTGCTCCTCTTTTGGGGAACAGAGCGGCTGCTTTCGAAAAGAGAGCTGATGCTTCAGGCGAGTGGTGCGAGGTGCTGCTACTCAGGAACCAGGCCTTAACCCGCGGGCACGCCAAAAGTACAGGGTAGATTCTTGGGCTGCGTGGGCGGCGTTGGCGGCGTGGCCCAGGGGCCGGTGGCCGTGGAAAAATCGAAGAACTCAGTCATGTCGGGCATGGAAGCGTCGCGCGCGGTGAGGTTAGGCAGGCCAAAGCGCGTTTCAATCAGCTTGAGGGCGGCAGTGAAGTCCATGGGAGTGTGCGAGACGAAATTCTTCTTCGCAAACGGCGACACCACGATCAGAGGCACGCGGAAACCGCTCTTGGTGAAGTCGGCGACGAAGTCGGTAGGGCGGAGGATCGGCTGGATGCCGTCCGGGCTGACCACGGCCATGGGCGGCACGTGGTCATAAAATCCGCCGCCTTCGTCATAGGTGTGGATGAAAACCGAGTCCTTCCAGGAAGGGCTGTTCATCAGCGCAGTAATCAGCTTCTCAGAAAACTGCGCGCCGGTCTGTACGTTGTTGTCAGGATGCTCGTCCAGCGCGGTGGGGCTGACCAGGTTCTGTTCCACTCCGGTCTCAATGTAAGACACTTGCGGCAGCGTACCGTTCTGCACGTCAGTGAAATATTCCGCCAGGGGGACGACGTTCGACTTGTGCGCGTTCGAATAGCTGAAGTACGAGTAATAGGTGTTGGCGCCGCCCAGGTAAATTTTCCAGGTGACATGGGCGTTATCCATTTCCTGGAAAATGGTTTTTGCCGGGAGCTGGTGATCGGGAGGAACCACAAAGCCCTGCGAGGTTGCGGCCATCCAATAAAAACGGTTCGGGTGGGTGCGCGCGGGCACGGGCGAAAACCAGCGGTCCGAAGTGGCAAAATTGGAAGCCATGAAGTAATAAAAGGGCAGGTCGTTCTCGTTGTAGTAGCCCATGGCGCGTTTGCCGGTGACATCCTGGAACTGGCCGAAGCCGAAAAGAGTTGAGTCGTTGGCAAAATGTCCTTCGACGAAAGCAAAGCCATCCATTACATCCGGACCGCCATGGGGAAGAGAACGGTCATG
>DASVFK010000314.1:0-8102 GCA_036380095.1 Candidatus Angelobacter sp. | reverse complement strand
TCAGCCCGGAAGGCAGCCACCGGAAGCGCTCCAGGGCCAGTTCGAGCTGGCGCACGCGCACCGCCAGTGGCGTGGACAGCTGCTGGAAGGTTTCGTCGCCGATCCGTCCATCTGGCTTCAGCCCATGCCGCTGCTGGAAATTCTTAACCGCTACAACCAGCTCTCCGGCATAGAGGTCGGCCTGCGCCGGAAGCTGCGCGTCCTCCGCAAGGTCACCCAGACGCCGCAGCTTCTGCGCAAGCGCCCATGCGCCCGGGTAGGTCTTTCCTGGAACCAAAATGTTGGCGATCGGCGGAAGAGGTGCGTCTTCGCCCTGCCTGAGCAGTTCCGCGTAGGACTCCAGCGCCTGCAGCGTTCGCTTATAACTGGCGTAGGCGGGCTCCAGCTTTCCCACCGCTGACTTCACGTCGCCGGAAAGCAGGACCTGATTGCGCAGAAAGCCGGCCGTATCAAAAGTCTTCACCGGCAGGCCAAAGCGCACATCCGCCGGGTTGACTCGCCCCTGGTGAAGGTCAGAGAGATAGCGCAGAGCGGAGATGGTGAGGGCAACATCGAACGCCGCCAGATCGCTTGCGCTCACCGCACTGTGACCGGTGATCTTATTCATCCGCTCGAGCCAGCGCGGGCCGTCATAATCTTCGGCCTGCAGGCCCTTTTTGCCGGCATGCTCGAAAAGATCAATCAATGCACGTGCCTGCGGCGTGGGCCAGCCGTTATCAGTCCACGCGGCGGAGTAGGCAACCGGATCATAGAACTGCCGTGCTTGCGGTTGCCAGCGCGAGAAATTCTGCCAGCGCATTTCCGCCAGCTCTCCCGCTGCCACCAGGAGACAGATGTTGCGGCGTAGGGCAATGTCCTCACCGCCGGCGCCAATCAGCAGATCACACGCAGTAGCTTGCGGAGGGATGACTGGTTGGGATGGCGGAGCAGTAGAGTACTGCGGCCAGAGCAACGCGGCGGCCAGCATGGCGCCGAGCAGAAGTTCGCGGCACTGTCTTAAACTACACACTTTATCTTCCGCCGTTGGGGAGCTTACATGCGGTGATGCAGATCACTCACCTGCAGATGGACGTAAGTGGCGGGTCCGGCTTATGCGAAGAAACTTTGGAAGGCCCTTACGATCTCGGACATCGCCTGCTCAGGAGCCTTGCCGCGAACAAGTTCGTGTCCGGCGCCTTCCATGGGAAGGAGTTGCTTCCGTCCGGGTATGAGTTCCAGCGCTGAAGACATCTCTGCCAGCGAGCCAAAGGGATCGCGCGAACCATGTACGAAAAGCGCCGGCGTGGTCAGTTGGGGGAAGTGCGTTGTCCGCAGTTGGTCCGGCTTACGCGGTGGGTGGAGAGGATAAGCAAACAGGAGCAGGCCGGCCGCCAAGTCCGGTTGTTCGGCGGCAAGCATGGTGGCCTGGCGGCCGCCATAAGAATGGCCGCCCAGGAAGACTTTCCCGCTGACTTTGTCCCCTAGGACCTCCACCGCACGGCGAAGACCCTCGCGGTCGCGGGCAGCGCCCCCCGGAAATGGGGGTCCATGAGGCCGCGTCTGGCGAAAAGGAAGGTCGCAACAAAGTACCAGGAAACCGTTCTTGGAAAAGGCAGCGGCGGCGAGCGTCAGCAATTTTGACCGGCAGTCCGCTCCGGCCCCGTGGGTCAGGACCATGGCATCGCCGTTGGGCTGAGTGGGAGTATGCAGCCGGCCGCGCACGGCGGGTTGGCGTGCGTTGTCTGCGAATTCTGTCACGGTTGCCGTGGCGGCGGTCTCCATGGGAACGGATATTGGCTAGAATACGGCCAACCAGCTAGACTGGAACGATAGCTGGGACACTTTATTATTGCAGCTTCGATTGCGCGAGCAAGCGGGAGCAAAGGGATGAAAGCACTGATTCGTATATTTTCGGTCTTGGCGCTGGCCGCCCTCATGGGATGCGGCGGCTCCAGCACAAGCCCCAAGGCGATAGCATTCATGTACGCCGTGGGCCAGGGGTCCAACAACATTTTCAACTTCAAACAACTGGCAGACGGCGAGTTGCAAAGCGCTCCGGTCTTTATCACCGCCACGGCGCCGCGGCCCGTCGCCATGGCCCAGACCCCTTCCAAGAATTTCCTGTATGTGGCCAACCTGACTTCCAACGTGGTTTCCGGGTTCAGCGTGGACCATACCACTGGGGTGCTGGCGCCCGTGGGCAATGCGATTCCGCCCTCGCCGACCGGCCCTCAACCCATCGCGGTGGGAGTCAATTCCGGCAGCCAATTTCTTTTTGTCCTGACGAAGGGCGATCCCGCAGCTATTCCCCTTGCGATCGGCCCGGCCATTTCCATCTTCAGCATTGACTCTCGTGGCCTGCTGACTGCCGCGGGCAGCGCGCCTACAGGAGCGGCGCCGGTGGTGCTCGTGGTATCGCCCACGGCCGCGGTGCTTTATGTGGCTTCCGGTTCGCCTACGGCCACAACCATTACGCCCTTTGCGATTGCCGCCAACGGGGCGCTCACGGCTGCGGCGGGCGGATTCACCGGCCCTGCCGGCGCCAATTTCGCCGGCCTGACCATCGACTCCAAGGGCCAGTTCCTCTACGCCGCGGACTCCGGCAACAATAATGTTTTCAGCTTCAGTATCGGCGCAGGCGGCGCGCTCACACCTGTTGCGGGATCTCCGTTTGCCGCCGGAACGCAGACCGTTTCCGTGGCCATTGATGCCACCAGCGCCTTCCTGTATGCGGCCAACAAAGGATCGAATGACATCTCGGCCTACAAGGTGAATGCCGGCGTTCTCACCACTGTGACGGGATCGCCCTTTCCTGCGACCGCGAGCGGCGTTACCACGCCGGCGCAGCCCGCGTTCCTTACCATGGACCCGACCAACCAGTTCGTGTACGTGGGGAACCCCGGCAGCGGCAACATTTCCGGCTTCGCCATCAACATTGCGGATGGCAGCCTGGTGGCAGTGAACAATTCGCCTTTCGGCGGCGTGGGGGCAAGTTCGATCATCATCACCAAGTAGCGCATTCCCGTTGGTGAACCGACGCCGGGGCGCGCGGGACGTGTCCTTTCGATTCAGCAGCTCAGGCAGCTTTTCCTGCAGTTCAGGGTTCTAATGGGGGCAGGAGTAACTCTGAACATGCAAAAACTGATTCTTCTAAGCACGCTTGTGCTTGGGCTCAGCGTGTGTGCTTTTGCTCAAAAGAATGAACTTGCGTTTGTTGCCGGCGCGAAAATAACGCCAACGGTCGGAACCGTGGCCGCCGGAAATCAGACCAAGTTCTCCACTACTTTCGGCTTTGAGGGGAACTATGCAGCGCAGCTTGCGCACGTGCCCGCGGTGGCGCTGCATCTGGAAGTCCCGTTCGTGGGCGCCCCTGCCACGAACCTGACCAGCACCAACCTGCTGGCGGTCAAGAGCTATAACTCGTTTTTCATCACTCCGGCACTGCGGCTGAAAATCTTGCCTGGTTCGCCGGTCAGCCCGTGGATCTCCGCCGGTTACGGCTTGGGACACTTCAGTCCCGGCGCCACCACGTTATCCGGAGCCACGGTGGCCACAACCAGCACCAACACGGGCGCTGCCCAGGCAGGCGCCGGGCTGGATTTCCACCCGCCACTGCTGCCGGTTGCCTTCCGCCTGGAGGTGCGCGACTTCTATAGCGGGAAGCCGAACCTGAACGCCGCCATCAATGCTCGCAACCACTTCTTTGCCGGTGGCGGAGTGGTGCTGCGGTTCTAAATCACGAATTCTGTAATTGGGTAATTTGGCCGGCGCGCGCAGCTGTCGGCTGGATTACCCAAAGCTTTTTCAATTACAAATTACCCGATTACAAAATGACTTCAGGCTGCCCGGTCCTCGTGTTGTTTGGTAACTGCAGGACGCGGCCGGCTCCGCATCTTCCTTTCTGCGTAACCGGCAAGGCGGAAGAGCGACACGGCAAGCACAAGCACAACAATCCACCCCAGCACGAGAATGATCCATAGCAACATTTATGGATTCTGATTCCGCCGGGCTGCTGCCGGGTTGGTTCAGTGCGCGGGCGACTTGTAAATTTCTCCGCCCTTCATCACAAAATCAATCTTCTCCAGCACCGCGATATCGGCTAGCGGATCGCCTTTTACCGCCACCATGTCCGCCAGTTTCCCGGCTGCGATGGTACCCACGTCATTCTGCATTTCCAGCAGTTCGGCTGCGTTGACCGTGGCGGAACGCAGCGCTTGCGCGGGCGTCATGCCGTATTTCACCATCAGCGGGAATTCAATCGCAGGATTGATGGCCCAATCGAAGCCGCCGACGTCCGTGCCAAAAGCGATTTTCACTCCGGCATTCACCGCGCGGCGGAAAGTGTCCGCGTGGATCTTGATCATCTGCTGCCAGACGGCAGGCCGCCCCTGGGCCACGTACTCGCCCACATAGATGGTGGGCACATAGAAGATGCCTTTCTGCGCCATGGTTTTCAGGTCGGCGTCGGCGATGTAGTCGCCGTGCTCAATCGAATCCACGCCTGCCTCAACCGAGTTGTGCACGCCGTTCAAGCCGATGGCGTGGGAGGCGATCTTGTGGCGCTGGCGGTGGGTCTCATCCACGATGGCGCGCAATTCCTCCATGGTGAAGGTCGGGATATCGTCGAGCACGCCGTCCGCGCGGACGAAGTAGCTGCGATCGGAGTACACCTTGATCCAATCGGCGCCGAAGCTGATCTGCTTGCGTACAGCCTTGCGGCCCTCATCGGGGCCATCCACCAGTTGCACGCCGTGCGGCACTTGGATCTCCCAGTTGTAGCCCTGCAGAGGATAGGCTCCGGTCACATCCATGGCGCGCGATGAGACTTTCATGCGCGGACCGGGAATGATGCCGTTGTTGATGGCCTTTTTCAAGTCCACGTCCGCATAGCCGGCGCCTTCGGTCTCCAGGTCGCGGATGGCGGTGAATCCGTATTCCAGCGCGCGCTTCACTGACCGCGTGCCCAGGATGGCACGATAAGCAGTGGACTGCTTCAGCAGTTGCACGTCGTAGTCTTCGGCGGTGATGTCGCCCTGCAGTAGCGTGTGCGTGTGGGTATCGATGAGTCCCGGAAGGCAGGTGTGGTCGGAAAGATCGATGACTTGTGCACCCGCGGGCGGCGCGGCATTCTCGTGCACCTCTTTGATGCGCTCGCCCTGGATTGTGACCAGCACGTTGCGCTGCGTGCGCCCGCTCGCCGGATCAATGAGCGCGCCGCAACGGACAACGCGGGTAGTCACGGGGACTTTCAGGTCCTGTTTCTCCTGGGCTGCAACGTAGAAGAACGGCACGCACAGAGCGGCCGCAAGAAAGAGTCGGTTCATAGTGTTTTACCTCTGGACAAGGTGGTAATCCTACCAGAGCCGGAGCAGCGCAAAAAGGCGGTCAGGTGGGCTGACATGCGGTCCTTCTATCCACCCGGGGCCCGAATCTTGGGATTCATCAGTAAAACTGCTGACCAGTTCTCAGTAATCGATAGAACTTTCGGGCCCCGCCGCCGCACACGGATCAGTCTTGATTCACGTCCTGATCGCGTGCCCCTGTGCTACCATGCGGCTACAGCCTTCGGAGACCGGAACTATGGATACAGCGTTGCGTCCCATGAGCACGTCACAGGTGCTGGACCGCACCATTAGTCTTTATCGCAGCAACTTCGTTTTGTTTGCTGGAATTGCCCTGCTTACTCCGGCCCTGGGGCTCGTCGCACAGCTGACGCAGTTAGCGGTGCTGGGCCAGCCGGTGGTCCCCGAGCCGGGGAAATTCGATCCCCTGATCATGCAACAGTACTTCTTGCAGGTCATCATCTCGGTTGGGGTCGGCATAGTGGTCTATATGATCGGAACAGCTTTTGCCACCAGCGCGACTATCTACGCCGTCTCCATGGTGCATCTTGGCAAGACTACAACGATCCAGGAATCCTATCGCACGGTCCGGCCGTACTTTTGGAGGCTGTTGGGTTTGTTGATAAGGGTATTTTTCCTGGCTTTCTGGCCGATAATCGCCGGATACGTCATGATCTTTGTCATGGGCTTTATGATCGCCGCATCGGGCCGAAACCCGAACAGTGGCATTGCGATTGTGGCCGGGATCGTCGTCCTGCTGGCGGTCGGCGTGTTTCTCTTTGGTATTCCCTGGCTGATTGTGTCGCTTTGTCGCTATGCTCTTTCTGTGACCGCCTGCACGCTGGAAAAGCTGCCAGCCAAATATTCAGTGGTGCGCAGCAAATTTCTCAGCAAGGGCCGCAAGGGTGGGATATTTCTCATCTACTTTCTCTATTTTCTCTTAAGCATTGCTTTGACCTATGGTCTTCAGCTTCCGGCCCTTCTGGCCAACAAGATTCCCTGGTTCAGCGCCGGGGCACATATCAGCATCGGGTCTTTAGTATGGATCTATGTAGCTAACTTTCTCGGCGCAACCATTGCTGGTCCCTTGGCAACCATCGCGATAGCATTGGTCTACTATGATCAACGCGTGCGCAAAGAAGCATTCGATCTGCAGCTCATGATGGAAGCGGTTGGAGTGGCCCAGCCGACACAAGCGCACGCGCAAGCCGCCCCCAGCCTCGGATGACAATCCAGAGAGCACTGGTTACGGCCGTCTTCGCATTCTGCGCCCTGATACCCGCCGCGGCCGCTGCAACCGCCGGAATCACTCTGGCCGAGTACCGGCAGCAGCTCGCGGAACTGGAGCAGAAGCTTGAACTCGTGACCGGCCACCCGGAAGAAGCCGCCCCGGTCCTGACGACGCTCCCGGACATCGTGGATGTAAGCACCGGTTCGGGCGAAGTCACGATCAACTATCAACACCTGAAAAACGATCTCGCTGCCTTTGCCAAGGGAGATGCACAGAAGCGCCCGGAACTGCTGCGGCAGATGCAGAGTTACGTGCAGTCGCTGGCGCGCGAGGCTGCGGCTTATGAAAAAAGCGATATTGACGGTGCCGCGGCCGAGCGCAACCTGAAAGAGGTCCTCGCCCGCCGTGAATTCCGCAAAGTGCATGGGCAGGACCCCAGGGAGCGTCTCCTGGCCAAGATCTATTACTGGCTGGCCCGCTTGCTAAACAAGGTGGGGAGACCGGGCAAAGCGACCTATAACGTGATCCAGGTACTGGTGTGGATTTTCATCGCCGGCGTTGTGCTGGCGTTGCTTCTCTGGACAGCCAAACGGCTGTGGCATCGTGAAGAAGAGTCTGGAGCGCGCGAGATCATTCCCTTTGCTCCCTCGGCGCGAAACTGGCGCTCATGGCTGGCGGAGGCGCGCGAGTCAGCGGCACGGCAGGACTGGCGCAACGCCATCCATCTGGCGTATTGGGCGGGAATCTCGTTCCTGGAGTCGGGCGGCGCCTGGAAGCCGAACCGCGCGCGCACGCCCCGCGAATATCTGCGTCTGCTCAGCTCGCGCAATCCGCGCCACCCAGCGCTCTCCGCGTTGACCAGGAAATTCGAGATTGTCTGGTACGGGCATCGCAGCGCCGTGGAGGAGGACTTCCGCGAGACCCTGGGACGGCTGGAGGAGCTGGGATGCCGCTGAACATCCAGCGAAGCGACCGCCGCTTGCTCATTTGGGCCAGCGCCATCCTGCTCCCCTTGATCGCAGCCGTCGCCTTGCTTTCAGACAACGAAGAAGAGTCCTCCGTGCCCAGCACATATTCCGCGCAGTCGTCAGGGGCCAAAGCCGCCTACCTCTTGCTCGAGGAACAAGGCTATCAAGTGGAGCGCTGGACGCGCTCGCCTCTCCAGTTGCCCCAGGATGCTGCCGGTACGGTATACGTGCTGGCAGGCCCGTGGGGCTTGCCCAAGAGCGAGGAAAAAAACGCACTGCAGAATTACCTCACCAGGGGTGGAAGAATCCTGGCCACCAGCTACACGGCCGCGCGTTTTCTGCCCCAGGCTGATGTGGAATACGAGCCGGCCCCGGCTCCGGAATGGAAGGAATATTCGCCTGAGTTGGCCACCCGGCTGACGCGCGGAGGTCCCATCACGCTTCGCCCGCGGCGTACTGGAAGAGTTCGTCGACGAAGTACCTTGTGCATTATTCGCACGAGAATCGCCCTATCGTAATTTCCTACAAGGTCGGCAACGGTGAAGTGGTCTGGTGGGCGCGGGCCACGCCACTCACCAATCT
>DASVFK010000313.1:0-33034 GCA_036380095.1 Candidatus Angelobacter sp. | reverse complement strand
TGAGCACGGGAAACCCCATGAGATCTTGAAGTCGCTCACCACGTTTGTCGGTGGCGGCGGACCGCGCTTCTGGTTCACCGTGTCTCCGGAATTGCAGCAGCTGAACTATGCGCAAATCATCATCCAGGTAAATGACAAGCATGACACCGCGCCGCTGGTGGAGCGCTTCCAGAGCGCGTTGTCGGCGGAAGTGCCAGGCGCGCGGATCGACGTGCGGCAACTTGAGACGGCAGGAGTCGGCATCCCGGTTGCCATTCGCATCAGCGGAGAAGACATTCATACGTTGCGCGCGGAGGCGGACAAACTCAAACAGATCCTGCGCGAACAGCCGATTTCGCGGCGCGTGCGCGACGATTGGGGAGCGGACAGCGTGAATCTGCTGCTGCAGACCGATAACGATCGCGCCAACCTGGCGGGCATCACCAATGTGGACGTGGCGCAGTCATCTGCCGCCGCGACCAGTGGACGGCGCATGACCTTTCTGCGTGATGGCGACAAGCAGGTTCCCGTGGTTGCCAAAATGCGGATGGTGGAGCGTGCGCAGCTCTCTGATCTCGACAACCTTTATATAAGCTCAGCGCAGGGTCGGCACAAGGTGCAGATCGGCGAGGTGGCATCCATCCAGCAGGAGATGCGGCCGGAGAAGCTGGGGCGGCGGCAACAGTTCCGGACCATTACCGTGCAGGCGTTTCCTGCCGAGGGCCATCTGCCCTCTGAGCTGCTGGGCGCGGCCATGCCCAAGATCAAGCAACTCGAAGCGGCGCTGCCATTGGGCTACCACCTGGAGATCGGCGGCGAATTCCACGAACAGCAAAAGGGCTTCAAGAACCTGGCGAAGGTCATGATGATCTCAGTCACTGCGATCTTCCTGGCGTTGGTGTTCCAGTTCCGGCACGCCGTGAAACCCCTGATCGTGTTTGCGGCGATTCCTTACGGCATGGTGGGAGCGTTCTTTGTGCTGTGGCTCACCGGCACGCCGTTCGGGTTTATGGCTTTCCTGGGAATCGCCAGCCTGATTGGCGTGATTGTCAGCCACGTGATCGTGCTGTTCGATTTCATCGAAGAGGCGCATCAGCGCGGTGAAACGTTGCGCGAAGCCCTGCTCGACGCCGGCATCGTGCGTTTGCGTCCGGTGCTGATCACGGTGGGAGCGACGGTGATTGCGCTGTTCCCACTGGCCGCGCATGGCGGGCCGCTGTGGGAGCCCTTGTGCTACGCCCAAATCGGCGGCCTTTGCGTGGCCACGGTGATCACCCTGCTGCTTGTGCCGGTGCTTTATGCGATCTTTGTCCTGGACCTGAAGTGGGTGAAGTGGGATGCCGTTCAACACAAGCAGGCGGTCCCGGCGCCGGAAGCAGTCATCGCGCATGCCAAGACTGCGTGATCGGCATTTGGCTATCGCGGGGATCTGTTGGAGATTCGGTGGAAGTGTATCTCGTTCCTGTCCGGCCTGAGACATAGGTAACAGAACGTACCGGAGACATGGGTTACACTTTTCGGCCCGAGGAGGGGATGCCACGGCATTTCCGATCCCCATTACCCATTTCACCACAAGACTGTCGTGGTCACCAACTGCGGCCGCTTTTGCATTTATCGCTAGAAAATCAATCTCAGTTCCAGCTTGGCCGGACGAGCTGTCGGTGTCAAAGAGGTAAACGACGGCATCTGGCTCGTCCCCTTTATGAACTATGATCTTGGTTATATAGACTTGGAGGAGAAAAGCCTGCAGCCTCTCGAAAACCCCTTTGGAGCAAAGTGTAACCTATGTCTCCGGAACGTTCTGTTACCCATGTGTCCGGAACGGACACGGAACGGACAGCCTGTGAATGGTCGGGGCGAGAGGATTTGAACCTCCGACCCCCTGGTCCCGAACCAGATTCAAATCCTAACTCTGTTGAGATTCGTTGTTCTTGGCTGATTGATAGCGAACCTGTTGCACGTCGGTCGTTGAAAGCTGTTGCAACTTGTTGAAGTCGGAGGCTTTCTCAGCACAAAATCGTCTACAGCCGCTCAAGCGATTCATCCGATCAGCATCGCGGTTTCAGTTACTGGCGCGGTTGCGAATCGTGGAGACATCGGCAGCGCAGAAATCAGTTTGCTAGTGTAGGGATGTAGAGGGTTGCTGAACAGCTCAGCCGTCTCGCTACACTCGACGATTTCCCCTTCATGCATGACCGCAACACGGCGGCTGATGCTGGCGACCGAGAGGAGATCATGGGAGATGTACAGGATCGCCATACCCAGCCTCTGGCTGAGAGACGAAAACAATTCCAGAACTTCCGCCTGGGTGATGATATCGAGCGCGCTGGTGGGTTCATCGGCAATCAGTAGCGAGGGCCGATGAAGGATCGCCATAGCGATAAGCACACGTTGTGCCTGCCCGACGCTGAGTTCGGAGGGAAATCGGCGCAGGAAAGCGGCATCCGCCGGCAGGCTCACATTCTTGAGAGTGTCTACCAGGGCTCGAGTGCGCTCCTCACGTCCGGAATGCTTGTGGATGTTCCACGCCTCTTCCAACTGAGTGCCAATCCGGAGAGCGGGGTTGAGCGAAGACATTGGGCTCTGTAGCACAAGTGCCATTTCCTTACCCCGCAGTGAGCGCATTTCCCGCTCTTTGAACTGCATCAGATCGCGACCGTTAAAAAAGATGGAGCCCGCGGCCTTTGCCTTTTTCAAGTGAAGCAGCTTTAGAATCGCCAATGCCAGAGTGCTCTTGCCGCAGCCGCTTTGCCCGACCAGTCCCAGTATCTCTCCCCGATTTACCTCGAGCGAGAGGTCACGAAGCACGCCGGTTTTTCCCGGATAGCTGGCGGACAGTCGGACTGACAAAAGAGTCTGCGGGTCCATCATCGGCTTTTTGCCACCTCGGTCGCGAGAGTGAGCTGGTCAATATTCCAGTAAACCTGCGGCCTGAGTGCCACAGGATGAGCGTTGTGCAGGCCGGTTGAAACCGCCGACATTGCATTCTTGTTCACCAGATAGATGAACGGCTCCTGCTGCCACACGATCTCCTGCACTTTGTCGACCGCCTGCTTCCGTTTGTTCACGTCCAAGGTTGAGGCCTGCGCCTTCATCAGCTTGTCAATCTCGGCTTCCCAGGTAGTGGCGGGTGTTTTCTGGTTCGGGTTCCACTGGTGGTTCTCCGCGGAGCTCAGCCAGACGTTCATCTGCGAGTTTGGATCGAGGTCGTCATTGACCAGGCCGAGCAGGCAGGCTTCGTAATCGAAGCTGCGCGTGATCCGTTCAATAAGTGACGGGAAATCGAGCGTGACTACGTTCAGACGAATGCCGATTCCCGCCAGGTCCTGCTGGATCATCGTGGCCATGCGTTCGCGATATTTATTGCCGGCGTTGGTGATCACGGAGAACTCCACTGCATGTCCCCCGCGATCATGCAAAACGCCGTTCTGCATCTTGAACCCGTCTTGTGTCAGGGCCTGCAGTGCGGCCTTGGGATCAAATGGATGGGGCTGGAGCCTGGAGTTGAACCAAAACTTGTTGGCGGGAGATATCCAGCTTACCGCGGGACGAGCATGACCGCGGAAAACAACTCGAACCAGATCTTCCCGATTGATCGATTCCGAAATCGCACGGCGGAAGTTTGTTGACGAGAACCAGGCCTTCTTGTAGTCAGGCAGAGGCGAGTTGGCAACCTGGTTGAACCACATCTGCTCAGAGTCCAGTGACACGCCCGCATCGTGCGCCATTCCGGGGGCCTGCGCTACCAGTTTGTCGTAATACTCGGCATCAAGCGAGTTGATGAGATCGATTTCACCCCTCACTAGCCGCAGCATTTCGATGTCGCGGTTTTGCTGGATATCGAGCCGAACAGACTCAATGGAAGGCAAGGGACGCCCGGCCGCATCGTGCTTCCAGTAGTTCGGATTGCGCTTCAGTAGCAGGTAGGCCCCTGCCTTGTTCTCCGCAACGCGGTAGGGACCGAGCACGGCCATTTCTTTTTCCGGCGACTTAGCGGACATTATCGCCACCTGGTCGAACAGCTTGTCCAGGCCGACCACGGGCGCCGGGAAAGTCACGACAATTTCGTTTCTTCCGACAACTTGGGTCACGACTCTGCCTTCACCGGAACGAAAGGAGTCACCCGTGGGCGAGTGCAGAGCGGGATCCATGAGCTGTTGCACAGTGTAGGCGACGTCCTCGGCGGAAAATGCGGTGCCGTCGGAGAAACGCACGTTCTCACGAAGCTTGAACGTGATCGTCTTGCCGTTGTCGCTGACTTTCCACGTGGTTGCCAACTCGGGCTCAAGCTGCTGTGTGAGGCGATTCAGGCGCACCAGCACCCCACCCGTGAGATAGCGAATTGTCTCCGAGGCATCGTCAGCTACCAGCAGCGGATTGAAGGTCTTTGGCTCCGAGCGAAGACAGAATCGCAACTCCCTTGACGATTGCGCAAACGCAAAAGCGGCCCTGAATACAAGGAAGCTCAAAAGAACGCTGCGAAGAATACGTCGTCTCATGCCGAGAACTCCTTTCTTGGCAAGGCAATGTGAAAACAAGCGACCACAACGATAAAAAGAGCTAAGGGGGCAAACTGCCAAGGTTGCGCTGAAAAGGCGGAAAAGCTCTCCAGTTCCCGCAACAAACCTCCCCAGGAGGGAAGTGGTTCCGTAACTCCCAACCCAAGCATCCCGAGGTTGGCTTCAGCCAGGATGAACACCGGGATGGAAACCCAGAACTGTGCATAAAGGACCGGCTTCAGGTTGGGGAGAATGTGACGCCACAGAAGGCGAGCTCCACCATTTCCGGAAGCGCGGGCCAACAGCACAAAATCAGAAGCGCGCAGCGTGCGGGCGTCCGCGCAGATGACGCGCGCCGCCGCTGCCCAGCCGAGAGACCCCAAAAGAGCAAACGTAATCACGGCCGAAGTGAGGGGCGAGACATTCAGCGGGAGGAGAGCACGCACTGTGATGAGCAGGAAAAGCCAGGGAAGCGACAGAAACAGATCGGTCATCGCCATGACCCCGCGCTCGATCCTGCCGGACACAAAGCCCGCGGTGCCGCCGATGATCGCCGCAAGCAGGCTCGAAAGCAATGCTGCAGCAGGCGCCAGTAAGAGTGATATCCGTGAGCCGTAAAGCAGTCGGGAAAACCGGTCGCGCCCAAGGTCATCGGTGCCGAGCAGGTGCTGCCGGGAGGGCGCGCCATCGGATACATTGCGGAACTGGTGCCCGTAAGAGGCTGGAGCAATGAAATCTGCGAGCACACATGCCATGGCAACCAGCACCAGGAAGCTAATGGCGATGATGCGCGCCCACTTCATGCTTCCTCCACGCGCGAGGAAATCTTCAACAGGTCGGCGGCGGAGTTGGCAACCAGTGTAACCAAAGTGACGATCAGCGTGAGAATTACCAGCAGCTCCAGGTCGCGTCCCAGGGCCGCTTTCCAGGCGAGCTGTCCGATGCCAGGCAGGTCGCAGAGTACTTCCACCGGAATCGATGCCGCGAATGCCAGACTTACCGAAACTCCGGCCAAAGCTACCAACTGCGGAGCGGAAACCGGGAGAATATGCCAGACGAAAAGTCGAAAGCTGCCAAGGCCTTTGGCCCTCGCCGTGAGGACATGCGGCAAAGAGGCGCTGCGCTCAAGCAGATTGCGTGCGTAGCTGAAGATCTTGGGAAACACTATCAGGCCAAGAGCCAGCCTTCCCGGGGCCCGTGCGATCACAAACAGCAGCGCCAGTGCTGCGGCCGGGAGGCAAAGGATGACGCCGGCCAGCAGGCTGGCCAAGAGGTCGAGGCACCAGTTGCGCGAGATCACTGCTGCGATCGCCAGTGACAGGCCGAGAGTCCAGCCCAGGACCAATCCAAGCCCAACGGACTTCATCGTTTCGGGCAGCCGCTCTGCCAGAAGCCGGCGCACAGGTATATTCAGCGTCCGCGAAGTGCCTAGATCACCGTGGAGTATTCGCGTTAGATATCTGACGTAGTACCCGACGAGACTGCTATCACTCGCCCTGGATTGCTTAAGCGCTTGAATGCTCTGGTGGCTCAAGCGGCTGTCCAGTTCCTGTTCGTCCACACCAAAGCCCGGGGCCAGGCGCACCAGCGTGGCGCCGAGGAAGCCCCCGAGCAGCAAGACCACCATGATCTTGGCGCCGTATCTGATCAGGTTGCGCATAAATACCAGGCACGTGAGGCCAAATCGTGCTACGACAGATATCAACTAACTAGTTGAATGGCAAGGATGGCAGCACCTTAGGGCCACACTTTCGTAACCGCCGATCCGGCCAGCTATGCGGATGCTTTTGAGCGATGCCCGAATTACGGAGAAATGCTTCAGACAATGCGCCAGTGCGATAAGGACTTCTTTACTTCTAGTGCAAGAAAGCCTCATGAGGATGCAGCGTGCCGTTGGGCGAGATCAATCTCCGCCTTTCATAATGGAGTCGCTTGGACGAATACATCTTCTTATCGGCCTCCGCAAGGAGCTCTTCCGCGTCACCCCCGTCCTTTGGGAAGAAGGCTGCCCCCACGCTAAGAGACAACAGTCCTTCCCCGCACACCTGCCGGCCTGACTGTTCTGCGAGAACGTTCAGCAGGGATGACTTTTCTCGTACCGCATCGGGCGTCATGTTGGGAGCGATGATCACAAACTCATCGCCGCCCATGCGCGCCACGTAGTCATACTCGCGGCACACTTCCTGCATTAACTTGGTGAAGAGCTTGAGCGTACGGTCTCCTTCCAAATGGCCGTAACGATCGTTGATTTGCTTGAATCCATTCAAGTCACACACCATGACGGCCACAGTCGAGCCTTCCCGCTTGCAGCGCGTGATTTCGCGGTCCAGCTGCACGAACAGTGCCCTTCCGTTGGGTAGCCCGGTCAAGTAATCATTGGTGGCAGAATTTTCCGCCTGGCGATACTTCAACGCGTTCTCGATGGAAAGCGCGACCTTGGAAGTAATCACCTGCAGGATACGGAGGTGGTCACTGGTAAATGCGTCCCGCTCCGCTTTATAGAGTGTAAGGACACCCACCAACCCACTGACCCCTTCCAACGGCACCGCAATGGCTGAGCGGAGATGCGTGCCTTTTTCCAGTTCCTGCTCGTATCCCGGCTCGACTACGGGGTTGCCGTTGATGATGGGTTTGTAGTTCTGTGCAACCCAGCCGCTGAGACCTTCTCCTACCGGAATTTCCAACGATGAAAGCAGGCGAAAGTTCTCGCCGTTCACAAATTCCGGGACCAGGAGATTGCCTCGGCGTACGAATACCGCAATGGAATCGTAGGCTACCAGCCTGCGAAGCCTCAAGGACATGAGGGAAAGGGTTTCGTCCAAGCTAAGCGAGTTTCCCAGGTCCTGGCTGAGTTCGAAAAGGGTCTGTGCTTCATGCCGCGCGGCAGCAATGGAAAGGAGGAAATCTCTTTTGCTTAATCCGTCATCCTTGGAGTTAAATTCAAAACCGGCATCTGGCTGCGCTCCTCGATCCACCCTGTAGTTTGCTGGAGTGGTTGGAGCTTCTGACGTGTCTGAACAGCTAACAGCAAGGCTTTCCAATTCAATGTAACGACGCTGGAGGATCTCCACCACCTGGGGGTCAAACTGTGTTCCAGCCTGAGCTACGACTTCTTTCATCGCGTCATCCAGAGGCAGGGCCTTGCGGTACTGACGGTCCGACGCAAGTGCGTCCAGGCAATCCACGGCCGCGAGGATGCGGGCCCCGATGGGGATCTGCTCACCCCTGAGCCCGTCGGGATAACCGGTGCCATCCCACCTTTCGTGATGGGAGCGCACGATCGGAGCTACGGGATAAGGAAATGCTACTTTCTCCAGAATGTCCGCACCCACGGCCGGATGGATCTTCATTTTTTCGAACTCTTCCGGAGTCAGGCGGCCTGGCTTGTTGATGATGTGGTCCGGCACAGCCAGCTTACCGATATCGTGGAGCAGGGCCGCTGCCCGCAGAGCATCTGTTTCCTGCGAGCTAAGTCCGAGTTCCTTCGCGATTTCCAACGCGTAGATGCGCACCCTGCGCAAATGCTGGTGTGTGGTGTGATCTTTGGCATCAATCGCCAAAGCCAGGGCTTCGATGGTGCGCAGGTGCAGCCCGGAAACCTCTTCCACGTGTCGCTTTTCCGCTTCGAGTTGCAGCTTTTCGATCTCGACGCGTTTCTTTTCGTCCTCCAAGCGACCCAGATAAAGATGATAGGAACGATAAATCCAGTACATCACAGGCAGAACGAGCAGCGAACTCTGCCACCCCACGTGACGGTTGGAAAAGTTCAAAAGGCCGGCCACAGCGGCCCCTGCGAGATAGTATGGAAACGACCAGAAGTAACATTCGGTCCAGAGATTTCGAAATGACTTTCGTTCGGCCAGCGCGATCACCGCTGACACGGCCATGGTGTTGCTCAGGAAGTAGGCACAGGCACTCGCGACAAGCATGAGGGGCGTGCTGTTCCTGAGGAATCCAATCGACAAATGGTAAACGAGGTAAGTCAGGCAAATAGCGTTGGCGCTCATGCTGAAGACGTTGAAGATGACCTTTGCCGGCTCCGGCCGATTCCTTGGCTTCCACAGGGTCTGCATCAACGCTGCCGTACAACCGATCACCAGGGTCTCCGGCAGGGAAAGTTCCAAAACGCCGACGAGAACGAAGAGGAAGTGCACCGACATGGTGCCCTCGATACCGGGCAAACGCACCTTCAGGGTCGCCGCCAAAACGGCAACTAGAAGATAGCAACTGAACCTCAGTAAATCGTCGGAGGTCCAGTTTAATAGCCCGGCCAAGAGTACGGCAGCCCCGGAAACCGCGGTAGCTGCGATGAATATCCTTGCCCGTATCGGCATGGCAGAGGCCATTTCTCTTCACATCTCCGTCGAAAAAGTCTGTTTTGATTTCAATTGCACGAGAGTTGCCAGAGCAAAGAACGTGCTAAGTAGCTGAAAAGCAAGCGGACGGATTGCGTGGCGTGAATCGCCTTGGGCCAATCTGTCCCATATGGGCCACAGGCGCACCGTTAACGGCGGTACTTAATAGAAATGGCCCAAGTTACTTAAGTTATGTCCCAGCGTGCACAAAGTTCTAGCTTAGCGGCCCACTTACCGCAAGAATCATGGTGTATCTGTCTCGGCGAAATGACATCTTGTCGAGACATGTCGATTCCGGGGATCCCATACTGAGTTCACAACCAGGTGACGGATGAGATGACTGCAGCCGCTACTTCCAATCTTCCGGGCCATGATGCTCCGTTCATCGTGACAAGCGAGATCATGCGCAAGTTCATGGGCATGGTGGACCGAGTGGCGAGCCACACCGGCGCGGTACTCATATTAGGTGAAACAGGCACGGGCAAAGAGAGGATCGCCCAAACCATTCATGAGCAGTCGCGGCGCTGCGGCAAGCCATTTATCGATATCAACTGTGCCGCTCTGCCCGAAAACCTGGTGGAAAGCGAACTCTTCGGTTATGAAAAGGGCGCTTTTAGCGGAGCCGACGCCGCCAAAGCCGGACTCTTTGAAATGGCCCACCTGGGCACGATTTTCCTGGATGAAATCGGGGAGCTTGACTTGAGAATCCAGGTCAAACTGCTGCGAGTTCTCGACCGGGCGCCTTACTATCGCCTGGGCGGCAACCGCAAGATCAGCACTGACGTGCGCGTAGTCGCCGCCACGAACCGTGACCTAGCGGAGGAAGTGCGCGCCGGCCGTTTTCGCAAAGACCTTTACCATCGCCTGAGTCAGTTCGTGCTTTGTGTGCCGCCGCTTCGCGAGCGTTCTGGAGACATAGCAGCTATGGCCGAGCATTTCCTTGTTTGTGAAGCTCAGGAGCGGAAATTCTCTCCGGAGGCGTTGCACGCGTTGCAGTCGTACTCCTGGCCAGGCAATGTGCGCGAACTGCAGAATCTCGTGGCACGGCTCTCGGTAGCAGACCTGGGCCCCGTGATCGAGGCTTCCGTGGTCCACACCGAGCTTAAGAATGCCGGCTTCGAAGCTCATGAGCCTAAAGCAACTGTGATCGATGCTCCCAAGGTGCTGGAGAACCTGCAAGCACAAGCCATAGAGCGGGCACTCGAGAAGTACCGGGGCCATCGCGGACTGGCTGCGGCCGAGCTTGGAATCTCCCGACGAACATTGAGTCGTAAGCTGCGGGAGTATGGACTCACTTCCGGGCGCCGAGTTGCCCGAGCCGCTCTGGGAACTTTGGACGACGAGCAGCGGCGCCTGTTTCGTGTCGCCTTGCGGATCCCGGTAATGCTTCAAACCGCGGAGGGCAAGGAGCTATCCTGTACCGCCGTGAATTTGAGCGAGAGCGGCATGGGTCTGGAGAGTGTCCCCACTGGTTTAAGTCACAACTGCCAGTTGCGCGTGCGTTTTACCATTCCTGGCTCAGCCTTGCCGATTGAGGCACCGGCTGTCGTGGCATGGGTGGGCGTACGCGGCAGCGCGGGAATCGCATTCACAAACATGGGTCCGGTCGCTCGGCACGAGATAAAGAGTTGGCTAAGCGAAAAGATGCTGCGGGAAGGCTGGACAGTCCAGCCAGACCCTTCAGAAACCGTACGGTCAGCGTGACTTAACTATATTAACGATTTCTTATAGCTTGTACTTTCCCAGCTAGAGCGCCGCCTCAAATAAAGTACCCTGATTAACTGAAAGCACCAAGTCGTCAAGCGCCAACGACTTGTGCAACGTGTCCCAACTTGGGCCAGCCTGTCCCTGTCGCGATCGTGTCGACGACTTTTCAGCACGAGAAATCAACAACTTGCTGGAAATTCCAATTGGAACTGCACATGCCTTTAGAAGCAACGGTTCCCGACCGAGTTTATCGGGTCCGATAGACGGGAGAAGAGGACGATGAGATTCAGCCCGAACAAATGCGTCGCCTGGGGAAGAAGGTTCTTGACGTTGTGCGCAGGCATCGTAAGCGTGAGCCTGGCGTTCGCCCAGTCGCCCAAGTTGTCCAAAGACCTGGAAAGCATCGAAACATCTGCTTCGGTCGATGTGATCGTACAGTTCAATACGGCCCCGACTGCAAAGCATCATCAGAAAGTGCTGGATCGGGGCGGAAAGCTCAAAGCACAGCATGGCGTGATCAAAGGCGGTTCGTACTCCGTACCAGCTTCAGCCCTTGCTGATCTTGCCTCTGACCCGGACGTTGCCTTCATTTCACCAGATCGTCCGTTGGCGAGCTCTGGATCTCCCGGTACCGATTCGATGCTCGACTACTATCTCCCCACGCTGAATGCGCAGTATGCGGCGATTCTGGGATTTGACGGGACGGGCATTGGCGTGGCGGTGATCGACAGCGGCATCACCGATCTGCCCGATTTGCACGGCCAAGTCTACCGAGTTGTTTACGCGCAGGATTTTACCCCCGCCAAAGGCGCGGTTGACCAGTACGCCCATGGAACGCACGTGGCCGGCATCATTGGCGGCAACGGAAAGAACTCGAGCGGCGCCAAGTACTTCTATACGATCAAGGGACTTGCGCCGAATGTGAACCTGATCAACCTGAGAGTGCTCGATGCAAACGGCTTGGGAACGGATAGTGCCGTCATCCAGGCGATCCAAACTGCCATCAATCTGAAATCCAAATACAACATTCGCGTGATCAACCTTTCGCTGGGCAGGCCGGTATTTGAGAGCTATCTGCAAGATCCTTTGTGCCAGGCCGTAGAGCAGGCCTACCGTGCGGGAATCGTCGTGGTAGTTGCAGCCGGCAACGAGGGGCGCAACGACACTTATGGCAACAACGGCTATGGCACCATCACAGCCCCAGGTAACGATCCCTATGTGATTACCGTTGGCGCGATGAAGACCATGGGCACGGCCGATCGCGCCGATGATCAGATCGCCACTTACAGCTCCAAGGGGCCAACTCTGTATGACCACGTGGTGAAGCCTGACCTGGTGGCACCTGGGAATCGCATCATCTCCTTGTACACGGCAGGGCTGACTCTGCCCAAGACTTTTCCTGGCAATAAAATCCCTTATTTGCTGTATCAGGTGAACGGCAACACAACGTCTTCGTCGACTTATTACCGATTGAGCGGAACGAGCATGGCCGCCGCCATGGTCAGCGGGACTGTGGCGCTCATGCTCGACCAGAACCCAGCGCTAACCCCGGACCAGGTGAAAGCGCGACTGATGAAGACCGCCTCGAAGACCTTCCCGACGTACAGCAGTTCTACGGATTCAACGACGGGTGTTACCTACACCAGTCAGTACGACGTGTTCACGATAGGGGCCGGCTACGTGGATGTGCAGGCTGTTCTGTCCTCCACTGATCTGAGCTTCGGCATTGCGAAATCGCCGGCGGCCCAATACGACGCGCCGACTGACAGCGTCTACTTTGTGAGCGACTCCTCGGCGATGTGGGGCAGCTCGGCGATGTGGGGTACGGCGGATGTCTGGGGCGTCAATGTCTTTGAGCCCAGTAGCCAATCCGCCATGTGGGGCAGTTCGGCGATGTGGGGAAGCTCGGCCATGTGGGGAAGCTCGGCCATGTGGGGCAGCTCGGCGATGTGGGGCAGCTCAGCCATGTGGGGAAGCTCGGCCATGTGGGGCAGCAGCACAAGCATGGGGTTTAGCGCGATTTGGGGCTCGAGCGCGATGTGGGGGAGCAGCACTAATACCACCGCAGAGTCTACTTCAATCGTGATCAATGGAGAACAGTAACAGCAGTAGCCGGGGCGCCACCCGGTAGCACTTGTGATGGAAGAAGGAATGCAATATGCAAGGGAATAACAGCTGGCCGGCTGGATCCGGACGAAGCTTGCTGAGGTGGTTATGGGCGGTGATCCTGAGCGCAGGTCTTGGATTTGCGCAATCGCCCAAAATCTCCAAGGACCTCGATGGTATTCCAGCAACAGATCGGGTCCAAGTGATCGTGCAGTTCACGCAAGCGCCGTCAACAAGACATCATCGAAAGGTATCGGATCGGGGAGGAAAGCTCAAAAAGGAGCTCGGGTTGATCAAAGGCGGCGCGTATTCGCTTCCTGCATCGGCCCTGAAAGATCTTGCTCAAGATGACGAAGTGGTTTTTATCCACCCCGATCGTCCGCTCAGGTCTGCCGATTCTCTGACAGATGCCGCCATAGGCATGGCCGTGGCGCGAAATCTGGGCCTCGGCAAATGGGGCATGGGTATCGGCGTGGCAGTCATTGACAGCGGAATCAATGACGGTCACTACGACCTGCGAAACACTTACACCCAGTCCCGCGTCTCGTATCACCAGGACTTCACCGGAACAACTGTTTATGATGCGAGCGGACGCTTGGTCTATGACACCTACGGACATGGAACACACGTTGCCGGCATTCTTGCCGGTGACGGCACCGACGATGGCGGCCAAGGGTCTGATACAACTGGCATTGCCTATGGTGTGAATCTCATTGATCTTCGCGTGCTTGATCAGAATGGCGTCGGCACGGACAGCGCGGTGATCGCTGCCATTCAGCGGGCCATCGCTCTGAAAAACGTATACAACATCCGCGTCATCAACCTGTCTCTTGGCCGGCCGGTGTACGGCAGTTACGCAAGTGATCCGTTGTGCCAGGCTGTGGAACAGGCATGGGCTGCAGGCATCACGGTGGTGGTTGCGGCAGGTAACCTGGGTCGCCAGAGCGTGAACGGCAGTAACGGTTATGGAACCGTGATGGCCCCGGGCAATGACCCCTTTGTGATCACCGTTGGCGCCATGAAGACGGGGAACACTGGTTCGCGGTCCGATGACCAAATTGCCAGCTACAGCTCAAAAGGGCCGACACTGTATGACCATGTGGTGAAGCCGGACATCGTTGCTCCGGGGAATCTGATCAAGTCGACCATTGCTCCGGGCAGCGCGCTGGCCAATCAGTACCCTTCGAGCATTGTCAAACGCCTGACAGGCAACTATGACTACTTTGTGCTCAGCGGCACCAGTATGGCGGCTCCGGTTGTAAGCGGCACGGTCGCCATGCTGTTGCAGCAGGACCCCAATCTGACACCAGACCAGATCAAAGCGCGGCTGATGAAGACGGCTTACAAGACATTCCCTGCGTCCAGCGTGAGCACGGACCTCACGACCGGGCAGACCTACACGTCTTATTACGATCTATTTACTGTAGGCGCCGGCTATCTTGATATCGCGGCCGCTGTGGCCAATACAGACAAAGCTCCCACAACCCTGGGAAGTGCACTCTCGCCCAGCGCTGTGTACAACTCCATCACGAGCACAGTTTCTCTGGTGAATGGGAATTCCGTAATCTGGGGCGGCTCAGTCGCATGGGGTTCATCCGTGACATGGGGAACCTCAGTAGTCTGGGGGACGAACGTCAGTGGCAGTGCTGTGCTGTGGGGCACTTCAGTTGCCTGGGGCTCGAGCACGAATACCGGTTTCAGCGTGGTATGGGGCGGTTCAACTACGTGTGCCAGCTCGGTTGTCTGGGGTAGCAGTAACCTTCCTTCCGGTGAGAATTTTCTTGAACAATAAGCCAACGTGACAAACGAGGCGCAAGTCTTCCCCATGTTTTTGGCAACCAAGCGAAGCTGGCGAGATCAGGCGATTGCACTCACAATCGCCCGCTGGTGATCAATTCCGTCCAGCCGGAAAGGCGACGCCCCAAATACAAAAATTAGCCTGGCGATTTCCAAGACTGCCGCGATAGATGGGGGCCAAAGAGCGCTCCCGCAGGTCGATTGTGAGTGTAACGGCATGTTACGCCAACGATGATAATAACTTCCGAGTTGCGGGCAATTTGGACGTGATCTGTTCCTTGATGGATCGCAGTCGCTAGTTCCGCTGGCGCAAACCCAGAGGGCTCAATTTCCGAAATCGAAGTCGAATCGGCTTCACGACTGAGAGTGAGGAGCGGTTGCCGGCGAATCTTCTGGACTTCGACCGTTGCAGTCGGCCTCTGTCCTAAGGCTTGCTGACTATTTTTCCTGTAATGTAGTCGATTTTGCAGATGGTCCTTCACCCTGCTGCAGCACGGCATGCAGCATTTATGCGCAACGGAAGGTAGACTACTTGGGCCAAGACCAGGTGGCTGGGTCACGTGTAACGCAAGTGATTGAAAAAAATGGTCGGGGAGAGAGGATTTGAACCTCCGACCCCCTGGTCCCGAACCAGGTGCTCTACCAGGCTGAGCCACTCCCCGACGAAACGTGCAGACCTCGATTATAGCAGAGCTTTTTGAGTCGGCCTCGCTTTTGCTGTAGTGCCGCGGTTGGCGCTTGCGGCTTCCACCTGCTTCCGGCTTCACTTCGAGTGCGCAAGTTGTCCAAATCCTGGGGTTAAAACTGGGTGGCCTGGTCTCCGGGATGCCTCTGGATGCCTTTCGTGACCATCAGGTTCAGTGGAAACACCTAATCCCGGATGTAATGTTTGGAGCGATCGCGGGTGGAGGGCGGTCCCCGCTTCCCGGAACCCGGTCTTCCCGTGCCTGAGGAGATGCCTTGGGCTTGCTGCGAACGTGCCTCATGCTAAAGTCATCTAAGGTCTTTAAGAATTGGGTAGGACGAGCAGGGAGCGCAATGTATACTTTTGTTTTCCAGGGGCTTACGCGACTTCTTCCAGGGCAAATCGTGAACCGAAATCGGAAGAGTTTCGCCGGATACTCAAAGTTGATTGCGCGTTCCGAGCGCGAGAAGCGGATAAGGTTCGGGGTTACAGAAAATCGCGCGGCGAGCGATCGCACAGAATTCCTTGCTGGACGGCGCGAAATGAACGAAACGGCAAAAAAACGGAAAACATGTTGACTGTGCAAGACATCAGAAGGTGATTGCACCTCATGCCAATGGGGAGAACTACAAATGAGGTCCTGATGGAGACACACCAGGACCAGGACATCGCGGAAAAATTCGTTGAGATGCAACGATGGTCGGTGGTCGCTGAGTATCTGTGGTCGCGCCGGGTGGGCGTGCTCTTGTGGACTCTGGCTGGCGCCGTTCTATCTGCGATCGTGGCATGGCGAGTGTGCAAGTTTGAAGCCACGGTGCAACTCATGCCGCCGGACGCCCCCGGCGGACTGGCGGCGCTGGCCCTACCTAACCTGATGAAATCACCGGGATTGGCTGGCTTGTCCGGGATGGCCGGCGATCTGCTTGGGATGAAGAGCACCGGCGCGCTGTTCGTTAAAGTGCTGCAAAGCCGGCGCGTGGAAGACAACCTTATCAATGCCAAGGACCTGCGCAAGGTATATGGGGTCCGCTACATGGAAGACGCGCGCAGCAAACTGGAGTGGCGGACAACGATCTCTGAAGACAAAAAAAGCGGCGTGATCAGCGTTAGCGTGCGCGACCGCGACGCAAAGCTGGCCGCCGAACTGGCAGACCTTTACCGGCAGCAACTGGGCCTGGTGATGATGGAAGTGAGCACATCGGCGGCGCGGCGGGAGCGCGAGTTCATTGAAAAGCGCTTGCAGGAAGAGAAGAAACAACTGGACGAGGCGGAGCAACGCTTCAGCAAGTTTGCCAGCAACTCCATGGCGCTGGACATCCCGCAGCAGACCCGGGTAATGGTGGAGTCAGCGGCGCGCCTGCAGGGAGAATTGATCGCGGCGCGTGCGGAGATGGAAGGGCTGGAGCAGATCTACACCTCAGAGAACGTCCGGGTGAAAACTCTCAAGGCGCGGGTCAACGAGCTGCAGAAAGAGATGAACAAGATCAACAAGGGCGGCCCGGTCAAGGCCCAGCCTGGCGATTCCTCCACCGAATATCCTTCTGTAAAGAACCTGCCATTGGTGGGAATCGAATGGACCGACCTTTATCGCAACACCAAAATCCATGAAACCGTGTTTGAACTGCTGACGCAGCAATATGAAGTGGCGCGAATCCAGGAAGCCCGGGATTTTCCCACGGTCAAAGTGCTGGACGAAGCGGAGGTACCGGAAAAACGGCACCCCAGACCATGGACGGTAATCAGTTTGGGAGCGTTGGCCGGCGGCCTGCTGGCTTGCTTGGGAGCTTTCTTGCAGTATCGGTGGCAGAGCTGGGGAGAGGATGATCCCCGGCGCGTAATGATTGCGTCCTTGTTCCGCAAAAAGAGAGAGTTTACTGCAAGCTTGGGGACGGAGCGAAGGGCTTAAAGCAGCGATTGGGGCCCCTGGCCGCGCGGCCCAAGCTGCCCGGCAAAGGAGAGCAGATTGTCGACTACACCGGATGTGTACGCCAAGCCACGGAGCGCTGACATCTCGGCTCTGGTAATGGAGCCGTTGCATCGCCCGCTGGAGGCAGGGGGTGGCTTGGGCGCTGTCTTCGCCACTTGCGACGCCGCCATCGTTGTGATTTCCGGAGTACTGTCTTACAAGCTCATTTCCCTGCCGCCGGGAGCCCCCGCGCCCGGGCACTTCCGGCTCTTGGGCTTCCTGGTCTGCTATGCCGCTCTCACCCTGATTTGCAAAGCGTCCCAGGGCCTCTATGCAGCCAGCACCTTGCACTCCGCGCAGATTTCCCGGGTGCGAACGCTGAAGAGCCTGCTGCTTTCTTCCATGCTGATGATTCTGGTGCTTTTTCTTTCTGATCCCCACGCGGTGGCGCCGCCGCTGCTGGCCGCCACCATGGTGTTCAGCTTTGCCGGAATCCTCACCCTGCACGAGATGGTGCAGCGCCACAACCTGAAGCGGATCGAAAAAGGAATCGGCACACAGCATGTGCTCATCGTGGGAGCAGGACCGATCGGGCAGGCCTTCCGCGAATACCTGGAGACGCACCGCTACCTGGGTAAGACATTCTGTGGTTTTGTGGATGAGAGCCTTCGCTCCGGGAAGGACTGGCTGGGGCAATTCGGCGATCTGCCGAGGCTGCTGGAAGAGCATTTTATTGACGAGATCTATTTCACGCCGGAGATGGACCGGTCGCTCATCATGGATGTGGCCGCGAAGGGCCGGGAGTCCGGGATCAGCGTGAAGGTAGTGCCTGACTTGTATGACGGCCTGGCGTTGGGGGCAGGGGTCACTTACATCGGCAACGTTCCCGTGTTGCAGCTCAGCAGCCAATCAACGCCGGTGGTGGAATTCTTCATCAAGCGCGTGCTGGACGTATGCCTGTCAAGCCTGGCGCTGCTGGTGGGCGCCCCGCTGATGCTGATTGCGGCGGTGGCCATCAAGCTGGATTCGCCGGGTCCCGTCATCTATTCGGCGTGGCGCGTAGGACGCAAAGGGCGGAAGTTCCGCTGTTTTAAATTCCGCACCATGGTGGTGGACGCAGACGCCAAGAAAGACAATCTGCGTCACATGAACCAGCGCAACGGGGCCACTTTCAAAATCGCCAACGATCCGCGCATCACCCCGGTGGGACGCATGCTGCGGAAGTACAGCATTGACGAGTTGCCGCAGTTCTTCAACGTCCTCAAGGGAGATATGAGCGTGGTGGGGCCGCGGCCGCATCCAGTGGACGATTTTGAACAATACCAACTGGCCGACCTGCGCCGGCTGGACGTGCTGCCCGGCCTGACCGGGTTGTGGCAAGTGAGCGCACGGCATGACCCCTCGTTCGAGAAGAACGTGATGCTGGACCTGGAGTACATCCAAAACTGGACATTCTGGATGGACTTGAAAATCATCTTCAGGACGATTCCCGAAGTCTTCCGGGGATCGGGCCGGTGAAGGGCAACCATCCATGAAGGCGCCGAGTGACGGAGTTCAAAAAAGACCCGCGTTCGCGAACATGCAGTCCCCGGGAGTCAATGAATAGCCTGTCTTCCTATCCGCCTGTTTCGACCCCGGATGTTTCAGAAACTTCCCTGGCGCAGCGCCCGGCCAACCTGACCAGCGGGCGGCTGCTGGCGGGCAACACATTCTGGAGCCTGGTGGGCCTGGGTTTTCCCATGCTCATCGCGGTGTTTTGCCTTCCGCTCCTCAAGCGAGGGCTGGGCACCGACCGGCTGGGAGTACTCAGCCTGGCGTGGGTGGTCATCGGTTACTTCGGACTGTTTGATTTCGGGCTTGCCCGCGCGCTGACCAAGTTGGTGGCGGAAAAACTTGGACAGAAACGTTTTGATGAAATCCAGCCCTTGATTTCAACTTCGCTGGTGATGCTGGCCGCGCTGGGCGTGATGGGAACGGTGGCCACGCTGGCGGTCTCGCCGTTTTTGGTGGACCGGCTGCTGAAGATCCCGGAAGGCCTGCGCCAGGAATCGTTGCGTTCGTTCTATTGGCTTGGCGTCTCCATCCCGGTTGTAATCGTGACCGCCGGCGCGCGCGGAGTGCTGGAAGCGCTGCAACGGTTCCGGCTGGCCACAGCCATCCGCATTCCCATGGGCGTGTTCACTTACCTGGGGCCCGTGCTGGTTCTGCCGTTTTCCCACAGCGTGGTGGCGGTGGTGGCGGTGTTAGTGGCAGGAAGGACCGTTGCCTGCGTGGCGCATCTCTGGGCGTGCGCTGCGGTGCTGCCGGAATTGAGACAGCCGCCCACCGTGGACCGAGCTTTTCTCTCACCGCTGTTGCGCTTTGGCGGATGGATGACGGTCACGAACATCGTGGGACCGTTCATGGTCACGTTTGACCGTTTCGTGATCGGAGCTTTGATCACGCTCTCGGCGGTCGCATACTATGCTGTGCCATTCGAGGTGGTCTTCCGGCTCACGATAGGACCGGCGGCCTTGATGGCTGTCTTGTTCCCCGCCTTTTCCACGGCGGGGACTGAGGACCGCGCACGGCTGGCTTTTCTCTATGACTGCGGCATCAAGTACACCTTCATCGGGTTGTTCCCGGTTGTGCTGGTGTTGATCGCGCTGGCGCCTGAGGGCCTTACTTTCTGGCTGGGCAAGGACTTTGCCCAGAACAGCGCTCCAGTGGCGCGATGGCTGCTGGCAGCGGTGTTCATCAACGGCGTGGCCCAGGTGCCTTTCAGCCACTTGCAGAGTGAAGGCCGGCCGGACCTCACGGCCAAGCTGCACCTCATTGAGCTGCCTTTTTACGCCATCTTCTTGTTTGTGATGGCGAAAGCGTTCGGCATCCAAGGCGTAGCGATCGCGTGGTTTCTGCGGGTAGCATTGGATGCGATTCTTCTGTTCCTTCTTTCGCACCGTTGGCTGCCAGAGAGCAAGATGGCGGTTGCCAGGCTGCCGATGATAATTGCGGCGGCGCTGGGGGCGTTCGCAGTGGCGGCATCCAACACGCCGACCGTTGCCAGGCTGGTCTTTGTGGCGGTGACATGTGTGCTTGCCGGGGCTGCGGCTTGGATTTGGATGATCTCGCCGCGAGAGCGGAAGGCCCTGCAATCGCTCCTTCTGCGCTCCGCGCAGACCGGTCAATAACGGGACCTTCAGGTATTACAAAGCATGAATGAAATGCAATTTGACTTCGGTCGTAAACGCCAGGCAAGAAAGTACCAGTACAGCGAATCAACGCGTTGTATCGCGGATTGCGGAGCGCGTGTAACACCAAGCTGAGCGGGAATGGAGGCGCCAGACAGGCGGCAGACCCCAAGTGAACTCCTTGACGAGACCGGACGCGCGGGCCTTTGCGGCCCCGAATCCCACACCTGTGCTGTTCTTTGTAGGGGCAACCCTGGCGCTCTTGTGGGCCGTGGAGTATGGAGAGGCCAGTTTCTGGATTGCGGCCGCAATTGTCGTCCCTTTTCTTTTGTTCCAGTTCGCCCGTCATGAGATGCTGGCCGCCGCGTCCTTGATGGTTGCCACGGCCGTGGGTCGTTTTTATCTGGAAATCTCAGGTCTGAAAGCCTACCCCGAATATCTCGCTGTGGGCGTCCTGGCGCTGGTTGTGCCCTTTTGGCTCAAGCGCAGCTCCTTCCGGCCAACATGGATCGTGGCCGATTTTCTGCTCCTGGCCTATCTGGCATGCAATCTTTTCAGTTCCGCGCTGACTTCGCCCGAACCAAGACAAACGTTGCGATGGGCGCTGCTGCAGCTTATCGTCATAGCGCCCTATTTCTTGCTCCGGCTGGTTGCCGTCGAGCGCGCCGCCTTCACCAAGCTGCTGAACATTCTGCTCGCCGTGGGGACGCTGGAGGCGGTCTATACCGTGGCCTGTTTCTTTTCCAGCATCCTCTTCGGAACCAAGGTGGGCATGGAGCAGGAACAGTACGGGTCGATCGCGGCGCCTTACGGAACGCTGCGCGAGCCGAACCTCGTGGGCTCATATGCCGCCGCATGCATGATCATGCTGCTGGTGGTCTACTTCGCAAAACCTGGCAGAAAGGTGCTTGCGGCCGTCGCCGTCACAGCAGCCGCGACCATGGTGAGCCTCGCCAGGGCCGCGGTAGCCGCCGCCTTGATCGCCTTGATCGTGACCTTCATCTACGGCATAAAGTCGAAGCAGGTCGGCAAACGTACGATACTCAAGGCCGGAGTGGCCGTGCTTGGGGCATGGCTGGCGGTGGCGCCGGCGATTGTGTCTCTGTACCAGGAACGGTTGAAGACAGTCTCGGTCACGGACGTGAGTGAAGACGATACAATTGGCGGGCGTTTACTGATCAATGCACTGGCATTGCAGGACATTCTGGAGAACCCCTTCTTTGGCACAGGCACTGCCAGCTTCCAGCTGGCGGAGGGCGCCCAGCAGCTCGGCGACGATCCTACGCTCCTGTGGATTGGCAACACAGAGCTCCGCATCATGCACGATACCGGTTCGTTGGGTCTGGCGGTATTTGTCAGTTTCCTGTTTTTCCTGCTGAAGGGCGCTGTGACGGTCCTCAAGCGGGAGGCGCAACCCGAACTGCTGGCCTTGTTGCTGAGCGGGATTGTATATTCGATTGCATTTCAGGCCACCGAAGGCACCCTGCTGGCTTTTGCCTGGGTGCATTTCGGGTTGATAGGCTGCGCGCTAGCTCTTTTCCGGAGCAGCCTGGCAACGAACGCGCCGGAGAAGGAAACCAGCCGGTAAGAAGAGGTCCATCCACGTGGGGGCAAAGTTGCAGAACAAAGGAAGTGAAGGGCGCAAGCTGCGGATCGCCATCTCTGGCGGACGGGGCATTCCTTCCACGTACAGCGGCTACGAGACCTTTTTCATTGAACTTGGCCCCCGCCTGGTGAAGCGCGGCCATGAGGTGATTGTGTATTGCCGCAGGAGTTTGTTTCGCGAGCGGCCGGCGGAATACCAGGGCGTAAGGCTGATTTATCTGCCCAGCATCGAGACAAAAAACCTGGGCACGTTCACGCACACGCTGGCGTGCATGCTGGACGTGCTGCGCCGCAGGGTCGACGCGATGCTGGTGGTCAACGTAGCCAACGCATTCCATTGCCTGATTCCCCGTCTGTTCCGCTTGCCCTGCGCCATCAACGTGGATGGGATCGAATGGAAGCGGGGAAAGTGGGGCCGCCTGGGCAAAGCCTACTTCTACTGGAATGCCAGGCTCAGCGGCAAGATCCTGCCGCGGGGCGTTGTCACGGACGCATACGGCATGCACAAGCTATACCTGCAAGAGTTCGGCACTCGTTCAGCATGGATCGCTTATGGGGCCAACATCGAGCGTTCAACAAATCCTGAAGTTGTGCGTCAGTACGGGCTGGAGCCCGGCGGCTACTACCTGATCGCCAGCCGGCTGGTGCCGGAAAACAACGCGGCGCTGATTGTGGAAGGATTCAAGAAGGCGCGGACCAGCCACGTGCTCGCCATCGCGGGCGACGCCAACTATCGTAGCCAGTGGGTGAGCGACCTGAGGGCCAATGCCGGCGACCGCGTGCGCTTCCTGGGCCACGTAAACAACATGGAGCACGTGAAAGAACTCCACTGCAACGCTTACGCCTACATCCACGGGCACATGATGGGCGGGACCAACCCGGCGCTTTTAAAGGCGCTGGGTTTCGGCAATTGCATCCTGGCGCACGATAACCCGTTCAATGCCGAGGTGCTGGGCGGCCACGGCCTGCTGTTTGCGGATGCTGGCGAGCTGGCGGAAAAGATCGAGCTGATCGAGCAAAAGCCCGAGGTGGCGGAAGATCTGCGGCGGCGCGCGCCTGACCGGATACGCACCGTGTATAACTGGGAGCGAATCACTGACCAGTACGAGGAACTTCTCTACCAGCTTGCAAACGGCGAAGACCCGACCCGAGTGCACTCCAGCGTGAAGGAGAAGGCCGAAACGCATACGGGATTGCCGGAATTGACGATTGCCAAAGATTGAGATTGCAACCCGGTCGCTACGCTCGGCCGGCCCAAACATGTCTTGCAAGAAATTCAGGGCAGGGGTAGTTTTTCTTTGCGGGGCAGCGCGCACGTCAAGTACACTGCTTTCTAAATCGCATGGATCCAATCCAATTTCAGATGCCGGTGCGAAAGTTCTTTCGCAAAAGGCGATTCAAGAATTTTTTGACCGACTACGCAGAATGCAAGGCGATCCTGGACGTTGGAGGCGACTACGCCGTTTGGGAGATCATTGGACGGAGCGAAGGCGTCACCGTACTGAACGTTTATCCCCCTCCCGCAGGTGAGCAGCGCGATTACGTGGTCGGCTCCGGCCTGACCCTTCCGTTCAAGGACCAGGCCTTTGATCTGGCGTTCTCCAATTCGGTGATTGAGCACGTGGGCAGCGAAGAGAACCAGTTCAAGTTTGCCGGCGAAATGCGCCGCGTGGGGAAAAAGATTTTTTGCCAGACGCCCAGCCGGCTGTTCCCTGTGGACCCTCATTTGAACGCGCCTTTCCTGCACTGGCTGCCGGCCAGCTGGCTCAAACCAAAGTTTCTGCGATACTTCACGCTCAACGGATGGATGTGGAAAAAGCCTTATCAGTATGACGTCACGTGGATCTCGAGGGCCAAGTTACAACGTATGTTTCCCGGCTGCCACATCAAGACAGAACGGTTTCTCTTGATTCCAAAGTCGTTTGTGGTAACGAACTAGGGGCGGTCGCGCGGGCGGGCTCCTCCCAAGGATTCTCCCAAGACTGAGGCGATGATCGCCTGGAACTCTTCCGCCGTCTTGGCCCCAGTGCGTTTAATGCTATAGTTGGCAGGCAGGGCGATCGCAACTCCACATCGAACCGGAGCTCACAATTCGAATGCGAAACACTGTTCTGCATGGCCGCGACTGGGAAGAGATGGCAACGCTGGATCCGTTGTGGGCCATCTTGAGCGAACCGGGAAAACAGTCAGGCAAATGGCAACTGGAAGAATTCTTCCGCACCGGCCAGGAAGAGATTGCGCGATTGATGGAGCAAAGCCAGAATCTTAAGTTGCCGCTGAGCAGGCAACGGGCCATTGATTTTGGATGCGGCGTGGGCCGACTCACGCGCGCTCTGAGCGACTACTTTTCTGAATGCCACGGCGTGGACATTTCCAATTCCATGGTGGAAACCGCCCGCCGCCTGAGCCCGCGATGCCAGTTTCGACAGGGCCCCAACCTGGAATCGTTTCCGGCCGGCTACGCAGACTTCATCTATTCGACCCTGGTATTGCAGCATCAACCCGACCCGGAGAGTGCGTCGCGGATCGTCCAGGACATGATGCGGGTGCTGGCGCCCGGTGGGCTGCTGGTGTTCCAGATGCCTCTGCACATGCCCTGGCGTAACCGCCTGCAGTTGCGGCGACGCGCATATCGCGTACTGCGCGGCCTGGGGCTGCCGCACACGTTCCTGTACCAGCGGCTGAACCTGAACCCGATTCGCATGATCGCGTTGCCTCAGGAGGAAATCGAAAGGATCATCGGCGTTGAGGGCGGAAAGGTGATGCGCGTGGAGCAAACTCGTGGAGCTACCGAACCTTTTGTCAGCGGCATCTATTATTGTTCTAAGGAAGCGTAAAGGCGGGACCAAGCGGAGGGCGGTGGTAATCACAAAGGCCAACGGTACGTGACCCTAAGTGAGCATGCCAAACATCCAGTTTGGTTGTAAAAAAGAGCAATAAGCTGAGATCAGGAGAGCTACGATGCGTGTATTGGTTGCGGGCGGTGCGGGATATGTCGGGTCTGCGCTGGTCCCCAAGTTGCTGGAGAGAGGCTACGACGTTGACGTGGCCGATCTGTTCTGGTTCGGCAATCACCTGCCGCCTGACGTGGGGATCGTGAATCGCGATCTCTTCGACCTGCAGGTGAGCGACCTGGATAAATACGACCAGGTGCTCTTTCTGGCTGGCCTCTCCAACGATCCCATGGCGGAGTTTTCGCCTGCTAAAAACTTCATCTTCAACGCTGCGGCGCCGGCGTATCTCTGTTACATTGCGCGACGCGCCAAAGTCAGGCGCTACATCTACGCCAGTTCGTGCTCGGTCTATGGCTACACGGAGAACGAACTGTTTGACGAAGACCGTCCGGTAAGCTCGCATTATCCTTACGGCATTTCCAAACTCCAGGGCGAGCGCGCGGTGATGCAGTTCGCCGACGAAGGTTTTTCCGTGATTGCTTTGCGCAAGGGCACGGTCTGCGGATACAGCCCGCGCATGCGCTATGACCTGATCATCAACACCATGTTCAAGACGGCCATGCAGGAAGGCCTGATCCGGGTGAACAATCCGGCGATCTGGCGGCCCATCCTGAGCATTGAAGACGCAGCCATGGCTTACATCAGGGCGATCGAGGCCAACGAGTCGATCTCCGGCATTTTCAACGTCGCCTCCGGCAATCATACGGTGGGCGAGGTGGCGGACCTGGTGCGGGGAACGATTGAAGAAGAGATGGGAACGCGCCTGGCGCTGGACATCAAACACGTGCGCGACGTGAGGAACTACAAAGTCTCGATTGAGCGGGCCAAGAACGTGCTGAGTTTCCATCCCCACCACAGCGTACGGTCGATTGTGCGCCACCTGATCGAGCACATGTCTAAGTGCAACGACTGGGACAACCCGAACTATTACAACATCAAGGTGTTTCAGCGCCTGAAAGAAGCCGAAGTCGCAAGCGGAGATCCGCTGCATGCGGTGAGCGGGGACTAGATGCGGGTCGCGGTGATCGGAGCCAATGGACAGCTGGGACGAGACGTGTGCGACGCGTTTCTCAGCGCGCAGCATCAAGTCTTTCCCCTGACGCACAGCGAATTGGAACTGGAGTCGCAGGAGTCCGTGCTACACGCACTGGAAGGCCTGCGCGCCGACGTGGTGGTGAACACCGCGGCCTTTCACCACGTGGAAAAATGCGAGAATGAGCCGGGCCGTGCCTTTGCGGTGAACGCCCTGGGGGCGCGCAGCGTAGCCATGGTGACAGAGAAGCTCAACGCCTCGATCGTCCACATCAGCACGGACTACGTCTTCGACGGCGTCAAGAACGCTCCTTACAGAGAAGAGGACACACCGTTTCCGCTCAGCGTGTATGGCAACAGCAAGCTGGCGGGCGAACATTTTGTGCGCTGCTCCAACGTGCGCCACTTTGTGCTGCGCGTCTCCGCCATCTATGGGCTCAATCCCTGCCGCGCCAAGGGCGGGCTGAATTTTGTGGAGAACATGCTCAAGCTGGCCAAGGAGCGCGACCAGCTCCGCGTGGTCAACGACGAGTTCGTCAGCCCCACGCCCACGGCGGAGATTGCTCGGCAGGTGGTGGCGCTGAGCGCCACGCAGGAATACGGTCTCTACCACGCGACTACTGAAGGCAGCTGCTCATGGTATGAGTTCGCCAAGGCGATCTTTGAACTCACAGGAACGAGCGTGAAACTGGATCCGGCGCTTCCGGGCGAGTTCAGCGCCAAGGTGCGCAGGCCCAAATACTCAGTGCTGGAGAATGCGGCTCTGAAGCGCAAAGGGCTTAATGTGTTTGATCGCTGGGAGAAGGGGCTGAGTTCTTATCTTGAACACCGGACTGAAGTGACTGCGGCGTTACAACACTGAGGCTTCGTTTAGCGCGATTCTCCGTCTCCAAGACCCTGTCATACAGGCTTTCAAATTCTCGTGCGTATCTGGAAAGAGGGAAAACTTCGCAAGCACGCTTCCTGCCTTCCTCGCCCATGCGCGATCGCGTGATGGGGTCAGTCAGCAGAATCGCCACTGCGTTCGCAATGTCTCCGGGATCCGAAGGCTTAACAAGGTATCCAGTCTCGCCGTCAAGCACAGTTTCCGACGGGCCACCAGGCGCAGTAGCCACCACGGGCTTGCCCGAGGCCATGGCTTCGATGACAACAAGTCCAAATGGCTCGGGCAGCGTTGACGGCAGGACAAAAATATCAAAAGCCGCAAAAACGCTGGGCATGTCCTTGCGAAAGTCGCTTATGATGAACTGGCTTTCAATTCCGAGGGCTCTTACTTGCTCGCGAAAACGCTGCATATAGAAAGTCTCAGTATCAAAAACTCCACCGACAGCCGCAAACTTCACATTATCGTGTTTCAGCAGAATCATTTTCGCGGACTCGGCGAACACGCCCTGCCCCTTCCAACGGGTCACCCTGCCGGCCATGCCGACGAGAATTTCGTCGTCCCGTACGCCCCATTCCCTACGAACGCGTTCCCGTCCCTGAGCGTTGAGGAAGGGCTCCAACTTAATACCGCCCAGAATGAAATCAAACCGATTCGCGTACCGGCGAGCGTCTCTTACCATGTGATCCCGCACGCAGCGCGACACCGTGACGACCCGGTCAGAAAGACGGGGGATCAGGAAGTGCATGACCTTGCGAACTAAGGCCGGTTCAACCAGCAATTCATGAATGCTCCAAATGTGCGGTACACCGGAAGCACGCGCGGCAATCCCGCTCGATAGGATTGTATTTGTATTTGTGTGGACGAGGGCGACGCGTTTCTCCCGTATGATCCGGGCCAGCCTCCATGCACCGAAGAAAACATCAACACCAAAGCGGGGCAGCATCCATAGCTTGTAGTACTTGCGGCGCAACACCGGAAAAGACACAAAAAGATGCTCAACACCGAGCTTTGCAAGCTCCGGTGACAGGCGATTGATATGCCGTGTGTCTGTGGGAAGAACGACAATGGGTTCGTAGCGCGCGCGATCCAGGCGCTCCAGCAGTTCCAGCAGGACCTTGTCCCCGCCGTAGAGATCGTTGTTGCTATGAATGAACAGGATGCGATGCGTGCTCATGATTCTCCGACATCAGGTCGGCCAGAAGTCTCCGGGATTGTATGGCCGCGTGATAAAGCCGCCCCGCCCGTCTGCGGCCTGTTCGTGCGGAAGTTGAAGCCATCCCAGATTCCCCTGTAAAGCGCCGCCACTCTGTTGAATTCAAGCCGGAGTAGGTATCCGCCCGTACGATATGCCAGATAACGCGCCAGAGAGAGAACAAAGAGCGGCCAATATCGGTTCGCCATGTGTTTGCGCGCAAACAGTATGCTGTTTCGTGCAGAATAATAATCTTTGAGGTCTTTTCCGGCGCTTTTTTTGGTAGCGTATGAGGCCCGGTGCCAGACTACGGCTCCTCCTACATAAACTAGCTTGTATCCGGCGCGGAGCGCGCGCAATGACCAGTCCATATCTTCAAACCCGAGGAAAAAGGCTTCGTCTAGGAGGCCGATTTGCCGAACCACCGCTGCCTTAATCAAGAGCACGCAGCCAGTAGCGAATGATATTTCCTGGGTTTGGTCAAATCTGCCGACATCGCGCCGATTGACACCGCGCATCTTGGGGAAGCTCCACCAGGGCTTGTAAAACCCGCCGGCAAACCAAATACGATCTCGAGGCTCAAAATACATGATCTTCGGCGTGGTGATGCCGATAGCGTCATCGGATTCGGCCACGGCCACGATCTTGGCCAGAAAATCAGGCGTCACCACAGTGTCATTGTTCAATAGAAGGAGATAGTCTGTTCCTCGCTCCAACACCTCGCTTATCGCGACGTTGTTGCCCCCGGGGAATCCAAGATTGACTTTGTTTTCGATAAGGCGTACTTCAGGGAACTCGGGCGCCAACTTTTCAACCGACCCGTCCGCTGAGTTGTTGTCCACCAGGACCACTTCAAAATTGGGGTAGGCGAGATTTCTTAGCGACAGCAGACAATCCCGAGTAACCTCGTAGCTCTTCCACGACAGTATGATGATGCTGACCAGTGGCGCAGGGTGTGTGTTCTGCTCTTGTGGACTGTGGCCGATATGCGACGTACCCTTACTCGTGCCCGGTTCCGGTCCGATGGATTTTGGTCGAGATGAGTTCATTCGTTTTTGAAGACTCGCCCAAGCCCTGGCCGTGGGCTGCTGCGCTCCATTATGCCATCGAGGGGCTAAATTCCCTCCTGACTGAGCCTCGGATCGCCTCCTTGTCGCAGCACTTGATTGACCTCGAGCGCAATTTTCATCGGGATGAGCGTTCGCAAGACTGCGGCCAGAGTCGCTTGCCGGCCCGCGCGCCTGTGTCGTCTTGGCGCGTACGCTGGGCAATCTCCGGGAGCAGGTGTGTCGCCAGTATACAAGCCCGGTCACTCCAACCCACCCGACGAAAACCCCCTGCCGCGGACGCCCATGTCACGGCAGGCCATTGGTCTTTGGAGAGTTGTTGTCAGGGCGCGAAACATTAAGAATAGATGCGGGTTAATATACAATGCTTAATTCCCTCGTGGATTCTTTGTAGGGCCAAGACGCTGACAACATCGCGTCTCTATGAGGGAGTTTGAAAGCGGCGAAGGGCAAATCAGTACCTCCTTGGTTCCGGCCTGGACCTTCCCGTTCAAGACAAGCAATCGGTTTGGTATTCTCAAGCCCAGATTCGTCGGTCCATGGGAGCAGTGATGCGTGTTGGCGAACAAACCGGCATGGTGTTTCCCGTGGAGCCCCAGCTTTCCACTCCGAAGATCGCATTGGCAACCCCGCCGCACCGTGCTCAAGAGCAGCTTGCGGCGAACAGATTACAGAAACGGCGTAGCAGGTCTGCTAACGGCGTTTAAGTTGGGTGTGCGCTGGTCCGCGCCGCGCCCCTGGGCAACTAACGCAGTTCTCGCTGAGAGGAATGTACATGAGGATAGCCGTAATCGGTTGTGGATACGTGGGACTGGTCTCAGGTGCGTGCCTGGCTGAAATCGGGCATGACGTTCTTTGCGTTGACACGGACGCGGCCAAGATCGCTGCACTACAATCCGGTCAGTCGCCGATCTACGAAAGATTCCTCCCTGAGCTGCTGCGCCGTCATGGCGGACACAAGCTCAACTTCACCACATCCACGCAAGAGGCCGTTACCGCCAGTGACGTGGTGATGATCGCCGTGGCCACGCCCTCCGGAGAAGACGGCATGCCCGATCTTTCCTGCGTGGATGCCGCGGTGGCCCAGATCGCACGCTCCATGAACAAGTTCAAGCTGATCGTGCAGAAGAGCACGGTGCCGGTGACGGCAGGCCAGTGGGTCCATGAGTTGCTCACCTCGCGCGGCGTGCCGGCTTCGCGCTTTGAGGTTGCGTCCAACCCGGAATTCCTGCGTGAAGGCACCGCAGTCACTGACTTTCTTTACCCTGACCGCATCGTGCTGGGCTGTGACAGCGAGCGTGCCTCCAAGCTGATGCGTCAGATGTACCAGCCGCTTCTGAGCGGGAGCTATCAGCGCGGCTCGAAGGCAATCGCGCGGCCCAATTCCGCGCAGTCGCCGGCCAAGCCTCAGCTCATTGAAACCAGCCGCAACAGTGCGGAGCTGATCAAGTACGCCGCCAACGCTTATCTCAGCATGAAGATTTCGTTCATCAACGCCGTAGCGGGCTTCTGTGAGGCCATCGGCGCCAACGTGGAAGAAGTGGCGCAGGGCATGGGCACGGACGTCCGCATTGGCCCGCATTTTCTCCGTGCAGGTCTGGGCTATGGCGGCTCCTGCTTCCCCAAGGACGTGGCTGCTTTGCGCTTTCAGGCGCGGCAGTGGGGCTGTGACTTCGGCCTGCTGGACGAAGTCACCCACATCAATGAGGAGCAGCAGCAGCGTTTTCTCGACAAGGTGCGCAACGCTATCGGCCATCTGGAAGGCAAGCGTCTGGGCGTGCTCGGGCTCTCCTTCAAAGGCGGCACCGACGATACGCGTTACTCGCCCGCCATCCGCGTGGTAAAGGCACTGCTCCAGGAGCAGGCGGAAATAGTGGCATTCGATCCCGCGGCCACTGAGCGTGCGCGCCTGGAGATCCCGCCTGCCGGGATCACCTACGTGCGCGACGCTTACACCGCCGCCCGCAACGCCGACGCTCTTCTCATCCTCACCGATTGGGACGAGTTCGCCCGCCTTGACCTCTCGCGCCTGCGCGGCCTCCTGCGCTCTCCCGTGCTGGTGGACGGCCGCAACCTTTATGACCCGAAGCAGGTCGCTGCCGAAGGCCTGAGCTACTACAGCGTGGGCCGTCCTCATGCCATCCACGAACTGCCGGTGCGAGACGCCGAAGCCGAGGTCGCATCCGAATCCGCCGCCGAACGCCTGGGCCGACAGGTGGCCTTGGGCTCAGCCGCGACCCAGTTCGCAGGCGACTAAACGCCCTTGCGCGTAGTTCCGCAACTGCGCAGTTTGGCCGATTTGCAATGTCCGGGCGATTTTCGCCGCTTTTTCTTCGCTAGAGACGCGGCACCGCCACGTCTCCTGCGGAATCAGTGTTATCAGGGGTAAAATTTTTTGGCGTCCCCGATCTTTCTGCTATCTTCCTCCATGCATCTCCGGAAACCCGCGTCCTTGTTTTGCTCTTCTCGGTGTCTCCGCGCCTCCGCGTTGAACTTGAACTCTGCCTTTCCGATGACCCGATGACCCGATCTCGCGATGTCCCGATCCCTCGCGTTCTGCTATCGTTCACACATGCACCGCCGGAAACCCGTGTCCCTGTTTCGCTCTTCTCCGTGTCTCCGTGCCTCCGTGGTGGATGTTAGTTTTCCCTTTCCGATGTCCCGATGACCCGATGATCCGATGTCCCGATCCCTCGCGTTCTGCTATCTTTCCGTCATGTCCCTGAAGCAACCCGCCTCCCTGTTCCTCGCCTTGCTCCTCGCCTGCTCCCCGCTCCTCGCCGTTCCCCATCCTCCCTCTCCCGCGCCTCGCTACTCCAAAGCCTCACCCGTCTCCCTCACCAAAGACGGACGTCGCTGGGCGGCGCAAACGCTCAAGAAGCTCACGCTCGAAGAAAAAATCGGGCAGATGCTGAGCGTCCGCTACTTCATGGACTTTGAGAACTTTGATAGTGACACCTACCGCCAATTCCGCGAGCAGATGCAGAAGTACCACATTGGCTCCGTGGTGCTCACAGTGCATGTGGAGGGTGCGCTGCTTTTGAAGAACCCGCCGCTCGAGGCTGCGGCCATGGCCAATCGTCTGCAACGCGATTCCAAGCTGCCCCTGCTGATTGCCGCCGACTTTGAGCGCGGCCTGGCCACGCGCATGAACTCCGTGCCCATTTTTCCCGATGCCATGGCCTTTGGCGCCACCGGCAATCTCGCGTATGCCGAGCGCTTTGGCGCGATTGCCGCCGAGGAGTCGCGCGCCGTGGGCATCCATTGGGACTTTTTTCCCATCGCCGACGTGAACAGCAATCCCGCCAACCCCATCATCAACACGCGCAGTTACGGTGAAGATCCGGCGGCGGTCGGAGACTTTGCCGCGGCGTTTATTCGCGGCGCGCGCGCGCACGGCATGCTCACCACGGCCAAACATTTTCCCGGACACGGCGATACCGGCGCCGACTCTCACCTGGGTGTGGCCCGCGTGAATGGCGACTTGGCGCGCCTGCAGTCGGTGGAGCTGCCGCCTTTTCGCAAGGCGATTGCCGCCGGCGCCGACGCGGTCATGGTCGCGCACGTGGCCGTCCCGGCGCTGGAGCCCGATGCGAACAAGGTGGCCACGATCTCCGCCAACGTGATTGGCGGCACGCTGCGCCGCGACCTTGGTTTTCAGGGCCTGGTGGTGACGGACGCCCTGGAGATGAAAGGCCTGATCAATCTGTATCCGGTTATTCCGGGATCGAGTGAACCGGGGTCCCCGAACCGGCCGCAGTTGCCGGGACGGGGCGAAGCGGGGCCCCCGGACCGGCCGGGTTTGCCGGGTCGGGGTGGGATGCTCGGTAATCCGGCGGGTCACGCGGCGATAGACGCCGTGAAAGCCGGCAATGACATGCTGCTGCTGCCCAGCGATCTTGACGGCGCTTATCGCGGGCTGCTGGCGGCGGTGCGCAGCGGCGAACTCACCGTGGCGCGCATTGACCAGTCTGTCCGGCGCATTCTGGAAGCGAAAGCGTCCGTCGGTCTGTATGACGCCCGCGCGCGGCTGGTCGATCTTGATCAAGTCTCTTATCGCGTGAGCAAACAGCAGGACATGGAGTTCGCGCAGC
>DASVFK010000312.1:0-2124 GCA_036380095.1 Candidatus Angelobacter sp. | reverse complement strand
GCCATCACAGAAAAGTGTCACCGCTGGTGCGCGATGACTTGATTATTCTGGCTGCAAGTTGCACACTTGATGCGCGGAGTTGACAGGGAAATCCCGCGAATTGTTATAATCCGCCCCTGCTTCAAGAAACCGGTTGAGTTGCGGCCTTAATTTTCTGGAGGAACTATGAGCTCTTACGACGAAACCCTCAGAGCAAGACGTGAGGACGATATGGACGACGATTACGGCGATGTTGGCGGTTTCGGTGGCGGTTCCATGGAAGAGGATTACGAGGAAGAGGAAGAAGAATCCATCGGCGCTGAGATCAGCGGTGGCGCTGTGATAGGTGAAGGCGCAGCGCCTGCGCCGGCCCCGCCAGCTCCTGCCAAAAAGAAGCCGGCCAAAAAAGCTGCAAAGAAAAAGGCCGCCAAGAAAAAGCCTGCCAAGAAAGCAAAGGCAAAGGCAAAGGCCAAAAAGCGTCCTGCCAAGAAGGCAGCGAAGAAGAAGGCCGCGAAGAAAAAAGCTGCCAAGAAAGGCGGCAAGAAAAAGGCCCGTCGCCGTTAATCCGTCGCCAGGGCTTGAAGAAAGCAACAGGGCAGCCGAGGCTGCCCTGTTTTTGTGCTCGCTGCCAGGTCAGGCGTAGATGCCGCGCTGCTTGATGGTGTGCGCCACGCGGCTGATGGCCAGCATGTAGGCCGCGATGCGATTGTTCACGTTGTGCGTCTCGGAGAAGTGCACCACGTCTTCAAAGGCTTCGCGCAGGATGAACTCCAGTTGCTCGTTTACCGCTGATTCCTTCCAGAAATAGCCCTGGCGGTCCTGCACCCACTCGAAGTAGGAAGCGGTCACGCCGCCGGCGTTGGCCAGAATGTCGGGAATGACGAAGACCCGCTTGTCGGCCAGGATCTCGTCGGCTGCGGCGGTGGTGGGCCCGTTGGCGCCTTCGCAGATGATCTTGGCCTTGATCTGGCCCGCGTTCTGGCTGGTGATCACGTTTTCCGTCGCCGCGGGGATCAGGATGTCACAGTCAGCCACCAGCAGGTCTTTCGAATCCGCGGCTTCCGCGCCCTCAAAGCCCACGATGCCGCGGTTGGTGTTGCGGTCGCGATATTCGAGCAACGCGTCAATGTCGATGCCTTTGGCATTATGGAGCCCGCCGTTGTACTCGGCGATGCCGATGATCTTGTAGCCGGCGTCGGACATCAGCTTGGCCGCATTCGAACCCACGTTGCCGAAGCCTTGCACCACCACGCGCGTGTCTTCGCGGTTCATGCCGAACTTCTTCAGGGCCTCATCGCAGTTGATCATCACACCGCGTCCGGTGGCTTCGCGGCGTCCCCGCGAACCGCCGATGTTGACCGGCTTGCCCGTCACCACCGCTGTCACGGTCTGGCGCATGTGCATGGAGTACGTGTCCATCATCCATGCCATGGTCTGCTCGTTGGTGTTCATGTCCGGCGCCGGGACATCTTTTTCCGGGCCAAGAAACTCGATCAGCTCGGCGGTATAGCGGCGGGTCAGGCGCTCCAGTTCGGAAAGCGTCATCTTCTTGGGATCGACAATCACGCCGCCTTTGGCGCCGCCAAAGGGAATGTTGACCACGGCGCACTTCCATGTCATCCAACTGGCGAGCGCGCGGACCTCATCCAGGGTCACGTCCGGCGAGTAGCGCACGCCGCCTTTGGCCGGGCCCCGCGCAATGGAGTGCTGCACGCGGAATCCGGTATACACCTCCAGGCGGCCGTCATCCATGGCCACCGGAATGTGGACGATGATCTCGCGATTGGGATAGCGCAGGATCTTCCACAGACCTTCATCCAGGTTGAGTTTTTGCGCGGCAAAATCGAAGCGGGCTGCCTGGGCCTCCCAGGGATTCAGCTCCTGTTCCAGCGATACGGTTTTCATTTAATCTCCAGGATTATGACAAACGAGGAAAAGTATAGATTCGCTTCTGGAAAGTAAGCAACAAGGGGGAACCAGAGGGCATACCGCAGGCAAAATCACTCGGATGCTGCACTTTTCTTCGCGCCTTTTATTATATCCGCTAACCTGCGTTGCGCGCTCCTTTCTGCCTCCAGCGTTTCGCTTAGATTATGATTGGCTGCTGGAAGCGGAGGGTTGGGATGACGCAAGCCGAACGGGCCA
>DASVFK010000311.1:0-3128 GCA_036380095.1 Candidatus Angelobacter sp. | reverse complement strand
TCGAGCTGGGCGGCGAGATCAAGCTCGCTGACACCGCTGGCGCGCAGGAAATCCTGGAAGGCCTGAAAAACATCCAGGGGATTACCGAGAAGCTGGCGCCGGTTGGCATCAAACAGAAAGACCGGCCGGAAGCACTGGTTTCAGCCGCGGAGTTCGTGTTGGAAGGTTTGCACGCGCACCGCCGCATCGGACGCACGGAAGAACGCCTTTTCCTGGCCGAAAAACAGCCCAAGCGCCAGGAGCGTCCGTTTGAACGCGGTGAGGACGAGCCGCCGCCGCTGAGGAATAGAAGGCCGTACAACTGAGGCTTTGGTTTATCCCGAGCGAAGCGAGGGAGCCCTATCGCAACGACGGAGCATGGGGATCACGACTTGCGATGTTTGTGAGGAGGCTTTTCTAAGCTTATAGGGATCCCTCCCCTTCGACGGTGCTCAGTGTCGGGGTTTCAGAAACAGCCATGAAGTATACGAAATACTCCAAATACGTCGGCGACCTGGCAGACGAGATGAGCATGGAAGACCTGCTCAACGCAATGTCTGACTATCTGCTGGAATCGGGCTTCCAAAGCCAGTACATGTATTTCCAGCAGATGGATGAGCACTCGCTGGAGGCGCTGCGCCAGGCCATCCAGCAGGCGCTGGAAGCGGGCGATTTCTTGAGCGACGAGATGCGCGAACGCATCGAGCAGATGCAGATGGATGGCACGCTCGACGAACTGGTAGAGCGCCTGATCGAGCGCATGCAGCAGGAAGATTTCATCTCCGTGGACCAGCCTCCGGATCCCTCTCGTCCATCTACCGCGCCCGGCCAAACCGGCGAAGGCCAAAGTGAAGCGCGGTTTGAAATCACCGACAAGAGCCTGGACTTCCTGGGCTTCAAGACCTTGCGCGATCTGCTGGGCTCGCTGGGGCGCTCCAGCTTCGGCCGGCATGACACGCGCGACCTGGCCACCGGCATCGAGGCCAGCGGCGCTTCCAAGCCTTACGAATTCGGCGACACGCTCAACCTGGACATCACGGAAACGCTGTCATCGGCCATCCAGCGCGAAGGCCTGCACCTGCCGCTGGAGATCGAATACTCTGACCTGCGCGTTCACCAGTGCGAATACCAATCATCATGCGCCACGGTAGTGATGCTGGATTGTTCGCACAGCATGATCCTCTATGGCGAAGACCGCTTCACTCCGGCCAAGAAGGTCGCCATGGCGCTGAGCCATTTGATTCGGACGCAGTATCCCGGCGATTCGCTCTCACTCGTGCTCTTCCATGACTCTGCGGAAGAGATGCCGGTCTCGCAACTGGCGCGCGTGAAAGTCGGCCCGTATTACACCAACACGCGCGAGGGCTTGCGCCTGGCGCAACGCATCCTGCAGCGCCAGAAGAAAGACATGAAGCAGATCATCATGATCACGGACGGCAAGCCCTCAGCGCTGACTTTGGAAGACGGACGCATTTACAAGAACGCCTTTGGGCTGGATCCGCTGGTAGTGAGCCAGACACTGGAAGAAGTCTCGCGCTGCAAGCGCGCCGGCATCATGATCAACACCTTCATGCTGGCTTCCGATTACGGGCTGATCCAGTTCGTGCAGAAAGTTTCCGAGATGTGCCGCGGCAAGGCCTACTTCACCACTCCACAGACCCTGGGCCAGTACCTGCTGATGGATTACATGTCGCGCAAGATGAAGACCATCCACTGACAAGAACTAATCTCCGCCCTTCGTTGTCTCCACCACTTCCTTGGCAACATCCTTCGCCATGGGTTTGCGGTAGCGCACCAGCTTGTGCGGCATCAGCACGCGCACGCGGCGGGCCGGGATCGCCATTGCCTGGACCTTCTCGATCTGTCCCCGGCGAACTTCCACGTTGAAGCGGAACCAATCCGAGCGAAACAGTCGCCCGGACGCATAAAAACTCACTGATGCCGCGACCGGCCCGCTGAAGTCCGATCCAGTCACGTGCAGCAGGCGCTCGCCGATGTGGCTGGTCCAGGCCGTGCCACCCACGAGTGGATCGTTGAGGTATTGTTTTTCAAAGGGCAAGGGGCTCGAGGTGTTGCGCAGCTGCACCAGTTGCAGCAGTACTGACGCCTTGGCCAGGTTGGTGATGATGATGCGCGCGTCCGCCGACGAAGCTTTTTCCAGGCGGACGTGGAGTTCCGGGGCCCACTCGCGCTCAAACTGCTCGTGCGCCAGCTCCAGCGTGCGGTCGGCGGCGTGAGCGTAACGCAGCGTGGCCCGTGCCAGCACGATGCTTAACATTGTGGTGACGATCGTTGCCAGCACCGGGATGAAATTCACCAGCGTGGAAAGCTGAATGCTGTGCCCGTGCCAAACCACCATTTGAAGCCTGCTCCCGATTGGTAGAGCTGTTTCTGCAAAGGGTCCGGTTATGTGTAGAGTATCCGCAACCCGCCCTAAAATGCAGATGCGCAATGGGTAAGGTCTTTGGTAACCCAGCGGGTCGGGCGCTCAAAAAGAGAAAGGCACCCTCTCGGGGCCTCTTCTAATACTACGATTCAGAGCGAGCCAGCTCAGCCTTGCTGCTTTACCGCGCCTTCAGCGGCCTGGAAACCGATTTTCGAATGCTGACCATCACAGAAGGGCTTATTGACCGAAGCCCCACAGCGGCACAGCGCGACCGACTGCTTGCCGCTGAGATCGTATTTGTTACCGTCCGCATCCGTAAGCGAGAGCTCGTTCAAATCTCCAGTCACAATGTAAGGCCCGTTCTTTTTGGGCATGATATTGATTGCCATGAATTCCCTCCGGGTAGTTTTACGTTGAACGAACCAATGTAAACGGGTTGAGAGGGATGCGCAAGATCGGGAGATCGGGTCATCGGACCATCGGGAGATCAGGCCATCGGAAAACCAACGTTGGAGCTCCTGCTCGCCGACGCCGCTGCCAATCTGAAGCCTGGATGACCCGATGATCCGATGGCCAGATGATCCGATTCTTCTCATCTTTTCTTAAACGCCACATTCACCAGCAGCCTCTCGCCCTGGATATCCACTACGTTGCAAAATGTGCGATCGCCGGTGCGGGAGAAATCCAGGCTTACGCGGCTGTTACCCACGCGCATGTTGCGCACTTCAAGGTTGTCAAGGAAATCCGGCAAGGCAGGGTTCAC
>DASVFK010000310.1:0-3439 GCA_036380095.1 Candidatus Angelobacter sp. | reverse complement strand
TGCGCTGGACTTTGACGCTTCCGGCAGGCTCATCGCCGGCACCGGCAACAAAGGGCGCGTCTACGCCATCGAGAAGAACGGCGAATATCTCGATCTGCTCAAGGCCAGCGCCAGCCAGGTAACGGCATTCGCCCGCGCCCCCGGCGGCGGGATCTATTGTTCCACCAGCAACCTGGGCAAAGTCTTTCTCATGGCCAACACGCTGGAGCCTGAAGGCACTTTTGAAAGCGACGTGTATGATGCGAAGATCTTTTCCCGCTGGGGCCGGATCGAGGTGCGCGGGCGCGGCAACTACGAGTTGTTTGCCCGCAGCGGCAACGTCGATAATCCTGACCGCAACTGGAGCCCGTGGACGCGGGTGGACTTGAACAAGGACGCGCGCCCAGACGTGCCCGCCGCTCGCTTCATCCAGTGGCGCGCCGTGCTCAAGCCGGCGAACCCACCCACCATGATTGATACCGTCGCGATCAACTATCTCTCCAAGAACGTGGCGCCGGTAGTGGATGAGATCGTGGTACAGCCGGGCGCGCGTTTCACTCCACAGCCGCATGTGACCGTGCCGGAAAACGTGACGGTGAACTTCGGCCCGCCGCAGACAATGCCGCGCATCGAAGCGGCTCCCAGCGCCGCGCGCGATCGCGCCTCGGTTGCCGTTCGTTGGAATGCGCACGATGATAACGAAGACAGTCTTGTCTTTTCCCTCTACTATCGCGGCGACAACGAGCGCGCCTGGAAACTCTTGAAGTCCGGCCTGACTGACAAGTTCTACTCGTTCGACTCCGGACTGCTGCCTGACGGCGGCTACACCGTCAAGGTGGTGGCGAGCGATGCGCCTTCCCACACTCCGGAAGAAGCCATGAGTGACGAGAAGGAAAGTCTGCGCTTTGAGGTGGACAACACCGCGCCGCGCATCGAGGGCCTGGCGGCGCGCGTGGAAGGCCAGCAGATGCACGTGACCTTTCACGCCACGGACGATTTTTCTCCCATCAAGCGCGCGGAATACTCGATTGACGCTGGCGATTGGCAATTTGTGGAGCCCGTAGGCCAGCTCTCTGACGCGAAAACAGAGAATTACGACTTCAGCGTGCTGCTGGCTTCGTCCCCCGCAGCGGCACAACCCGCGCCGCCGGCTGAAGAAGCAGCTCCGGAGAAACGCAGCAAAGGCAAGGCCGCTCCGCCGCCTTTGACCACAACCGGAGAACACGTGGTGGTGGTGCGGGTGTACGACCGCGCGGACAACGTGGCTACGGCAAAGTATGTGGTAAGGTAACGTCGCGATGCGAAGCTGGCGCTTGTTCTCGCTATTGGTCCCGCTGGCTTTGAATTTCTGCTTCGGCGCCGCAGCCTCAACCCAAAGCAAGGTCCCGGCAGCAGAAACAGATGCCGCCCGCCTGGCGCATCTGGTCGATGAGTACTGGCGCTATCCGCTGCTCGGTACCTTTTACGCACGATATTTGGCCGGTGAACCGGTGGACCTGCCTGATATCTCAGAGAACAAGGCGAATTCTGACGCCGATTTCGAGCGCCACATCCTGGCGGAGTTGCGCACGGTGAACGCGGAACTCCTCTCCCAGGATGACTTTCTTACCTTACAGGTGCTGCGCTGGCAGGCGGAAATCGATATCGGCTTTGCCAAATTCCATTGGTTTGACATTGAGATCACGCCGCACGCCTCGCCGCTGCCCGTCGTACAGGCCATCTTCGAGCGACAGCAATTCCGCGGCCCCGCTGACCTCGATCGCTATCTGAAGCTGCTTCAACAACTGAAGGTCTTCATCGCCCAAACTCGGGAGTTGACCGAGGGCCAGGCGCGGCGCGGCATCGTTCTGCCCAAAGCCGGTATTCCAGGTTCACAAGCATTCCTCTTTTCTTTCATCAAGGAGCCGGGAAAGAGCCCATTTTTCGTCGCGCCTGAAAGGCTGGCCGCCATCGATCCGGCCCTGGCCGCCAAGTTCCGCGACCAGGTCACGAGGGAGATTGAATCCGAAATCAATCCTGCGCTCAAAGCGCTGGTGGACTACATCACCGGCGACTACGCAAAGAAGGCGCCCAATAAGGTGGGGCTCAGCCAATATCCGGGCGGGCAGGAATTCTACCGTTTCCTGATCCACGCCTACACCACGCTCGATATGTCTCCCGCGGAGATCCACCAGCTCGGTCTGGCGGCCGTTCAGCATGATGAGGAGCAGATGGCGGTTCTGCGGAAGAAGATGGACTACAAGGGCACTGTGACGGAGTTCCGCAACTTTCTCTTGACCGATCCCCGCTTCATTGCCAAATCGCCGGAAGACTTCCGTGACCGCCTGCTGTCTTACGTGCAGAGGATCGAACCGAAAGTCCTTCTCTACTTTCTGCGTACGCCGAAGGCTAAATACACCACGGAACGGCTCCCTTCAGCGCTCGAGTCAGCGTTTACATTCGGCATGTACGTTGAGCCGTCAGCCGGACAGCCCGTTGGAATTTACTACTTCAATGGATCGCATTTGGAGGCCAGGCCCCTGTTCAAGGCTGGCCCTCTCATCACGCATGAACTCATACCCGGACACCATTTTCAGCTGAATCTGGCGGCGGAAAATCATTCCATCCCGGCCTTTCGCCGGTATGCTCCGTTTCCCGCTTACACCGAAGGCTGGGCCGACTATAGTTCGCAGCTTGCTTCAGAAATGGGCGCATACGTTGACGATTATGATCGCTATGCGCTTCTGGCGCAGAATGTCCACCAGTCGTTGCGCCTGGTGGTTGATACCGGATTTCATTCTCTTGGCTGGACCCTTGACCAGGCGAAGGAATACATGCGCGAGCATGAACTCGAGTCAGACGTTCAGATCGAGACAGAAGCATCGCGTTATTCGATGGGAACCCCGGCGCAAGCGCTTGCCTATAAGCTTGGTAGCAACGAGATGCTGCGCTTGCGCGCCAGAGCACAGAGAGAACTGGGGAAGAATTTCGATATTCGCGAGTTCCACGAGTGCATTCTCGGCAGTGGTGCCCTGCCGCTCGCGGTCCTTTCCCAGCACGTGGACTGGTGCATCAAGCAGAAGAAGGAAAGTACCCCTGCGGTTCATTGATCCCTCCGCTTTCCCCTTTGGGACCACGGATTCTGCCGGCTTCCACCGGTTCCCCAAGCAAGCGGCAGCTTTCGAATCTCGCTAATCTGGGCGACGACGAAATCCGGCTTTTCTTCTTTGCCCCGCGGCTCCTGGGCGACGAATTCGCCACGGCGAATGCGCACCGTATGCATGCCTAGTTCGTTGCCGGCGCGGATCTCTCGCATGGGACGGTCGCCGACGATCAGCATTTCGCCGGCGGGCAGCGCCAGATCGTTCTGGATTTTTTTGAACGCGGCTTCCTTCGTCAGCAGCTTGTCACGATCGGCGTAGAAGATCTTGTCGATGGCCGGCCTGCCCTCCAGGCCAAGCGCTTTGACCTTGGCTTTTTG
>DASVFK010000309.1:0-16425 GCA_036380095.1 Candidatus Angelobacter sp. | reverse complement strand
TCACGGTGTTTCTGCTGTTCTTTGGAGTAGCCACCCTTGAGGCATTTCAAACACGGAATTGGCTTAAGGCTGCCTTCTGGCTGGCAATCGGCATTGCGTTTCTTCTGGCAGATAATTTGAAAAAAGCTAAAGTTTGAGATCCAGCCCGCCCCTGAGCCCAGGGGACCGATAGATTGCGCCAGCTAAGCCGCCGGATGGATAGCGGTCTGGTGCGTGGGCTGGTACAGGCCGATCTCGCCGCCACTGGGCAGGCGCAGCGTCGTGGAGCTTCCCCACTCGGCCGCCATCACGGGCGAACAGCGCACGCCCTGAGCTTCCAGCCACCTAACCTCCGCAAGCAAATCGTCACACATCAAATAAAGGACCGTCCCCAGCAGGTTGCGGTCGCCGTGCTGCTGCGCGAAGTCGCCGCTGCCGGGATGCACGCCCATCTCCGCCGGCGGCAAACGGAAGATGAGCCAGTTGTCGCCCACGTTCACTGACGACCATCGCAGTATGTCGCGGAAGAAGGCGCGATCTGCGTCCGGGTCCTTGCTATAGAGAAGGAAGTGCGCTCCGGTGATCATGGGTAGAAGTCTAGAAGATACGTGGGATGTTGGGAAGCGGGTGAGGCATCTTCAGCGCGAAGACGCGGAGGCGCGGTGAAAAGCCCACTTGACGAAAACCAAGACCCCACCGCGAATCCGCGCTGATGGCCGACCAGGGTCTCACTCATGGTAGTTACGAACGCTCGACTTTTCCCATGGAGCTAAGGCTGCGGCGGCGCCGCCGGGGTAAGGCCGTGGCGGCGCATGATCTCCCCCAGCTTTACCCGATCCGGCGGACCACCGGCCGCCGCGTTGATCACTTCAGCGGTCTCGCGGAAATACTGAGGACCGATCGCTGCCGGCGTGATCACGCACAGGGCTTTCGCATCCTGCGTGCCGTTGTTATCAAAGCGGTGGACGGCGCCGCGGGGAATGCAAAGCGCCTGGCCTGGCCCAACGTCGATTGGTTTTCCGTCGACGGTCCAGGTCAGCACGCCTTCGATGCCATAGATGGTTTCTTCGTAATGGTCGTGGCTATGCGCCGGAGCAGGAAGCCGCACCGCGGCGGGGACCAGAAGCTCGAAGGCTGCGAGAGTGCCGTTTGAGTTCTCACTGATGATCAGGAAACGCACCGCCAGCGGGCCGATGCGGATGGTCTCATAGGAAGGATTCACAGCCAGGTGGGTGGTTTCGAGGGCCATATGCAACTCCTTCATTGCAGGATATCGCAGCCACACCTCGAAAAGGAGTCGCGAGCCGTGGAATTCCCGGCGATGGAAGCTGAGACCAGCAAATCAGCAACCATGCCCCAAAACACGCAGAAACATCTTGCAACGCGGAGGCTCGGAGACGCGGAGAAAGGACGGGGGAGAAAACCAAAACCCTGAAACGCAGTCGCGCCTAGGAGTCTCGTGAAGGTTTTCGCCTTCTTCATTTGGGCAAGAAGTTCCGCTGTTCTACTGCGCTCGTATGCAATCGCGTTAAGGGTTCTTCTCCTCCCCCGCTTTTCTCCGCGCCTCCGTGTTGCAATGTGGCTGCTGGCCTCTCGCAAAAACGAAAAGCGCTCATCGCCTTCCATATAATTGAGTGTCAGGCGCGAGGGCGGGCACCATGAGATCGCACATCAAGCTGGGCAGGATCTTCGGGATTGAAGTGGGGATCCACTATAGTTGGTTCATCATCGCGTTCATGATCGTCTTCTTCCTGCGCGAAGACTTTCGAACCGAATACAAGGACTGGAGCGAGGCGCTGGCATGGGGCACGGCGATTTTTACCGCCCTCTTGTTCTTCCTGTGCCTGCTGGCGCATGAGATGTCGCATTCACTGGTAGCGCGGGCGCACAAGTTGCCGGTGCGGCGGATCACGCTCTTTGCCCTGGGCGGTGTGTCGGTGATCGAGAAAGAGTCGCCGGATGCGAAGACCGAGTTCCTGGTGGCGATTGTGGGGCCCATCACCAGCGTGGTCATCGGAGGTCTGCTATACGGACTGGTGCGGATGCTGGGCGGGGCCGGCGCGGGCAGTCCCGTTATCGGCGTGCTGCAGTGGCTGGCGCGGATCAACGTGATGCTGGGCGTCTTCAACATGCTGCCCGGCTATCCTCTGGATGGCGGGCGGGTGCTACGCAGCGTGCTGTGGGGCGCTACCAGGAACATGGAACGGGCAACCAGAGTTGCCGCGCGCTTCGGCCAGGGATTGGCCATCCTGTTCATCCTGGCGGGTATATATCTGTTCTTCCACAAACAACCGGGCGGGCTCTGGATGTCGTTCGTCGGGTGGTTTCTGCTCCAGGCCGCGGGCGCCAACTACATGGAAGTGGAGTTGAAGCACGCTCTGGAAGGGCTACGGGCGGGCGATTTGATGTCGCGCGACTGCGCGGTGGTGGAAGGCCCCACCAGCGTCCAGGATTTTGTTGACCACTACGTTCTGCGCACGGGGAAGCGCTGCTTTATGGTGAGTGTGATGGGCCGGCTGGGAGGGCTGATTACGCCGCATGAGGTGCGCAAGCTGGAACGTGAAGCATGGCCGGTGACGCCGGTGCAGCAGATCATGAAGCCGATCCAGGAGGTGCGCGTGGTGGCGCCCGATACGCCCGTGCTGGATGCGCTGCAACTGATGGCGGAGAACGACCTGAACCAGGTGCCCGTGGTGGCCAACCAGGAAGTAGTGGGCATCCTGGCGCGCGGCGATATCTTGCAGGCGCTGAAATCGAGGATGGAGTTGCAGAAGGGATGAGGATTGTTGTCCTTAGATTCTTACCGCGGATTTGCGCGGAAACACGCTGATCAAAAGCATCCAAACCTCACCACTGATGACACTGATGAAACTCGCGCTCTTATCCTGTTGACCACCACGCCTGCGCACAAGCGCAGTTTACGACTCTCCTGAATCAAGCTCAGGCCGCCAGCGTTTGTTTTTCTGCTTGTGCTTCGTGGCGGAAGCCGTCGCGCCAGGTTTTCCAGCGTGGTGACCATCCCAGTCTGCTTTTCGCCTTGCGGTTGGAAGCGCCACGGGCTTGGGTCATCATGATCACGCCGGCTTGGCCGATGGCGAAACGGGCAAGCCATGCGGGCACGCGTTTGGGGGGCGGCGCGCCGACAATCCTCGCCAACTCGGGCAGCCACACGGAGACGGCAGCGGGTTCATCGTCCACAATGTTGTAGATGCCGGGCTCGCCGCCGGTAACCGCCGCCAGAGTGGCGGTGGCGACGTCGTCGAGGTGAATGAATGACCACACAGCCCCGCCGTTGCCCACGATGGGAAGGGCGCGTTTGCGGACTTGCTCCAGAATGAATTCGCCGCTGGTGCCCGGGCCATAAAACGCGCCATAGCGCAGCACAATCCCTTCGATCCCCTGAGTTTTGGTGACTCTGGTCTCAAGATGGCGGATAGCGGCAAGAGTCGTGCGGAACGCGGCGGGCGGGTTGGGATCAAGCGTATCTTCTTCCGTCTTGACTGGACCGCCGGTCCTCGCATACGGCCATCCCGTATAGCTCTGGGCGATAAACCTGCGGACGCCCGCATTGAGCGCGGCAGCTAGAAGATTGTCCGTGCCTTCACTCCGGAGGCGGTTGGTGAGCGCGAAGTCTCGCTCAAACCTGCGCAGATTGAGGTCGCGAGGGATGGCAGTTGACTCGTGAATCACGACATCGGGTCTCGCGCTCTGGACTAGACGCGCAACTGCTTGCTGGTCGAGGGCGTCCGCGGCAACGTGCTCGGCGCCCAGCGACTGCACCAGTTCGCGTTTTTGCGGAGAACGAGTCATGCCAATCACGTGGTGACCTGCTTTGACCAGAACAGGAAGCAAACTCCTGCCCACAACTCCGCTTGCGCCTGCTACAAAGACCCGCATCAGGTACTTACTCCTTGAACGCAGCTTCCCCCTGAACTTTTGACGTTGGAAGGATGGCTGGCGATGCAGAAATCTAACGGGACAAAACCGTACGCCGGATTTGCGCAGATGCACGCGAATGTGAAAAGCTCGGGGTTGAACAACTGGGGGCGCAAACGAATGCGGGTGGTCGTTACGGGCGGTGCGGGATTTATCGGGTCGCATCTGTGTGATGCGTTGCTGGGCGAGGGGCACACGGTGGTCTGCGTCGATAACTTGCTCACCGGCAGCCGGCGAAACCTGGCGCACCTGAAGGATGAGCCTCGCTTTGAGTTCGTGGAAGCGGACATCAGCAAGCCCTTCGATCCCGGAAAGATGGACTACATTTTTCAGTTTGCTTCGGCGGCGAGCCCGGTGGATTACATGGAGCACGGAATCGAGACGTTGCAGGTGGGCTCGCTGGGCTCGTTCAACGCGCTGGAGCTGGCGCAGAAGTATGGCGCCAAGTACCTGCTGGCGTCGACATCAGAATGCTACGGTGATCCGCTGGAGCATCCGCAGAAAGAAACGTATTGGGGCAACGTGAATCCGGTGGGGCCGCGATCCGTGTACGACGAAGCCAAACGGTTTGCCGAGGCAGTGACAATGGCTTATCGGCGATATTACAAGGTGGATACGCGGATCGTGCGCATCTTCAATACATACGGCCCGCGGCTGCAATTGAGTGATGGCCGTGTGATTTCGAATTTCATGAAGCAGGCGCTGCAAGGCGCGCCGCTGACGGTGTATGGGGAAGGAAAGCAGACGCGGAGCTTCTGCTACGTCAGCGACGAAGTGGAGGGCATTCTACGGCTGGCCAAGTCCGAACTGGCCGGCCCGGTGAACATCGGCAACCCCAATGAGTTCACCATCATGGAGTGCGCTCAACTGGTGTTGAAGGTGACGGGATCAGAGAGCAAAATCGCCTTTGAGCCGCTGCCGCAGGATGATCCGCAGCAGAGGCAGCCCGATATCACGCTGGCGCGGACCAAGATTGGCTGGGAACCGAAGATCGACCTGGAGAGCGGCCTTAGACTTTCTCTGGGATATTTTCGCGAAGCGGTGGCGCTTCACCCCAGCAAGCCGAACCCGGCCTTGCCGGGCAGACCCGGGGAGGCAGGGATCCACGTTGGCTGAAGACAAGGCCTGTGTTTTCAACAGATTATGGGCTATAATAAGGTTTTTCGCTGCTGGCGAGAAATATACTAACTATTTAGTTCACAATCCGCCACAGGCGCGATAAAATACCTTACAGACATAAGGTGTTTTGGAGTCGATTGACGGCAAAAAACCGAATAAGCCTTCGTCCATCAGGCTCTTGAGAGCTCAGGAAGCGGCCGTGACAGCAGTACCGCCATTCAAAGAATCATCCCGCGAACTTATTGTAGAAGTGGCCCGGGCCTTAGAGCCTTACTTCCCAGACATTACGAACGTGTGGCGTGAGAAGTTGGCGGCGGAGTTCGGGTTTGACGGGCGAACGCTGGCGGCCCTGGAACGGCTCACGCTGGCGGCAGGCTGCGTTTACTTTCTGCACGACGACTTCCCCGGATTTCAGGAAAACCTGACTTATTTCGGCACGCGCTGCTCCAAGCTCCAGGTGGACACGCGGGCCGTGGCGCGGTCCTTGGAGCTCTACCAGCTGTCCTGCGACAAATATCTCTCCGGGCTGTTTGCGGGACGCGAGGCGGAAGCCAAGGCAGCGCTGGAGATGCTGTCTTCCGTTTCCTTCGTAATCATCTCCGGCGCCTATTACGACGCCAAGACGAACGAATCCAACGCGCTGCTCTCACTGCTGGATGCGGAACTGGCGGCCGGCGACCTGAGCGTGCTGCTGAAGAGAGTGCTGGAGATCACCATCAAGACATTTCAGGCTTCGATGGGCGCGGTGCTGCTGCGCGAACCGGAACACAACCAGCTTCGCGTGGCATATTCCGCCGGGCTGGAGAAGGAAGTGCCGGAAGATTTCCGCATCAGCGTGGGCAGCGGGTTCGGCGGCAAGATCGCCGCAACCGGCGAGCCAGCAATGATCCTGGACACAAGCGTGGAAGAAACCTCTCTCTCCGCGGTGGTGCGGGCCAAAGCAAAGTCGCTCTGGGGTGTGCCGCTGAAGGCGGAAGGCGAGACGATTGGCGTGCTGGCCATCGGGTTCCCCAAACCGTATGAGTGGCTGCCCACGGAACGCGAGCTGATGCGGGCCATCAGCGATCGCGCCGCCCTGGCCATTGAACGCGCCCGCATGACTGACGCTTTGCGCGAGCGGGAGCACAGGATCGCGGAGCTTTCCGGGCATCTTTTGAGCGTCCAGGAAGAAGAACGAAAACGCATCAGCCGCGAACTGCATGACGAAACCGGACAGGCGCTGATGGTGATCCGGCTGTACCTGGGAATGATGGAAAGCGGTGTCACGCAGCGCAACGTGCGCGCCAAGATCCGTGAGACCGTGGATGTGGTGGACCGGACGATCGAAGGTATCAGGAGAATTATTGGCAAGCTCTCGCCACTGGTGCTACAAGAACTGGGACTGGTGGCTGCGATCCGTAAAGAAGCCAAAGACCTGGCCAAAGCCACGGGCGTGAAGGCGCGGGTGTTGATTGCGGAAGACGTGGGCCGGTTGGCCCCCGGGACGGAGCAGGCCATCTATCGCGTGGTGCAGGAAGCCCTGCACAACGTGAACAAACACTCGCAGGCGAAAAGCGTCACGGTGCAGGTGATGCGCGAAGACAAGACGGTGCATGTGACGGTGGAAGATGACGGTATTGGCATGCAGTCGCGCGGCGGTTCGCGGGAACGGCGGTCTTTTGGGCTGGCCGGCATCAAGGAACGGGTTGCAATGTTGGGCGGGACGTCGCGCGTGGTCTCGTCCAAAGGAAAGGGAACGCGTATTGAGATTGCGGTGCCTGCGGACGGAACGGCGGTGAACGTCGACCGGCCGCTGGCGCAGGCGGTGGGCCATACTGTGGTCCGCCCGAATTAGATTTAAAAGAGGAAATCCCCATGCCGAAGATTAAATGTTTGCTTGTTGATGATCACACGCTGTTCCGCCAGGGCGTACGCCGTCTGCTGGAAAGTGAAAGCGATTTTGAAGTTGTGGGCGAATCGCCCGACGGCGGCGACGCCGTCGAGAAAGCCCGCGAATTGCGCCCGGACATCGTGCTGATGGACATCGGCATGCCGGGCTTGTCGTCGTTTGAATCGGCGCGGCAGATCAAGAAGAACCGCGCAGAAACCAAGATCCTCTTCCTCACCATGTATGAGGACGAAGATTACCTGGTGCAGTGCCTGGAAGTGGGCGCCTCCGGCTACGTGCTGAAAGATACGCCGGCCCCGCAACTGCTGAACGCCGTCCGCGACGTGTACAAAGGCGGGAAGTATCTGAGCTCGCAAGTGCTGGGCAAACTGGTGGAGGACTTTCGCTCCCGCGTCCGCGATACGCGCATGCGGCCGCGCATCTCCACGCTCACGCCGCGCGAGCGCGAAATCCTCAAGCTGCTGGCGGAAGGAAATTCCGTCAAGGAGATTGCCGTCATCCTGGGGCTGAGCGTGAAGACCGTGGAGGCGCACAAGTTCAACCTGATGCGCAAGCTCGATATCCACAACAAGGCGCAGCTCGTGACCTACGCGATCCAAAAGAAGATCATCAAGATCCCTGTCAACCAGTAGCTCCTTTGCTCAATAAAAGGGCGCCGCCGGGCGCCCTTTTTACTGACGCTTACTTGTTAGCACCTTGAAGAAGTGGACAAACCAGAAACCTGCCATCCTGAGCGAGCCCGAGGGAGCAACGCGACTGAGGGGGGAGTCGAAGGTCCCCGAGCGACTGTCCCTCGCCATGCGGATTCAAGGAGTTTCAACGACGAACCTTCCGCCAAGAAACCGCATTCTTGTTCCGAATAGCCAAACACAAATATAAACCGATGCTTACTTCGGCGCGTTCTCCTGCGGCACTTCCTTCACGCCCGGCAGAATTCGTACCGCGGTGGAGAATTTCTTGAAATTGGAGAAGACCTCTTCCTGGTCTACCGCCTCATTCTTCAAGAGAGCAACCCTCGCGCTGCCATTGATGTTAAGCCGGCGGAACAGCCAGACCTCGTTGTTCAGGTGGACCTGTTCAAAGTTGAAACGCGATCCAGGATGGATGCGAAACAGGAAAAGCCCGAAAGAAATTGTGTCGGTGGCTTCGGCCTCAGCTTTGACCCAGTTATAGCCTTTCTTGTCGATCCACAACTTCCCCTTGATCTTGGCGAGTATGTCCGCATGCGGCTGTGTCGGGTGGAAGTCCTTGCGCGGTGTGGCGTCGATCACCCACGTTTCATTGCCATCCACGTTCTCTTCACCCACGATCTGGAAATCGTAGGCGTTCACCACATCACGCAAGAATGCGCGGCCTTCTTCACGCTGTTTTTTCTCCTTGGCTCGCCGCTTCTCACGGTCGTGGTCATCTTCGTTGCGGAATTTGGCTAGAAACTTTTCCAGCTTTTCATCTTCCTTTTTCTGTTCCTGCTCTGAGAGCGGCTTGTCATCTTTCTGGACCAGGCGTGAGTACTCCTGCCCGTAGTAGAAATTGATGTCGAAGGTCTTGATCTCCGTGGATTTCACCTCGCCATGCTTGCCCAGGTGTTTAATGACCTCGCGTTGCTGGCAAGTGTAATTCTGGGCCTTTTCCCAGTTGCGGTGGTCAATCTCAACCGACCGCCGCACAATCTCCCGGGGATCGTTCGTTGGTGGAAGTTCAGGCGCTTTCTCTGCTTCGCTCGATGTCTGTCCCGCCGCAGGCGTGGCGTCTGCTGCTTGCGACGAAGCTTTTTCGTCCCGCTGCCCACTGTCTCGCTGTCCAGCCGGCGCGGGCGACACTGGCTCCTGGGCGCTAATACCCGCGGACAACGCCAGCACACACAAGATGCCCCGCAAGAATCTAAGACTAAAGACGTTCATATCCTTACAAACAACATACACCGGTTCCCTGGCAAAGTTGCAAGGTCCCAGCCGGTCGCGGATTGCCGAAGCTAGGATCCCAGCATCGGATAGTGGCTGGCCACGGCCATCATCAGCAGCATGGGGAATGACACAATGAAATTCGTCCGCGCCGCCAGGTTGGCCACCGAGGCCAGGCGCGCAGCTTCTGGCGGAATCGGTGCGCCCTCGGCGGCGTTGGCTGCGGTCCAGCGGATGAGCTTCTTCTGCATGCGCCACACGATGCCCCACACGTTCAGCATCATGAACCATCCCAGCCCTCCGCCCACGCCGATGGCCAGCAGACGATTGCTCTCCCAGCCGTGGGTGTTGAGCGAAAGATAAAGCCAGGCCGCGGCGAACAACACTACGCCGATGATCGTGCCGAACACCGGGCCTTTTCTCAACGCTTCCATCGGCGACATCAAAAGTGCCATTTCCACCGCAAAAGCCAGGGTCCAGATCATGAAGAACGTGCCGATGGCGCGACCGCCACCGGTCTGCCCGCCGTTCGCCTGGAAGTTGCGCGCGTCCGCGCCCACGATCATCATCCAGTACCAGATGCCTGCGAGCACCGTGACCACTGACGCCCAGCGAAACCACCACAGTGCGCGCGGCATCAGCAGCGGCACAACTTTCCCGCGGGTGGCGCTGTCCATCCCGCGCAGAAACGGCCCGTTGATCAGAACAAAGAAGTACAGCAGGCCGACCCAGGTGATCCCGGCGGCAAAGTGGATCCATCGCAACAGAAGCTGCAGGTTGGGCGTGAAACCTTCCGGCAATGCGACGTGCGGAGCAAGCAGCAGAAATTGCATTCGGCCTCCGTTCGGTTTAGCGATTTTCTCACCAAGGAGACGCTGAGGCACGGAGAAAAGAAGAAGATTTTGCCGCTGATGAACGCAGACGGACGCAGATCGGGAAAGACCCAATTTCCGTTCGCGAGATGATCCATTCTTACGTCTTCTCCGCGCCTGCCGGTCACGGTGAGCCCTTCACGTTCGTCATGGCAAACAATACCGTAGACCCAGACCAGCAATCGAGCCTGTCCCTTATGCATTAGATCAGCGTTCATCTGCGTTGATCTGCGGCCAATGCTTTTCTCCGTGCCTCCGTGTCTCCGTGGTGGATGTGGCTTTCACTTTTGGCATCGCGGACAATAATGTGTTCCCCGCCCTGCCACCACGATCTTCTTGATCGGCGTCTGGCACACCAGGCAGGGCTCGCCTTCGCGGCCGTAGGCACGATGCTGAAGCTGGAAGAATCCCTCTTCGCCGCCGGCGTCCACATAATCAGAGACCGACGACCCGCCCGCCGCGATGGCTTCCTTCAGCACCTGCTGCACGCCAGCATGCAGCTTATTGAGCTCGTCGCGCGTGAGCGTATGCGCGCGCCGCCGCGGGCGGATTCCGGCGCGAAACAGGCTTTCATCCGCATAGATGTTGCCCACTCCGGCCAGCAGCTTCTGGTTGAGCAGTGCGGCTTTGATGGGCGCCTTGCTGCGGTGAAACAGGCGCGCAAAATCCTCCACGGTGATAGTCAGCGGCTCGGCGCCCGGTCCTTTGAATTCTTCCCGCCGCACTTCCAGGCGGCCAAAACGGCGCGGATCGATAAATCTGAGCTCCCTGCCTGAATCCAGGCGCGCCACCAGGTGCGTATGCTTCGCGGGCTCGAGAGCGGGATCTGCCACCACCATTCTTCCGGTCATTCCCAGGTGCACGATCCATTCCACCTCAATGCGCGAAACAAGCGCGCCTTGAAGGTCCCGGCTTCCCTGGACGGCGGCTTCGGCGCTGTTGCCATTCAGGTCGAAGACAATGTGCTTGCCGACGCGCCGCACGCGCTCGATCCTGGCCCCTTCCAGCGCACGCGCAATCTCCGCCGGCCGCGACTTCAGCGGCTCCGGCTTGCGCCCGATCCACACCGTCTCAATGCGGTCACCCGCCACGCGCTTGTGCAGCCCCATTGCGATGGTTTCAACTTCAGGAAGTTCAGGCATGGTCCTAAGTTTGACATTATCTCAGCACCCGGACCAGGACTCCCAATCTGCAAAAAAAAGCGGCCCAAGATGCCGGTAAACCTTCCGGCAGGCCGTTCTAGTAAAGTAGAGCAGGACGAAAGGAGTCCCCACATGGCATCCACAGGTCAGTCTCCTGTTTTTCCAGGCCATGTCATCGGCACAGGGTCGCCCGACAAGGCCTCTGTTACGGCGATTCAGAAGCGCCTCAACCAGGTTGGTTGCGGCCCAATCGATGAAGACGGCGTCTTCGGCGCGCAAACCGAAGAAGCTGTGCAGCTGTTTCAAACCCGCTTCCCAGACTCGCGCGGCAATCCCCTGACGGCGGACGGCCGCGTTGGCCCCATGACGTGGGCCGCGCTTTTTGCCACGGCCCCCGCATCCTCCATCCAACCCGGCACCAACCTGCAGCAAAAGGTCCTCGACTTCGCATCCACGCAATTGCAGGTGAGGGAGCAGCCACCTGGATCGAATCGCGGCCCGGAGGTAGACGAGTATCTACGCAGCGTGGGCATCGATCCCGCCACGGGAAGCTTTGCCTGGTGTGCAGCTTTCGTCTATTTCTGTTTTCAGCAGGCCAGCACCGGCCTTGGTGTGAAGAATCCTGCCATCAAGGATGCGGGGGTCCTGGACAGCTGGCGGCTGGCCGGCATCAAGGGCGTTCATCGCATTGCGGCTTCTGAGGCCGCCGACACTCCCAGCCTGGTCAAGCCGGGCATGGTTTTCGTGATCGACTCGGGAGGAGGACATGGGCATATGGGACTGATCAAGCAGGTGGATGGGGATGTGCTCACTACCATTGAAGGCAATACCAACCTGGGCGGCTCGCGCGAAGGTATCGGGGTATTTGAGCGCGTGGGGCGTAGAATCTCGCACATCAATCTGGGGTATCTCGACTATGTCTGATGTTCGGAATCCACTTCGCAGCGCAGAAAGGTCCGGGTTGTGCCGGGCCTTCCTGCTGCGAACAAGGCCCCTGTGCCTGTGAAACTTTTCGATAAGAGGACCGCGCAAGCCCTTTTCACCGCCTTGGTGTTTGCTCTGGCACTGTTGTTTCTGTACTCCGCCTGGCGCGCGATCCTGGCTTTTCTGTTTGCGATTTTCTTCGCGTACCTGCTGGAAGCCCCGGTCTACCGCCTGCAACTCTGGTTTCGCGGACGGCGCGGGCCGGCCATCGCCGTGGTTTACCTGGTCTCTGCCGGCGCGCTCACCATCCTGTTTTCGCTCGCCGGCCCTCCGGTCATCCATGAAGCGCAAACGCTGGCCCAGCAGGCCCCGGCCCTGGCCAACAATATCGCCAGCGGCAACGTGGTGCGACAGTTGGGCGCGCAGCACGGCTGGAGCCATGACACCATCGAGCACCTCAACGACTTTGTGCGCGACCATCGCGATGAAGTCCTTGCGGCCACGCAGAACTTCATCGTCGGCGCTGTCCGTCGCGTGCAGAATACCTGGTGGCTGTTCCTGGTTCCCATCCTGGCCATCTTCTTTCTCAAGGACGGACGCCGCATCGCGGAAGCGTTGATCAATACCGTGGAAGACGACGCCAACCGCATGGTGGTGGCCGCCACCGTGGAAGAGATGAACACCATGCTCGGCCATTACATCCGCGCCCAGCTTCTGTTTGCCGCGATTGCCATGGTGGTGGTCACCTTTGTGCTGTCCATCATGAAGGTGCCTTATGCCATCGCCCTGGGACCGGCGGCAGGCGCTCTGGAATTCATTCCCGTGGTCGGCCCCGTGATCGGCGGCCTGGCCGTGATGGTGGTTGCCTTTACCGCGGGGTACGGGCATCTATGGGGGCTGCTGATCTTTCTCCTTCTTTGGCGCGTGGTCCAGGACTACTTGACTTCACCGCGCATCATGGGCAGCACGCTGGAACTTCATCCCCTGACCGTGCTGTTCGGCGTGTTCGCCGGTGGAGAAGTGGCCGGCGTGATCGGAGTGTTTCTCTCCATCCCGGTGCTGGCGACGTTGCGCATTCTGTGGCGCGCCTGGCAGCGCGTCCGCAAGCCCGTGAATCTGAGCGCGACCGGCGGCAAGTGAAAAAGGTGAAACAATCGGGGAACCCTCGGATCGTGGAGGTGGAGAGTTCCCCTTAGCAGTGAGGCATTCAATCACTTGTCCCCGTTATAGCTCGCATGCAGCGGCAGGTGGTTAAAGAGGCATGAAATTTATCGTGATTTCAGGCGCTGCACGACTGCGTGCCGGACCTTCTGTCCCGGGCGATGGGTGGAGCGGAACCCTGAGCTTCACATATAATCAAGGGTTTCTATTTCAACTTTGAGGCTTTTTGTCATGGCCCAATCTGCAATCGCGGCGATTCCCGCGTTGAAAGACGTTTTTCACCAACTCAAGACGCGCATGGACAAGGCGGTGGAGGACTTCCGCACCAACCTGGCGGCGGCCCGCACCGGGCGCGCCAACGTCCACATGCTGGACACCGTGCGCGTTCCTTATTATGGTTCGGAAATGCCGCTCAACCAGGTGGCCAACGTCCACGTGCCGGAAGCCCAGTTGCTCACCGTGCAACCTTTCGATCCCAGCATCATGGGCGAGATTGAGAAGGCCATTCGCTCCGCCGGCCTGGGCCTGAACCCGATGAATGACGGCAAGATCATCCGCATCCCCGTGCCGCCGCTCACCGAAGAGCGCCGCAAGGAGATGGTCAAGCACCTGCACAAGATCCTGGAAGACCACCGCACCGCCATCCGCAACGTCCGCCGTGACGGCAACGAAGCTATCAAGAAAACCATGAAAGACAAGAAGATCACGGAAGATGACGAGAAGAAAGCGCTCGATGAAGTGCAGAAGCTCACCGACGCTGAGATCAAGAAGATGGAAGAAATGTCCGCAGCCAAAGAAAAGGAATTGATGACGGTGTAGCACCAGGAGATCGGGTGATCGGATCATCGGGTGATCGGATCATCGGGTGATCGGGGAAAAACCGAAGACCCCATTCTGGAAAGGCCCGATAATCCCATGACCCGATGACCCAAATGTCTGATCCCGACGGCGCCTCGGCGGAAGCTGTTACTTCTGCCGAATCGCTCCCTCAGCAGCCCATCAACCCGAACTGGCGGCGCAGCTTCTGGGCGCTGATCATCACGCAGTTTCAGGGAGCGTTCAGCGCCAACGTGCTGCGTTACCTGCTCACCTTCATGGTGCTGGGCATGGCCCTGGATGAAGCCCGCAGAAACGCCCTGGCTTCGTTGATCACCGCTCTGTTCTTTATTCCGTTGGTTTTGTTCAGCATGGCCGGCGGATTTCTGGCTGACCGTTTCAGCAAACGCCAGGTCACCATCGCCACCAAGGTCATCGAAATTGCGGCGATGGGCCTGGCAATCCTCGCCCTCACCGCCACACAGCAGCAGCGCCTGGTGGAGATCACTGACCTGTGGCGGCAACCCGGCTTGCTGTTCAGTCACTTCCCGCTGCCCTTGCTGGTTCTTTTCGTCGTAGCCATGCAGGCGGCGCTGTTTGGTCCGTCAAAGTACGGGCTGCTGCCGGAGCTGTTGCCGGAAAAATGGCTCTCCTGGGGCAATGGCATCCTGGAACTGGGAACGTTCCTGGCCATCATTTCCGGCGCCATGGCGGCAGGTTGGATTGCGCAGGTGTTTCAGGGCCACGAATCGCGCGCTGGATGGGTCCTGGTCGCTCTGGCCGTGCTGGGCTGGTTGAGCAGCCTGGCCATCGCCAAGGTGCCCGCGGCGGCGCCTGAGAAAAAATTCCGCGCAAACTTTGTGGCCGAGCTGGGCGAGCAAATGCGGCTCATGCGCCCCGACCGCCCGCTGTGGCTGGCGGTGCTGGGCAACACCTACTTCTGGTTTTTCGGCACCTTGTTTCTTCAAACCGTGCTGGTTTACGGCAAAGACATACTGAATCTCAGCCCGTCGCGCATTGCCCTGCTCGATGCTGCGCTGGCCCTGGGGATCGGCGTGGGCAGCCTCCTCGCCGGCTATCTTTCCGGCAACAAGATCGAATACGGCCTGATTCCTCTGGGCGCGCTGGGCATGACCGCGATGGCCGCGCTGGTTGGAGGCGTGCCACACACTTTTTACTCGGCTCTGGCTGTGCTGGCCGCACTCGGAATATTCGGCGGGTTTGTCGCGGTGCCGGTCAACGCGCTCATCCAGCACCGCCCCGCTGCCGACAACAAGGGCGGAATCATCGCCGCCGCCAATCTGCTCTCGTTTATCGCGGGGGCCGCTGCTTCGGGAATGTATTTCGCACTCACGCGATATGGCCATCTGCACGCGCCCGGGGTGTTCCTGGCCGGCGCCGTATTCACGCTGGCTGCAACGGTCTATGTCCTCTATCTTCTGCCTGATTGGTTCCTGCGCCTGCTCTTGTTTTTCCTGACGCATACGCTCTATCGCATCAAAGTCATCGGCCGTGACAACATCCCGGAAAAAGGCGGAGCGCTGTTGGTCTCTAACCACATGTCATTCGTGGACGTGCTGCTGCTGCTCGCCTCCACGGACCGGCCGATCCGCTTCCTGATGTTCCAAGGCATCTACGATCAGCCCATCATCAAGCCGTTCGCCAGGATGATGGACGCGATCCCCATCTCCTCCGAGCTGCGCCCACGCGAGATGATCCGCTCCCTGCGCACGGCCAGTGAGGCCATCCGCAACGGCGAGATCGTCTGTATCTTTGCCGAAGGTCAGATCACACGTACCGGGCAGCTGCTCCCCTTCCGTCGCGGCATGGAGCGCGTCATGAAGGGCGTGGACGCTCCTATAGTGCCGATCAATCTTCACGGCGTCTGGGGCAGCATCTTCAGTTTTGAGCGCAACCGCTTTCTGTGGAAGTTTCCCCGGCGGATTCCATATCCCGTGACTGTCAGCTTTGGCCAATGGATGCCCGCTGATTCGCCTGCCGTGGAAATTCGCCGCGCTGTACAGGATCTGCAGACTGCCGCCTTCGCTGCCGACTACAAGCCCAGACTTACGTTGGACAAGACTTTCGTCCGTACCTGCCGGCGCTATTCCTGGCGCTTTGCCGCCGCCGATGGCCGAGTGCCCAAGGTCCGCTTCGCCGGAATGCTCAACAAAGCCATCTTCGCGGCGCGACGCTTGCGCCCTTTGTGGAAAGACCAGGAGATGGTGGGCATCCTGTTGCCGCCCTCCGTCGGTGGAGCGCTGGTCAATTACGCCGCAGCGCTGCTGGGCCGCGTGCCAGTCAATCTCAACTACACGGCCAACAATGAAGTGCTTGCTTCCTGCGCGCGGCAATGCAATCTGCAAACGGTGATTACCTCCAAGGCTTTCCTGGAGCGTTTCCCCAACATGCAAATTCCGGGCAAGACCATTCTTCTTGAAGATGAGCTGGAAGCGCCGCGCTTCAGCGAAAAGCTGGCTGCGTTGCTCCTGGCATGGACCTTCCCCTATCGCCTGCTCAAGCGGGCGCTGGGCGCCAAGCCCCAGGGCGCTGAAGACCTGGCCACCGTCATCTTCTCCAGCGGCAGCACCGGCGATCCCAAGGGCGTGATGCTCACGCACAACAACATTTATGCCAACATCCGCCAGGTCACCCAGGTCTTCATGCTCGGCGGAAAAGACAAAGTT
>DASVFK010000308.1:0-10168 GCA_036380095.1 Candidatus Angelobacter sp. | reverse complement strand
AGGACGCTTCAAAGTAATTCTTCAACCCATTAATTGCCAGCCCTTCTCCAACACCGGGCGGAAGGATGGGCCACCTGATTGTGTCGTGAGTGAGAGAAAAACCACAGCCTGTGAACCGGATTCTTAGCGTGCTAACATACGTCCGGTGAAAAATGGACTACGATGAGAATAAAGTCGATGAGATGGTCCTCGCGCTGCTCTATCTCACAATTCACGACGACAATCGCGCCTGGAAGGGACACTCCTGGGACGCCATGGACCGGCTGCACGCCAAGGGCTATATCTCCAACCCCGCCACCGCAGCCAAATCCGTGATGCTGACGGCCGAAGGAATGGAACGGGCGGAGCAACTGTTCGAGAAACACTTCGGCAAGACGGCCTAGGGCGATTGGTCGCGCAAGAGTGGAGAGGGACAGCCTCTTGATTTCCCACCCTTCGCAAAAACCAAAGGCGCGAAGAACGGGCCAGCCCGGGCTGTCGTGAGGGAGAGAAAAACCAAGGCAAAACTTGGGCCACCCAGCCCGTCCCGCCCGCCCAGCTCACGTCAGGTGCTGAACTGCATCGTTATGCGCATCAGTTTGGACACGGATGGTTTTTATCAGCTCCTTAGTCGTTCCTTTCGCTTCACATAGAAAGCAGAAATCAAGGTTGTAGCGCTCATTTATGACGTAATTGCCGCCATTCGCGGTTATAAGTGAATGTTTTAGGCTGCTTCCGATGTTGAGATCCAAGTGTAGACTTCCCTTAGAAGTCAAGAGCCAGGGCTTTTCGCTGTTGGGTGAAAGGGGATTGCCCAAGTCGATGCGGTTAGAACGAAGGGTGATCCGCCGAATATTAAGCTCTTCGTCCGACAAGTTCCGAACAAGAATCATCATAGTCACGGAGTGGGCCTGATTCAGCTCGACCCTCAAGTCTACGGATTCCCAGTCCATCAAGACATTAGGAGCTTCCACTGTCTTTCTCTTTTGGTCTGAGCTGGATCCGGTAGCAGCGTGTTCGACATAAGCGGTCCGAAACTGTTCCAGCGTTCGTATCTCTTCCGGAGACTCCCCAGCAATATCTTTGTTTATGCTTAGCAAACACTTAACTCTATCAACTGTATATAGCTGCTTTAAGTTGACGAATTCATCAGGCCCACCCGGAAAATCCGACCAAGTCCACAAAAGAAATTTTGCAATATTGTTAGGCGCAGTCTCAAACTCTTTATCAAGGTATTTTTCTTGCTCCTTTGCTGCTTCCTCACTGCACTGTCTCCAACGGTACAAAATATGTAATGCGGAGTAGCGATCCAATACAAAAAGTGACCCGCCCTGATCCAAATATCTGTGCTTTAACCTTTTTCTGAATGTCTCTCTCAGCTCCTTTTTATCGATTTCCCAACCTGGCTTTATGACGCTTCGATCGGGTTCGATTGAATGAATCAAAATGTCGGCCGCGAATGCGTCTGACGCCGACGAACTGATTGCCGTTCTTAGAAAAACATTACCGTCCTTCGCGGAAAGTCGTCTTGCGGCTGCTAGGGTGAAGTTTCTGGCAGTTCCAAATTCGCCCGCGATTTCAGTCGGGTTAAACCGAAACGCAATGCGCCATATTGCCTTAGCTAGGGAGACACTTTGGATTGGGCCAAGCTCTTCAACAGACGATAAGAGCCATTTCAAAAAGTCCAGCCGCTTTGGCTCGAATGTGAGCCCGCTGAAAGTTGCGTAGAATCTCGATTGGATCAAGTCTTCTTGAGATTCAGAGTTAATCAAGCTGCGAAATCGATCGAATTCCGTTACGCCGAATTTGTCGAGCGGTGTTCGATGAATGAAATAACAGGGAAAACAGACCGGATGATAAATCTTTCGTTGCTTCTCTGCCTCAAGTCGGCCCAAAGCGCCTACTCGCTTATGCCCTGACAGGCTTTCCTCGACCGCCGGGAATAATTCTTTCAAAAGCCCTGTGATTATCTCGCGATCGGTATTGGGAACCTCTTCAATTAGCTGCTTTATGAAACTTTCGCGCTCTCGCTTCCCGCGATCTTCGTCGAGTCGAACTTCGATTGATGTCTCCCAACGCCACTCGCTTTGGTAAAAGTGGTAAGAATGGCGATATATCATTTCCACAATCTCAGGATGCACTTCCTTGAGAAGCTCCAGCAGCATCGCATCAAAGATATTTATTTCCTTGCCGGCTGACGCAAATAAGTTCCCTACATTTTCAAAATAAAGGTTGAGACGCCGCAGGTTTGTCAAGAATCGTCGGCCATACCTGGCCCATATGGGATAAAAGTCAGTCGCAAACCGGCTTTGGGCGTCTTCGCTCATTAGTAGGCCGAAGCGCGTGCATAGTGACTCAAAGCGTTTGTCGAATTGCAAAGAGAGTACATTAGAATCAATTTTTGAGAGTTCGACTTGGACAGGGAAAAATTTCTCAACAAATTTGTAATAATATGACCGATCTTCCGAGTGAGTTGATAGTTGCCGCACTATTGCTTCTTTACTAAACGCACAAACATAAGTTATCTGGTAGAATTCTGGAACTCCCCTCACCAACTTTAATAATGCTTCCAGTTCGGATCGCTGCATCCGATCTAGATCATCAACCAGAACCACAATCCGCTCCGTAATGCCTCGTGTAAGTAAAATAAGGTTGTTTATTTCTTCAGCCTGACTTCTTTCTTTGAATAGGTTCAAAAGGCCCGTGCCCGCCCTTGGAATCAGACCTGCGAGTGTGCGGGCATAACTGTGAACCAATTCTTCCACGCCTTCGAGATCGAACCGTTCTTTGAGAGCATCAAGAATGCTTTTCAAAAATGATGAGACCAGGGCCTCTTGGCTCCCAGGTAGCCATGAATTAAAGACCACCGGGATGTACTTGTCTTTCTGCTTGGCCAGCTTTGTTATCAACAAGTTGAGAACGGATGATTTACCGTCACCGAAGTCTCCGACAAGCGCGACCACGGGATTGCCCTGCTCAATTTTTACAAGAACCGAATTCACAGCCTGACTTCGAAACAGAATATCTTGACTGGGGCGGCGTATCGGGTCTCCCAGAATCCTCGGTTTAGGTTTACAGCGAGCAACCTCGAGGCGAGAGTCGGTTAGCACTAATCCGACAAAGAGCAATCCGCAGAGAAGTGGAATCGGGTAGGCTATTTGAAATTGCACACCTACACCCGCTGCCACGGAAAGCATGAATGCAAAAAGAGGCATCGGATCCACCAATCCTGCCTTCCAAGAGCGACCAGTTTTTGTTACGAACCTTGATAACCTCGGGACATAGTAGCAAAGAGCACTCAAGACAATCGCGGCGATGATCAGCCAGCCTTTCGGCGGGAACGCCATCAGCGAACCGGTTCTGCTCTTGCCGAAAGCCAGTGCTGTCCTTTTTGTTACGTTGAATAGGGTAGTACCAACAAAGCTGGCACAGAATCCCAGTGTGATTGCGGCCGTTGCTTTACGAATGTATCGTGAAACCGACCTTTTAAGCCGTTCGCAACGCGAACGTACAACACGTCGAATATAGCCAACATTCATTGGGGCTCGTACAAAAGCCCGCCTTTCGGCGGGCTTCGTTAAATCCTTTCTTTGCGATCTAACTGCACCCGCTCGTGCTTCCGCAGCTCATGCAGCGATAGCACGAGCCGTTCCTGGTCATGATCGCGCCGCAGAGATGGCAGCTTGGAGCATCGCCCAGGTCGACGAGCTCTTTCATGGCGTCGGAGGCATGGAACGGATGGCTCTTGGCCATTGGCTCTTGGCTGTTGGCTAAACCGGCTTCGGCAAAGTCCGCAGCAGGCGCCTGGCTGACTGCTGACGGCTGAGTGCTGACTGCTGCTCCGAGTTGCGGAAACAGCGGGAACTGCTGGCCTTGCACAAAGCGGATCTCCAGCCAGCGGAAGATGTAGTCCATGAGCGACTTGGCGATGGGGATCTCCGGGTTGCCGGTGAAGCCCGAAGGCTCAAAGCGCGTATGAGTGAACTTTTCACAGAGCAGACGCAACGGCACGCCGTGTTGCAGGGCCAGGGAGACGGCGAGGGCAAAGGCGTCCATCAGGCCGGAGACGGTGGAGCCTTCCTTGGCCATGCGGATGAAGAGCTCGCCCGGGGCGCCATCTTTATACATGCCCACGGTGATGTAGCCTTCATGGCCGGCGATGTTGAACTTGTGCGTGATGGAAGCGCGCTCGCCGGGTAGACGATGGCGCAAGGCCTTGGGCGGCGCGGAGTGGCGCTCGTCGCCTACGGGGCCGATGCTGCGGCGCACGGCATCGAGCACGGTCGAAACCTGCTCCTTGTCCGTGCCCGCCAGCCGCACCACTTCCATGGCGAAGGCCTGCTGTTCGGGAGTGAGACGCGCAAACGCGGACTCTTCTTTCGACATCGGCGCCGCCACGCCCGCAGCGGCTGAAGCCACAGCGGATCCGGCGCCTGCCTTTTCGCCTTTGGTCCCTCTCCGCGCGGCTTCTTCACGCTTGGCGGCAGCCATGAGCGGCTGCGCTTTCTTCGAGCCGTCGCGATAGATGGCAACGGCCTTCAAGCCCAGCTTCCACGACTGGGTGTAGGCGTCCATGATGTCTTCCACCGTGGCCGCTTCCGGCAGGTTTACGGTCTTGGAGATGGCGCCGGAGATAAAGGGCTGCGTGGCCGCCATCATCAGCACGTGGCCCATGTAGTGGATGCTGCGCGTGCCTTTCTGCGGCTTGAAGCTGCAATCGAACACCGGCAGGTCCTGCTCGCGCAGGCCGGGAGCGCCTTCAATGGTGCCGGTGGAATCGATGTAGCTGACAATGGAGTTGGCCTGGTCTCCGGTGTAGCCCAGCTTGAAGAGCGCCAGCGGCACGGTGTTGTTCACGATCTTGATCATGCCGCCGCCCACCAGCTTCTTGTACTTCACCAGCGCCAGATCAGGCTCAACGCCGGTGGTGTCGCAATCCATCATGAAGCCGATGGTGCCGGTGGGCGCCAGCACCGTGACCTGCGAGTTGCGATAGCCCACGCGCTCGCCCAGGGCCAGAGCTTCATCCCAGCACTGGCGGCTGCCTTCAAGCAGGTTGGCCGGGACGTTATCTTTGTTGATCTTGTTCACCGAAGCCCGGTGCATGCGGATCACGTCAAGAAACGGCTCGCGATTCACGTACCAGCCGGGGCACGCGCCGCCGGTGACGTCCGGCGGAGTAATGCGCGAGGTGGCCGGCGCGATTCCCGGGCATTGCTCGGCGATGCGCGCCGACTGCAGATACGCTTCACCGCACATGATGGCCGTGACGCCGGCGGCGTAGTCGCGGCCGGCGGGCGAATCATAAGGCAGGCCGCACGCCATGAGCAGCGCGCCCAGGTTGGCGTAACCCCAACCCAGCGGACGATAGTCATGCGAGTTGCGCGCGATCATCTCCGTGGGATAGCCGGCGTTATCCACCAGGATTTCCTGCGCGGTGATCATGATGTCCACGGCATGGCGATACGCGGGCACGTCAAACTCACCGTTGCCGCGGAGAAACTTCATCAGGTTGAGTGACGCCAGGTTACAGGCCGAATCGTCCAGGAACATGTACTCGCTGCACGGATTCGAGGCGTTGATGCGCGCCGTGTTCTTCGAAGTATGCCAGCGATTGATGGTGGAGTCATACTGCATGCCGGGATCGCCGCACTGCCAGGTGGCTTCTGCGATCTTGCGCAGCAGCTCGCGCGCCTTGAAGGATTGCATCGGGTGGCCGTCTCGCACGGAACGCGTGAAGAAGGTTTCGTCGCGTTCCACCGCCTGCATAAAGTCATCGGTCACGCGCACGGAATTGTTGGCGTTCTGGAAAAAGATGGAGCTGTAGGCTTCGCTATCCGGACCGGAGCCGTCATAGCCGGCTTCCACCAGCGCCCAGGCCTTGGCTTCCTCTTTGGCCTTGCACTCGATGAAGTCCACAATGTCCGGATGCTCAACGTTCAGGATGACCATCTTGGCCGCGCGACGCGTCTTGCCGCCGGACTTGATCACTCCGGCAAACGCGTCAAAGCCTTTCATAAAGCTCAAGGGTCCGCTGGCTGTGCCGCCGCCGCTCAGCTCTTCGTTCGATCCGCGCAAGGGCGAAAGGTTGGTGCCGGTGCCGCTGCCCCACTTGAACAACATGCCTTCAGTCTTGGCCAGCGTGAGGATCGAGTCGAGCGAGTCTTTGATGGAGTTGATGAAGCAGGCCGAGCACTGCGGATTCTTGTATCCCGTGGCGGAGAACTCAACGGTCCCTTTGTCGGCAAGCCAATGCCAGTTCTGCCCGTCCGATTGCGGCTCCAGGCGGTCACAGCCCACGTTGAACCACACCGGAGAATTGAAGCTGGCTTTCTGCTGGAGCAGGATGTGGACCAGTTCGTCATGAAAGATGTCGCGGTCTTCGGCGGTTGCGAAGTAGCCCTGCGAGAAGCCCCAGTCGCGGATGGAGTCGGCCACGCGCTCAATCAGCGCGCGCACGCCGGATTCGCGTTGCGGCGTGCCCACCTGGCCGTGCAGGTACTTGCTGGCCACAATGTTCACCGCGGTCATGGACCAGTCCTTGGGCGACTCCACGTCTTTCTGCTCGAAGATGGTGTTGCCCTTGGCATCGGTGATGGAGGCGGTGCGGCGCTCCCATTCCACTTCGTCGTAAGGCGAGATGCCGGCGCGGGTGAAGTAGCGCGCGAACTTCAGTCCGGCCGCAGTCTTTTGTGCTTGCTGCGTTGCGCCGGACCACGTGGTGGTCTCATTCGTCGTCTTGATGTAATCCGCCATCTTTCTTCTCCACGATCCTGGGGTTGTTGTTCACCGCATTCAGTAGAGACGTGGCACCGCCACGTCTGGTGTTCCCGCCGGCAGCGTTTACGTCGCGTGGCTTACGCTTCCGCCGTGGCCTTTGCGTATTCGCGCTCCACTCGATCCACGGCGCGCTCGGCCACGGTGGCGGCAAGCTGCGGCCCGGAAAGTTCGGTCGCGGACAGATTGAAGGGCTCGAAGACGGGCATGGCGGCTTCCTGTTGCGACTCCAGCCACTGGCGCAGCGCATCGGCCGCTACACGACGGTCTGCCGGACTGGCCTCCACGGCGTAGCGGGCAAAGCATCGGCCTTGCGCCAGCTTCTGCCGCCACGGACTGCCCAGGGCAAACATGCGGCTCATACCCTGCGCCAGATCGTCCGCTTCCGCCACCTCAAACACCGCCAGCACGCGACGCCCACCGGGAGCAGGCGGCGCAACTTCTTCCGCCAGCGCAAACACGCCAGGCTGGCTTGGCACCAGCAGCAGCCCGAAACTTGAATCGAACCGGAACCAACGTGACCAGTTCATTTCCATCACGCACCTCCTCTATGCAACCCAATTTGCAACCCAAACAATGGTTGAGCCTGCCGGAGGCCAGCCGGCAAAGCGTACTTTGGTCTTTCTTTCTTTAGAAGATCACCGCGAACAACGCTTCCGGCGTCACCTCTGGCGCCGGCGTTTCTGCTGTCTCGGCCGCCCTGCACTTTTTGCGGTGCAGGACTGGGGTCGAATAAAGCGAGTGAAGGACAAATTACGCCTGCTTATTGTGCATGTCAATAGTCGCACACCATATATTGTACTTTATTTTCAAAGTACGCGCCCCCGGCATAAGTCATTGCAGCTCCGTGTTTTATCCGGTTTTCTGGGGTGAGTTGAACCATTTATGTCCACGTTTCCACAGGGTTACCTAGGTACAGTGCCCCGGATTGACCGGAGTCTGCGCATCTCAACTTCTGATATTGGCTGGGTGACTGCGATGCGAAGCGGCGATGACCACTCGTGTCTTGGACTCTACGCTGCGCTCACCAGCCGGTCAATGCCGCAATCTGGTGCAGCGTTGTGGAATGTGTGGAAAAGGAGCAATTGGCAAGTGGCAGTGAGCAATTAGCCAGAAGGCAATGCCTTGGTGAAATGCGAAGACCGCAGCTCTTAATGCGGAGGCGCGGAGAAAAACAAGGGTCTGCCGCAGATGAACACAGACACCCGCAGATCAACAAATCGTTCCCTGTCTCGTATGATTATCAGCGTTCATCTGCGTTAATCCGCGGTTGAGTTTGCTTTCTCCTCCGCGCCTCCGCGTCTCCGCGTTGCAATGGAAAGCCAAGTGCTAATTGCTAACTGCTGGGTCCTCCTGTACGCTCTTTGCCGATATGAAAATCTTCATCCTCGTGCTCGTGTGCCTGATATCGCTGTGCGCCTCCGCGCAGCACCTTGTCGATCAGAAAGTCTTTGACGCCATCGCCACGGAATATTCCGGCGAGGCCGCGCAGGAGAACACGCGCCGCATCGTCGAGTACCATCGCATACAGGGCAGCCCCATGATGGCCAGCGTCGCCGAGCAGGTGGTGTTGCCGCGCCTGAAGGCGTGGGGACTGGAAGCGAAGATCGAGCAGTTTCCTTCTGACGGCAAGATCAAGTACGGCACCTACACTTCACCCATGGGCTGGGACATGCGCGGCGGGGAACTCTGGCTGGAGAATGCCGGCGCGGCTGGCGCAAAAGAATTCAAACCGATCATGCTCTGCCGCTATGCCGATGTGCCCATGTGCGTTTCCACCTACTCGAAAGGCGGGGAGTGGTCAGGCGAACTGGTGGAAGTGGGCAGCGGCACCAGTGAGGCCGACTACAAAGACAAAGACGTGCGCGGCAAAGTCGCGCTGGCTTCGGGTTACGCGGCAAACGTGGTTCGTGAGGCGGTATTGAAGCATGGCGCCGTGGGCGTGGTCATCTACCCAGCGGCGGGCGATCGACCGGACCATCCTGACATGGTTCGTTACAACGGCATCTGGCCGCGCGCGGAAGAGTTGGAGAAGACCAGCAGTGGGTTCCAGATTTCGCGCAACCAATATGACATGCTCAAGGCGCTCATGGCCCAGGGCGCCGTGCGCGTCCACGGCAAGGTTGACGCCACGCTCGGCCCCGGCAAGCTCACGCTGGTCCACGCTTATATTCGCGGAACGGAGCATCCGGAAGCCGAAGTGCTGATTACCGGCCATCTCGACCATCCCAAGTGGAGCGCCAATGACAACGCTTCCGGCTCCGGCGCCATGATGGAAGCAGTGCGCACGCTGCAAACGCTGATCGCTGCAAAGAAAATTCCTGCCCCGCGCCTGACCATTCATTTCATGTGGGTGCCGGAATACTTCGGCACGCTGGCTTACGTGAGCAATCACCCTGAAATACGGCGATGCGATACACCCGGAAGGGACACCTTGACTACGTCGGAGCCGAAGCCATGCGTTGTCGCCAACATTAACATGGATATGGTTGGTGAGGATACGGTCAAGACCAACTCACGGTTCTACTTCACACGCACTCCAGACTCCGTCCCTTCATATCTCGATGCGATCATGTTTGACTTGCTGCAACAAACGCGTGAAGCCAGCCTTTACGCCCCCACGGGCACACGAAACTACTGGCCGGTTGAAGCGATCCCGTACACCCAAGGCAGCGATCACGATGTCTTTCTGGGGCTGGGCATCCCGGGAACCATGTTGGGGCATGATCCGGATTGGACGCACCACACCAGCGAGGACAAAATCGACAAGACGGATGCCAGCGAATTCAGGCGTGTGGGTGTGCTGGCGAGCGCGGCGGCCTGCTGGATCGCCACCCCTGGAAGCACCACCATAACCGCGCGCATTGCCGCAGTTTCAATGGGAGGCTTGTTGCAAAGGATGGCCGTGGATATGGGGGCAAGCACCGATGGCGCGGCGAAGCGCCGCCTGGCAACGGACCGCAAACGCCTGTCGCTCGAATTGCAACGGTTCCAATATCTCTCACAGCTCGTCATGGGCGAGCCTCGCGACGGATTTCCTGTGCCACCGACGCCCTCGGGCACCGGTCCCCACCGCCTCACCCTTCTTCCTCTCGATACCTCCGCCTTCGAAAACGCCGGTCCTGAAGATCGCAAGTGGCTCTCTGAGCAGCAAGCCCGCTTCGCCAGCGACTCTGAAGGTCTGGCCACCAAGCCCGACTTCGGGTTGATCTCCTTTGAAGCGATTAACTTCATGGATGGTCACCGCAGCACAGCCGAAATCGCCGATCTGCTTTCCGCCGAATACCTGCTCGATATCGATCAGGCATGGGTGGATCGATTGGTGAGCATCCTGGAGAAGCAGAAGCTGGTGGGGAAATAGCAATTGGCAGTTGGCAATTAGCAGTTAGCCAGACCTTTGCAGACCGGAGGT
>DASVFK010000307.1:0-15193 GCA_036380095.1 Candidatus Angelobacter sp. | reverse complement strand
CCGCGCAACGGGTATCACGCGATTGATGGGCATGGACGATGTGGAGAAGCTTGCGCCGGAGATCGACCGCGAATTCTTCTTCAGCGAAATCGGCAAAACGTTTTCTGCCGTGGGCGAGCGCCGCGGCAAAGTGGCATTCATGGCCGGGTGCATCAACAACGTGGCATTTTCGCACCTGAACCGCGCCACGGTGAACGTGCTCACGCAGAACGGGATTGAAGTCCACATCCCCGCCGGCCAGGGATGCTGCGGCGCGCTGCACGCCCATGCCGGCTATCGCGACGACTCGCGCAAGCTGGCGCGCAACAACATCAAGGTCTTCCTGAGCGCTGATTACGACGCCATCATCACCAACGCCGCCGGCTGCGGCTCGCATATGAAAGAGTATGACGACCTGATGGAGCACGATCCCGCGTTCGCCGAGCAGGCCAAACAGTTTAAGGCCAAAGCCAAAGATGTGACGGAATACCTGGCGGGCGTGGGGCTGAGGCCGGCGAAAAAGAAGATCGGCAAGAAGGTGGCGTACCAGGACCCGTGCCATCTGGCCAACGCGCAGCGCATCAAAGACCAGCCGCGGCAGTTGCTCAAGGCCATTGGCTGCGAGCTGGTGGAGCTGCCGCACCAGGACCAATGCTGCGGCAGCGCCGGCGTGTATAACGTCCAGCAAAACGAACTTTCCATGCGCGTGCTGTCCGCCAAGATGGAAGACGTGCAGTCCGTCACGAGCGACATTGTGGCCACGGCCAACGTGGGATGCATGATCCAGCTTCGTGCCGGCATGGCGCAACGCGGGCTGAATACGCCGGTCAGGCATGTGATGGAGCTGCTGGAAGAAGCGTACTCCTGAGTTCACCGCAAAGGGCGCAAAGGTTTTTCTGAAATCCCGAGCCTCTGGCGAGGGATCCCTATAACCAACGAAAGTCAATGAGTGAGACGCGGCCGTGCTGTGTCTCTACCCAAGAGACTCTTTTGCGGGTCCGATCTTGGCATGGCAATGGTAGGCTTGATGAGCAAAATGAAAGCACTCATCAGCTTGGCTCTGCTCGCCTGTTTGTGCGCGGCGCCCGCTCGCAGCCAGAAACATCCCGCTCAGTCGTCCGATTCGCCGGTCTTCTCCGCGGAAGAATGGGCCGCGATCAAAACGCTCTCTCCTTTGCCCGCGCTGCCTGCGGACACCACAAACAAGTACGCCGACTCGCCTGCCGCTGCTCTGCTGGGGCAGAAGCTATTCTTCGAACCACGGCTTTCCGGGCCTATCCAGGGCGGCACGCGTCAGGAAGGCCAGCTCGGCGAGATCGGCGACAAAGGCAAGATTGCCTGCCGCAACTGCCACATGCCGGAGTCGAAGTGGCTGTTTGATATCCGGTCGGATGCGCGAGCAGTAGGCAAAGTGAGCAAATCATCGGGCAAAGATGATCAGTCGTCAAGCGTGAGAGTGATTCCCAACGCCACCGCGCTGGGTTCGCAATGGATGACGCGCAACGCCAGCAGCGTGGTGAACACCGTCTTTTACATCCACAGTTCCGGCGCGCACTGGCGCGAGAATGACGGCTATGCCGACTCGGAATGGTTTGACGCGCAGAGCGAGCCCGAAGGGCCGCCGGTGCAGAATGGCAGCCGCCTGCAACTGGCGCACGTGATCTTCGAACACTATCGCGCCGACTATAACCGCGCGTTTCCTGAGTGGCCGCTCAACCCTGCGCTCAGCGACTACAAGCGCTTTCCCGCCACCGGCTCTCCTTACACAGACAAGGCCAACTGGGACGCGCTGAGCGCAGCGGACAAGGAGATCGTCAATCGCATTCTGGCCAACTACGGCAAGGCCATGGAGGCCTACCTGCGCAAGCTGGTCAGCCGCAACGCGCCCTTTGATCGCTACGTGGCCGGCCAGCGCGATGCCATCAGCGCCGATGCCCGCGCCGGACTGAAGCTGTTCATCGGCAAGGCGGGCTGCGTGCGCTGCCATTCCGGACCCATGTTCTCTGACGATGACTTTCACGTGATCGGGTTGAAGATCGATACCGCGCGCTCTCCGCACGCTGACCCGCAGGAGCCTGGGCGCTCAGCCAACCAGTCGCTCATCTGCGATCCCGCAACCGCGGGCGGCGACTTCAACGTAAACGGCCCCTTCAGCGACGATCCTAAGACCAAGCGCAACGGCGATTTCTGCAGCCGCAAGATTCCCGCGGGCCTGTGGCGCACCAAGAGCCTGCGCCAGGTGGCTGAGACCGCCCCCTATTTCCGCAGCGGTCAGGCGGCGACGCTTGAAGACGTAATCGAGTTTTATGATCGCGGCGGCGATCCTGAGGGAACTTTCCGGGGCGGGCCGAAGGAGATCCAGCCACTGCATCTTTCAGCCGAAGAGAAGCGCCAGTTGAAAGAGTTTCTGAAGACGCTGACCGGCGAGCCTGTGCCGGCGCAGTATCTCCGCGATCTGCACAATCCCAAATGATCTTTGGTCTTTGATCTTATGCCCGTTGTTTCTCCGGGCTGCGCGGAGTTCTCACTGCGCTCAGGATTTGAGAGGCCAACTCGTCGGGATCTGTGATCGGCGGCTGGCAGGTGAAGTTGCTGCACAGCACAGCCACGGTCTTCTTCTCTTTGATCGCCGGCAGGTTGGGGATGGTCTGGGCCAGCGCCGGAGGCAGCATCTGCGGTACCACCTCGCCTTCCGGGAGATGCAACACTGACTTGTTGAGCGAAAACGGCCTTACCGCCGCGGCCTTTAATCGCGCCGCCTGCTCACCGCTGCCGGCGATGACCACCTGGGTGTGCGGGCGCAGGCACAGATCGAGCGCCAGCGCGTAGGTGGCGCCGAACAGGCCGTAATGCTCAGCGATCCCGGCAAACGACTGTAGGGTTTCTTCGGCGATCTCGCGATGGTTGTCCGCGCCGCTGTAAGCGTGGAGCCGCAGCAGGGCGATGGCGGCAGCGGGATTGCCCGCGGGCGTTGGGGCGTCTTGCAGGGGTTTGCGCCGCGCGGCCAGCGCGCCCAGGACCACTCCTTCGCCCAGGTCGGGACCGGCGGCAAAGTCGAAGAAGCCGCCCTGCTCCGGGTCGCGCAGGCGGGCGATCATGGCCTCGGCAATCTTGTGCGCGAATTCGTAGTAAGTCAGGTCGGCCGTGGCTTCGTAAGCATCAAGGCAGGCGATGACGGTGAAGGCGTAATCATCGAGCACGCCGGGAACGCGCCGTTTGGCAGCCTGCGGGTCGGAATAGGCGATCACATGCTCCAGCCCGGACGCGGCGTTCCAACCCTGGGCGAGAATGCGGTCGAGCGAGCGCAAGGCAAAGTGCCGGGCCGGTCCCAGATCGAGCACTTGCGCAGCCCGCAGATAAGCGGAGATGCACAGGGCGTTCCAGCTTACGTAGATGGTCTTGTCCACGAAGGGCGTGGGCCGCTTCAAGCGCGCAGCGTACATCTTCTGTTCGGCCGAATTGAGCACCGCGGCAACTTCCTGCGGCGATTTGTCTACGCGCTGCGCGATCTCTTCCAGGCTGGTGCGGACGTAAAGCACGTTCTTGGCGGGATTGTGGTGCATCTCGCCGGTCTCGCCGATGTCGTAACGCAACATCGCCACTTGCAGCTCGTCGTCGCTCAACGCGGCTTCTGCTTCATCCAGCGTCCAGGTGAAGTAGTCGCCATCGTCGTCGAGCGAGATGTCGGCGTCCTGCGAGGCGTAGAAGCCGCCGTGCTCGCGATCTGTGAGCCACTCGTCCATCCAACGGATGATGTCGCGGGCAACTTTGGCAAAAAATTCGCTGCCCGTGAGCTGGAAGCCGTGCACGTAGTTCTTGAGCAGCTCGGAGTTGTCGTACGACATTTTTTCGAAATGGGGCACGATCCAGTGCTCATCCACCGAGTAGCGATGGAAGCCGCCGCCAAGCTGGTCATAGACGCCACCCTGGGCCATCTTCAGGAGCGTGATGCTGACGATTTCTTTCAGGCGCTCGTCGCCGGTCTCAACCGCGCGCTGGCACAGCAGATCGATGGCGCTGGGATGAGGAAACTTGGGCGCCGAGCCGAAGCCGCCGTGCTCTTCGTCAAACAGCTTGAGCGCGGCGGTCATCATGCCGTCAATCAACTGCGGCCGCAGCGTGCCGGACTTGCCGGGAAAGGCTTCCGCCTGCTCCAGCACGCCCATCACGCTGTTGGCGGATTCCAGGACCTCAGCGTTCTTTTCGCGAAAAGCGTTGGCCAAGGTGAGTAACACACGCCGGAAGCCGGGACGTCCCTGCTGGTCCTGCGGCGGGAAGTACGTGCCGGCGTAAAACGGCTTGCCTTCAGGCGTGAGAAACGCCGTGAGCGGCCAGCCGCCTTGCCCGCTGATTGCCTGCACCGCGGACTGGTAGCGCGCGTCCACGTGGGGGAGTTCGTCGCGATCAACTTTGATGGCGACAAAATTCTCGTTGATGATCTGCGCGACTGCAGGATCGTCATATGACTCGCGGTCCATCACGTGGCACCAGTGGCACCACACTGCCCCGATATCGAGCAGCACGGGCTTGTCCTGCTGCCTGGCTTTCTCGAAAGCCTCCGCCCCCCACTCATGCCAGTGGATGGGCTGGTGCATGGCGGAACGCAGGTAAGAAGACGAAGCCTGGGCAAGGGCGTTGGGGGAGCCTTCAGTCATCTTCTAAGTGTAACGCGGAGAGGCGTGGCTGAGTGGCAAGCAAAAGGCTTGCTCGTGAGACGGATTGCCAGAACTAGACGGATTGCCAGAAATGCCAAAATTGCCAAAAGATTGAGCATTGAGTGGCGCTCCCTTCCGTGATCGATCTGTATGATCTGTGTCATCAGTGGTAAGGTTTTTTGAGCTCATGCGCATCGCTATCCTCTCCGATATTCACGGCAACCTGACTGCGCTTGATGCCGTTGTGGCTGACCTCCGGCAACAAAAGCCCGACTTGGTTTTTCACGGCGGTGACCTGGCTTATGGCGGGTGCAATCCGGTTGAGGTGCTTGATCTGGTCGAGCACGAAGGCTGGGCCGGCGTGGTGGGCAACACGGATGAAATGCTGTGGACCGATGCTGGCCGAGCCTTCCTGGAAGCTTCCGCGCCCAAACTGAAACCATTGTTCCGCATATTGTTTGAGGTGTGCGGGCCGGCCACAAGAAAGATGATCGGCGAAACGAGGCTTGCATGGCTCCGTCGTCTGCCGGCTGAGCTGCGGCATGAAGACCTGGTCTTGCTGCATGCGAGTCCGGGCAACGTGTGGCGAGCTCCCATGGATACGGCGGACGACGCTGAACTCGAGAGCACATACAAAAGCCTGAACGCGCGCATCGTGGTCTATTGCCACATCCACCGGCCATTCATACGCCAGGTGGGAGCCATGACTATCTGCAACAGCGGCAGCGTAGGCTCGCCTTACGACGGCGACCCGCGCGCCTCCTACCTGTTGATCGATAACGGCCAACCGGCGGTCCGTCGCGTGGAATACAGCGTGCATAGAGAAATTCAACGGCTTCTGGCGTCAGACTATCCGGAGAAGGAGTGGATCGCCGAGATGCGGCGTCGGGCCGCGTACGTGCCGCCGCCGGAGGTCGGGTAGTCGATTCCTTACCATGAAAATTCGGCACCTGTCGCCGAATTTTCATGCTAGCAAAGTGAAACCGCGGCGGATGCCTTATCCTCCCAGTTCTTGCATCTCCTTCTTCAGCCTTGCGAACTTGCGGAACAGGATCAGGAGGTACGCCAGGTAGATCGTCCAGGCGGCGATGGCCCCGGCATGGAAATAGCGGATGGGCGGCCAGTGGCCGGTGAGCTGAAAGAGGAACATGCCGGGAAGCAGAGCCGCGAAGCTGCCGCGCGCCGCTTTCCGGATATGCGCGGCGTTGATCTTCTGGGCCAGGCGCTCCAGGTCGTAACGGAACCAGGCGATCAGGATGCCAAGAGCCATGAAAGCAAGGACGCACCACCCGAGGATTACCTTCATGCGCGGGTCCAGGCCTTCATTGAAGATCACGGGCTGGGGATGGTTGGTGCGGAACCAGCGGTTCGACATATAGACGATGGGAATATCGAGCGAGGCGAAGATGGCCAGCGAAGCGGCAAGCACCGACGTGGAGCCGGCCTCAGAGCTGCGGCGCAGGATGAGATAGCTGACGTAAAGCAGCCACAGCAGCAAGGTCGTGGTGAGGCGGGCGTCCCACACCCAGAAGGTCCCCCAGGCGTATCGAGCCCAGATGGGGCCAGTGACCAGCACAACGCCGCAAAACACCACACCCACTTCAGCTCCGGTGACGGCCAAGGCGTCCGCCCACGCGCTGCGCTTGGCAAGATAGATGATCGAGGCGATGCAGTTCACGATGAACAAGGCAAACGCGACGGACGCGGCGGGAACGTGATAGTAGAAGATCCGCTGGGCATCGAACATGGTGGCTTCCGTGGGCGCGACATAAGCCGCCTCATAACAAGCGAAGCCGAGCACGCCGAGCGTGATCAGAGTCCAGAGAGTGAAAAGTATGGGTTTCATTCTGCGTTCAACACCGTATCAAACAGCAGGAAACATGCAGTGGTAAAGATCACGCAGTATCCCGCCAGGAATTTTATCTGCAGCACGGGCGAAGATTCGCCGGTGAGCACGTTGGTTGTGGCCAGGACCATGTTCGCCACTGCCGGAATCGAGATCGGCAGCAGCAACAAGGGCAGCATGAGTTCGCGGTTGCGGGTGCGGATGGACATGGCGGCAAAAAATGTTCCGTTCACTACCAGCGCCCACGTCCCCAGCAGGAACACCACGGCAAGCTGCCACACCGGCCCCACTGAACTCAGATTGTAAAAGATGACAAAGAGCGGGGCCATCAGGCATTCCAGCAGCAGAACAAGAATAAAGTTACCTATGACCTTGCCCAGAAACAGGGCCTCGGAAGGCGAAGGTGAGACACGGTAGGCATCCAGCACGCCGTTGCGTAGTTCGCGCGCCCAGGACTGGTTGAGCGCCATCACGGTGGAGAAAAGGAAGGCGGTCCAGAACAGGCCTCCCGCAATGCGGCGGGACTCTTCCACTGTGGGATTAAAAGCAAAGCTGAAGATCACCACGACCAGCAGGGCGAAAAACAGCATGGAGTTGAGCACGTCGCGCGAGCGCCACTCCAGGCGCAGATCTTTGCGCACGTTGACCCAGGTGAGCTTGGTGATGGAGTGGCTCATGCGTTCACTCGCTGCATGGCGCCGCGCTCCACCAGTTCCCCGCGGGAGAGCAGGATGTATTCATCGGCAACGCTGGAGAGCAGGCCGACCTGGTGCGTGACCAGCACGATGGTCTTGCCTTCATCCCGCATGGAGGCGAGCAGTTGGGCTATGGCGGCGGCGGAATCAGGATCGACGTTGGAAAAAGGCTCATCGAGCAGAAGCAAGCTCGGCGAGTGAAAGATGGCGCGAGCCAGAGAAAGCCGCTGCCTCATGCCCTGAGAATACTGGCCCACGCGGCGTTCGAGTTTAGGATCGAGCCCCACGCGCTCGAGGGCCTGCGTGAGCGGCCCATCGGAGGCGATGCCATACAACTGGGCGAAGAAACGCAGGTTCTCCATTCCGGAAAGCTCTTCATAGAGCAGCGGCGCGTGCGCCATGTAGCCAACATGCTCGCGGGCTTCTTTGTTCTTGATGCCGTAAATAAGGATGCTGCCTTCCGTGGGCTCATTCAGGCCGGCGATCATGCGCAGGAGCGTGGACTTGCCGGCGCCGTTTTCGCCGCGCAAAACATAGAACCGGCCCTGTTCGAGTTCAAGCGAAACGCCGCGGACCGCGGCCGTGCGGCCATAAACCTTGGAGACGTTTTCAACGCGGACGGGAGGAGCTTGAGGGTTCAGCGGACAGGTACCTCAGTTGCCTTTTTGCTGTGCCGGCGCTGCGGTCCCATCCTGCGGCATGTACTTGGAAGCGCACTTGGCCTGGAGCTCTTTGGCGTGGAAGACGCCATCTTTCCCCAGGTCGCCGATGGCCAGAGCCTGGGCATGGTCTTTGAAAGTGTCCGGCGGGGGCTCGGAGCCCTTGTAACTCACCTTGAGCGTCTGGCCTTCTTCCTCGAGCGTGAAGTCGGCGTGGGTGCCGCTCTGCTTGATGGAGCCCGGCTGCACAAAGCCGGCCACGCGCAGGTGCTTGGTATAGGCGCCATCGCCCATGGCGTGCAGCTCCTTGATGGTGACGTAATACGACTTGGTCTCCTGAACGCCCGTCCAGGCAAGATAGCCAAGCGCCAGCACGATGACGGTGATGGCCGCGCCGAATTTGAAGTACTTGTTTTGCATACTGTTCAAAGGTTAGCCCCGCCAGCAACCCCGGTCAAGGGGTGCAGGCTTAAACCGTTCAGTTCTTGCGCGTTGCGCCGGCGGCGGAACTCTGCCCTGCCTGAGCTTTCTCCATGTCTTCGTACTTCGAGGCACATTTGGCCTGCAGTTCCCGGGCCTGAAACGTGCCGTCACGGCCGAGTTGGCCGATCGCCACGGCCTGAGCGTGGTCTTTGAACGTGTCCGGCGGAGGCTCCATTCCCTTGTAGCTGACGGGCAGCATCAGGTCGCCTTGCTCGATGACGAAATCAGCCTTGGTGCCGTTGCGGTGAATGCTGCCGGGCCGGACGAACCCGGTCACGCGAAGCTGGCGAGCGTAAGCGTCATCACCCATGGCACGCAGTTCCGCGATGGTGACGAAAAAGCTCTTGTTCTGGCTGACGCCGGTCCAGGTCAGATACCCAAGCGTGAGCACGATGACGCCGATGGCCACGCCAAACTTAAGGGTCTTGCTCTTTGACTCCGTCATAACTCTTCAAAGTAGCTCCGCTTTGGACCCCGGTCAAGGGGTGCAGGTAACATGTGTGACTTACGTCACGCTCGGGGGCCCGCGACGAGGCAAGACGCCTCTCATTCAAAGGTTGCCGCGGCTTCGGCGCGTATAATGTAAGGTTCTGAACACTTCAAGGGGACTCTCATGACTGCTAGCAATGGCCACAATCACGAAGTCGCAAAGCCGCGCGAGGAATGGACCGCGCGCCGCCACACCCAGGCCGCCCAGAGCGGCGATGACAACATGTCGCAGATGCATTTTGCGCGGCAGGGACTGGTTACCGAAGAAATGGTGTACGTCGCCGAGCGGGAAAAGATTTCGCCGGAAACCGTGCGCACCGAAGTTGCCGAGGGACGGATGATCATCCCGGCAAACGTGAACCATCCGGAGCTGGAGCCGATGGCCATCGGCGTGGCCTCACTGTGCAAGATCAACGCCAACATCGGGAACTCGGCGATCACGTCCAACGTGGACGAAGAGCTGCGCAAGCTGCACACGGCGGTGCATTTTGGCGCCGATACCGTGATGGACCTCTCCACCGGCGGCGGGATTCATGAGATCCGCGAGGCCATCCTGCGGCACTCGCCGGTGCCCATTGGGACGGTGCCGATCTACGAGGCAGTCTCCCGCGTCAAGCGCATCGAAGATCTTTCCATCGACTTGATGCTCGAGGTGATTGAAGAGCAGGCGCAGCAGGGCGTGGATTACATGACGATCCATGCGGGCGTACTGGTTCAATATCTTCCCCTGATAACCAAGCGCATTACCGGAATCGTGAGCCGCGGCGGCGCCATCCTGGCGCAGTGGATGGCCCACCATCACAAACAGAACTTCCTCTACGAACGCTTTGACGACATCACCAAGATCATGAAGAAGTATGACGTCTCCTACTCGCTGGGTGACGGTCTGCGTCCTGGCTGCATCGCCGACGCGAGCGACGAAGCCCAGTTCGCCGAACTGCGCACCCTGGGCGAGCTCACGAAGAAAGCCTGGGAGCACGACGTGCAAGTGATGATCGAGGGCCCCGGCCACGTTCCATTGGACAAGATCAAGGAGCAGGTGGATAAAGAGGTGGAGTGGTGCTACGGCGCACCGTTTTACACGCTGGGCCCGCTGGTGACCGACATTGCTCCCGGCTACGACCACATCACTTCCGCGATCGGCGCGGCGCTGATCGGCTGGCACGGCGCATCCATGCTTTGTTACGTCACGCCCAAAGAGCATCTGGGCCTGCCCAACGAGAAGGACGTGAAGGACGGCATCATCGCCTACAAGATCGCAGCGCACGCCGCCGACGTGGCCCGCCATCGCCCCGGCGCACGCGATCGCGACGACGCGCTCAGCTACGCCCGCTATACCTTCGATTGGGAAAAGCAGTTCGCGCTCTCGCTCGATCCCGAAACCGCGCGCTCCATGCACGACGAGACCTTGTCTGACGATTACTACAAGGAAGCGAAGTTCTGCTCCATGTGCGGCCCCAAATTCTGTTCCATGAACTACTCGCAGAAAGTGGACGAGTTCAATAAGCAGGTTTACGGCGTGGAGAAGAAAGACTACTCGCAGCTGGTGGAGAAGATTGCGGGAGGGCGGTAAACCAGAAGCAGTTAGCAATTAGCAAATAGCAATTAGCAGATACAGAGAACCGGGTTCCCGAACGGTTTTGCTAATTGCCAACGGCTAATTGCTAACTGCCTCCTTTCAATTATCCAGATCCGAAATGTGCTTCATCCCGCCTTGCGGTGTGGCCTTTGCAGCCGGTTTTGATTGGGTTGGGCCCGTGTGCCGCACGCTGACATCGCTGCCACTGGCGCCCGTTCCCATTCGCTTCACCGTCACGTCATCGCCTGCGCGATGTGCCGGAGATTGCTTGCCGGTGTTGGGATTGCTGCGTGCCGCGGGGCTGGGCCGAGGGGCTGTCTTAGTTTTTACGGGCGCCGGAGCTGCTCCCGTCACCGTCTTATCCCTGGTCTGTACGGTGACTCCTTTATAAGGTTGGTCCAGGCTATTGGAAAGCGCGGGCCGCGGGCGGAACGATGCGATGGCCATCCCCAGGACGAACAGCGCCGTCACCGCTGCCACGCCGGTCAGGATTGCCTGCACTTGCGGGCTGGAGCGACGCCCCAGCAGCATTTTCTTCAACGCGCTCAGCCGCGACTCAGGCTGCGCGAAGACAAACGTGGGAGCAGTCTCTTCCGACCGGGTCGCTGGCGCCGGGGCAGGCTCGGTTCCGCCGGCGCGGACCAGCTCTTTGAGGCGCGCAGAAGCCGCCTCGCGCGCAGCCTGTAATTCATTCGCCCGCACCTGGGCGAGCGTCTTCCTCTCCGTCAGCTCCAGCAGGCGTTCTTCGCGTTCCGCGTTCTTTTCGGCCAGGCGAATGCGCCACCGCTCCCCGAGCTCGCGGCCTACGTGGTCCAGAGCTTTCCACAGTTCGGCGAGAAACCCGGCGCTCGAGGTCTGCTGCTGGACCGTGTCCTGCATCACCGGCGCATGGAGGTCGCGCGCGGGTTCGCGCTGCTCAGGAGCAAAGAAGACCTCGTCCGGCTCCAGCGCCCTCTCGTGCCAGGCGCCTTGAGCAGCCTCCTGCGGCGCCGTGGGTTTTGCTTGCGCGGCGATGACGGGAGGGCCTGCCGCGAAGTTCGGCACCGGGTCGGGTTCCGTTCGCACTGGCTCAGGTTGGGTGAACTGCACCGGAGGCAGAGGAGCAGTTTCATCCGCGGGACGCGGAGCAATCGTCTCGCCGGGAAAATCAGAGGCTTGTGGTTCTTCCGCGGTAGAAAGGCCCGGCTGCGGCGGCGCGGCTTCCATGCTCTCTAACTCAAGCCCCGGGGCCACAGCCACGTCGGCGTGCAGCTCTTCCGCCAGGGTGGCTGCATGGTCCAGCACGCTCTCTTCCGGCCAGATTTCAAAGTCAATTTCCAGGTCGGCGGGAGCAGCAACCGCGGCCCGCCGGCGCACCACTTCCACAGTGTAGCCTTGCGTTTCAAGCTGCCGGGAGAGTGCGTCTGTCCTCTCCGGATGGTCGGTGATAATGCGTGCCACGGGCATGGCCGGCTCCGGTCAAAGAGATTTTCAGACGATAGCTCGGATCCGGACCATGCCGTTCCGGGCGGACCTGTGCAAACAGGAGTGGCGTGACTTCTTAGACGCTGATTCTACGCGAAGAGGTGTCTGGAAGGGAAATGTCAGTTGACTTCGGCAAAATCCATGCCGTCAGCAAACTGCAGGCCCGCGATCTGGCGGGCGTGAAACTGCACTTCCAGATAGGCCCGCAAAATGGCGATGTGGATGGATTCGCGTTCCGCTGCGTTCTTGCATTCGGTGCGAATGCGGTCTAACTCCATGTACCGGTCATGCGCTTCAACGAATTTGTTGACGATGGGGTTCATAGCTTCTTGATTCTTCAGCCTGCGAGCGTTTCCACGAATCGCTCAAAGACCTTAGAACCCTCCTTTCTTCCATCTAGGCCGGTAACGTTACTTGGATAACGTTACTTGAGCTGTTTTGCATGCTCGACGCAACGCAAAACGCGCCGCGAACCGATGATGTTCTTGCTTGCGCCGTGCTTGAATTCATTTCTACTCTTTGGGACTTTCATCACGCACCCGATCCTAAGCGCTGCCGGAGCTGCTCGTCTGTGAGGTTTATCACTCGTGCAAGACAGTGACGCAGATCACACCTGTGTGTGATTGTTTCGGTGCCGAAACATCAAGGATTGCGCTCAAATGTATGGAAGGAAATCGGCATTGGGAGCTCTTCTCCCAACGATCGGTGTGAGCGCAAACGCTTCCGGGTCTCCAGTTTTCGCAAGCGCGCACCGATCACGGCGATCACGCGCGATGACGGCGATTTCGGCGATTGCTCTACTGTGCCGCCGCCTCCAGCACGCCCGCGGCCCGATTCAGCGCTTCTGTGAGCGCCTGCAGTTGTTCGCCGGCAAGCTGGGCATTCTTCGCGTCAACCGCCTCATTCACTCCGGGGATCACCACTGCGGCATAGCCCGTGTACTGTCCCGGCGCGTAGATGGCGTGGCGGAACCATGGACGATTCGGCAGCCCCTTCTCCAGCAGCAAGGCGCGTTCCGCGGCAATCAGCGCCTGGTTCAATTTTGCTGTCTCCGGCGCGGGATTTTTCTGCAAGGTCAATACCTTCGCGCCGGCCGCGGTAAATCGTTTGGCCGCCGCTGCCGCTGCGCCAAAGTCAGGCGCGGAGGCGCCCAGCGCCTGCTTCGCCTTCTCCTGCGCCCGCTCGATGTATGCGCTGATCTCCTTGCCGTAAAGCTCGTAGTCATAGGGCAGCACGTCGGCCGCGGCCATGTGAAGAGCTTCCAGTCCTACCACGCGCGCCATCTCCTGCTCATAGACAAACGTGGGATCGCCGAATTTCTTGAACCAGGCAAAGTTATCGAACACCGAGTGGTAGACGCCGTACGGGCCGCTTGAAGTCATGTCGGTGGAAGGAATTCCCAGGTGCTGGATGAACACGCTGTAGTCTGACCCGCTGCCCAGGTCGCCCACAGGCACGTCGCTCTCCACGCGCGCGTTGGGCGCGCGGCCCGGACCGCCGTCCGTGCGACGCTCCGGCTGCCTGGCCCGGTCTTCTTTCCACACGTTGTACAGCATGCCGCCCTTGGGGCTGGGGACAAAGCGCGTCACGTCACGCACAAAGCCTTTCAGGCTGGGCACGGCGGAGGCGTTAAAGTTCGGCCCTGTGACCGCCACATCCAGATTGAAGTATGCCACCGCGTGCGCCAGCTCGCGTTCAAATTGCTCTCCCCACTCCGTGCTGCCGATCAGCCCTTCTTCCTCCGCGTCCCAGCTAGCGAAGACGATCGTCCGTTCCGGCTTCCAGCCGGTTTGCAGCAGCTCCTGCATTCCGTGCACCGTCTCCAGCATTGCCGCCGTGCCGCTGTTGGGGTCCACTGCGCCGTACACCCACGCGTCACGATGGTTGCCCACGATCACCCACTCGTCCGGATATTTGGTTCCGGGAATCTTCCCGATCACGTTCCAGATGGTGAACAGCCGGTAGTCCTGCTTCAGGTGCATCTTCACCTTCACCGGCCCGGGGCCAACGTGGTAGGTAAAGGGCAGCGCGCCCTGCCACTCGCGCGGCGATTCCGGCCCGCCCAGGTTCTCGAGAATGGGCGCAGCGTCACCGTAGGAAATCGGCGTGGTGGGGATCTTGGGCATGCTGGCGGCCTGCTCCGGTGGAACGCGCTTGGAATCGGGAAGGTCTACGGTGGAAGCGAAGCCCGGCGTCGTGGGGTCGCCGGGATACTTGAACATGTACTGGATCGAGCCGCGCTGCGCGCCCGTCTCCGGACGCCACGGGCCTTTGGGATAGATGTCACCTTTGAAATAGCCGTCGTCCCACGGATCGGAATAGATCAAAACGCCGGCCGCGCCGTGTTCTTCCGCCACAAAACTTTTCACGCCGCGGAAGTTCATGCCATAGCGCACCAGCACGATCTTCCCCTTCACGTCGATCTTCATCTCTTCCAGCCGGCGGAAGTCATCCGGCGTGCCGTAGTTGGCGTATACCACTTCGGCCTCAACGTCACCGGAGGGCGACGATCCGCTGAACGGCATCACCACCAGCCGGTTGTCCTGGAAGGGGTCGCCCTCCACGTGTTCGCGCGCGGGCCCGTTCATCTTGACTCCGGCGGGCGCCGTCACCGTCACGCTGATTTCCACCGGACGGTTCATCCACACGCGGTAGGCCACCGTCTCCGTCTGCAGGCGGGCCACCTGGAACTGCCTGGCCACATACTCCGCCGTGCGTTCGTCCGCGGGCGAGCCGGCGATGTGCGGCACCCGCGTCAGAATCTCCAGGTGCTGCTCCGCGCGCTTGGGATCAGGCACCGCAAGAAATTTCTGGTCCACCTGATACTGTTTGCTGAAATCGCGGAAGCCGAACACACGCGTGGACGGCCCCGGCGCTTCCGGCTGCTGCGCAAAACTCGAGAGAAACAGGATGGAAAGAAAGAAGACGGAAAAACTGGCTGCAACTCTGCTGGATCTAGGCATTCTGCTCCTGTGGCGCTTTTCGCGGTTGACAGTTGTCTTGCGGTGGAAAACGAAAAGCTTACACCATCAAGGCGTGATTCGTGAACCGGCAGCCTCTGGGAGTTATGGGTGGAAGGTTTTGGTTGCCATCCGCGACCATCAGCGTCGATCCGCGGTAGACTGCTTTTCCAGCTTGATCTCAAACACGCTCGGCCAGAGCTTGCCCGTCACGAACAGCCGCCTACCGACGGCGTCATAGGCGATTCCGTTCAACACCGCCTCGGGGTCGCGCTTGTAGACAGGGCTGAGCAGGCCGCTCAGGTCGATCCATCCCGTGACTTTGCCGGTGCGCGGCGAGATGCGCGCAATGCGGTCGCTGTGCCACACGTTGGCGAAGATCTC
>DASVFK010000306.1:0-5712 GCA_036380095.1 Candidatus Angelobacter sp. | reverse complement strand
ATGCGCTCGCCGGCGGCGGCAAAGCGGTTGAGCTGGACCTCGCGGGCGCGCAGCACGCGCTCGCGAATCTGCGCCGAGCTCTCACTCTTGCTATCGGACCCACGCAGTTCTTTGTAATTCACCGCGGGCACGTCGATGTGGATATCAATGCGGTCCATGAGCGGGCCGGAGATTTTGGAGACGTAACGCTGGATCATCGCCATGGTACAGTGGCATTCGCGCTGGCCGGAGCCGTGATAGCCGCAGGGGCATGGATTCATGGCCGCGGCCAGCATGAAGCGCGCGGGAAACGTGAGCGACATGGAGGCGCGGGCGATGGAGACTTGCCCGTCTTCGAGCGGCTGGCGCATCACTTCCAGCACGGTGCGCGGGAACTCAGGCAGTTCGTCGAGGAAGAGCACGCCGTTGTGGGCCACGGAGACCTCGCCCGGGCGCGGAATCATACCGCCGCCGATCAGCCCCGCATCGGAGATGGTGTGGTGCGGCGAGCGGAACGGACGCGTGTTGACCAGGCCGGCCGTGGCGTCGAGTACGCCGGCCACGCTGTGGATCTTGGTGGTTTCAAGCGCTTCTTCAAACGTGAGCGGCGGCAGGATGCCGGGAATGCGCTTGGCCAGCATGGTCTTGCCTGAGCCGGGCGGGCCGATCATGAGGATGTTGTGCCCGCCGGCGCATGCCACCTCAAGCGCGCGCTTGGCCGTGAACTGCCCGCGGACTTCTTTGAAGTCGGCGCCGCCGCTGCGGTCACCGCCCAGCATCTGCTCCGTGTTCACCACCAGCGGCGAGATGCCGTTGCCGCTGTTGAGCAGGTTCACCACATCGATCAGCGACTTCACAGGAAATACGTTCACACCGCTGACCACCGCGGCTTCGCGCGCGTTCACCTCAGGCACGATCAGGTTGGCGATCTTTTTGGCGCGGGCGGCAATGGCGATGGGCAGCGCGCCGCGTACGCCGCGAACGCCGCCATCGAGCGAGAGTTCGCCCACCATCACGTATTCGGGCAGTTCCTTCTTGAGCAGCCCGCCGTAAGCGCCCAGGATGCCCATGGCCATCGGCAAGTCAAAGCCGGAGCCTTCTTTCTTGATGTCCGCCGGGGCCAGATTAATGGTGATGGTGGTGGCCGGAACATCGAAACCGCAGTTGCGCAACGCTGCACGGATACGCTGGCGGCTTTCACGCACGGCGGCATCGGGCAGGCCGACGGTCTGAAAGTTGTCTTCCGCCTGGCGGCTGGGACTTACGTCAACTTCCACTTCGATGATGTTGGCGTCAATGCCATAGACAGCTGCGCTCTGGGTCTTGAACAGCATGCTTGCAGTGTGAGACGCCGATTGTAACAAGAGTTTGCCGATTACAGAAGATCACTTTGTGCAGGCAGGATGCGGGTTCCCGCCATGGAACCAGCGCGCAAGGAAAGCCGAGTCATCCGCCCGCCGTTCGGGTTAGAATCCCAAGAGCCGATCCTCACAAGGAGACGTATGGAAATCCCGCAGAGCCGGAGAAAAAACACACGCTACCACTGCATCGGGGGCGTGGAGCTGCGCCGTCAGGAAGGCTCGCCGGCCATCTTCGGCAACCTCACCGATATCAGCCTGGAAGGCTGCTACGTGGAAACGGTCTCAACTCTGCCCTCTGAGAGCGAGGTCGTCTTCATGCTGAAGGTGAGTGAAACCGTCATACGCGGCCGCGCGGTGATCAAAGTCTCAAACCATGCAGTGGGCATGGGACTGGAGTTCATGCATCTGGCCACGGAAGACCAGCAGAAACTCGATTTTCTTGTTGGGACCTTGGCCGGTGTGCAGGAGATGAGACCGCCGGAACAGCGCAGAGTGGTTGCGGAAGATCCCATCCCCGCGCCGCGGCCCCTGACCACGCCCACGCGGCCGGTACCCACGGCTTCCATGACCTCGCCCACGAAACCGCCAGCGCAGAGCACCAGCCCGCTTTCCCAGAAGATCATGCGCACCATCAACGAGGTGAACGACCTGGAACAATTCCTGGTGAAGGAGCGCCTTGATCCGCGATTGATCGCGCAGTTTCACGATGCCGTGGGCCACTTGCGCCAGACCGCATGGACCATGCAGCAGTGGGTGGAGTTGAACGCCACCGGCGGCGATCCTTTTGAAGTGCTGCCCCAGCTTGAAGCCGAGCGCATGCAGATGCTCACCAAGCTGGCCCACAACGTGAATGCCGATATCGACGCCACCAGCATCAACGAGTTCACGCTGGGTGTTTCTGAACTCTACGAGACCATGGAAGGCCTCTATCGCCGCCTGCGCAAGATGCTGATTGTGGATGACGGCAGCTCTCTCTGAAATCCCGAGCGCTAGCGAGGGATCCCTATAGCAACGAAGCTGTCGCTGATGTGCAACAAGAGCCCGCTCGCCTCTAGTTTCTCGTGGCTAGAGTGTTCCCTCGCTCCGCTCGGGATTTCAGAAAAAAGCTAGCGTCTTTCCACCGCCATCGCCACCGAGTTTCCACCGCCCAGGCAAAGGGCAGCGATTCCCTTCTTCCCGTTGCGGCGGATCAGTTCGTGAATCAGCGTTACCAGGATGCGGCAGCCGCTGGCGCCAATAGGATGTCCTAGCGCCACCGCGCCGCCGTTCACGTTCACCTTGTTGGGATCGATCCCCAACTCTTTGATCACGGCCACGGACTGCACGGAGAACGCTTCGTTGATTTCGTAGAGATCGACCTCGTCGGGCTTCCAGCCGGTCTTGGCCCAGATTTTCCTGATGCCATCCACCGGCGCCATCATCACCCACTCCGGCGCAATGCCGCTGGTGGCCTGCGCCACAATGTGGACCAGAGCTTGCGCGCCCAGTTGCTTGGCCTTCGCCGCCGAAGTCACGACCGCTGCCGCCGCGCCGTCATTCATGGTGGACGCGTTGCCGGCGGTGACGGTGCCGTCCTTCTTGAACACGGGTTTCAGGTTGCCCAGAGCTTCCGCTGTGGTATCGGCGCGCGGGCCTTCGTCTTTCTCGAGCAGCGTGGGCGCTTCGCCCTTCTTTTTGGCAGGCAGCTCCACCGGCACAATCTGGCCCTTGAAGCGGCACTCGTTCCACGCCTGCACGGCCTTGCGATGCGAGTTCACGGCGTATTCATCCTGCTGCTGGCGCGTGATGCCGTATTTCTGTGCAACGTTCTCGCCCGTTAAGCCCATGTGGTAGTTGTTGTAAACGTCCCAAAGACCGTCATTGACGACCGAATCGATGATCTGCGAGTTTCCCAGGCGGTAGCCTTTGCGTGCCTGAGGCAGAAGATACGGCGCGTTGGTCATGGACTCCATGCCGCCGGCCACCACGATCTCCGCGTTGCCGGTTAGGATGGCCTGAGCCGCCAGCGCCACCGACTTCAGTCCGGAGCCGCAGACTTTATTCACGGTCATGGCGCCCACGGTTGGCGGTAACCCGCCGTTCAGCGCCGCCTGGCGCGCGGGATTTTGTCCCAGCCCGGCCGCGACGACCAGGCCCATGATGCATTCGTCCACTTGTTCGGGCTTTACCTGCGCGCGGGCCACGGCCTCACGCACTGCCAGGGCGCCCAGTTGCGGCGCGGAAAAAGGCTCAAGACCACCTTGGAATTTCCCGATCGGCGTGCGCACGCCGCTGATAATGACCACGTCCTCCATAAGCTCTCCTTATGCGAATCCAAACCTTCCATTATAAGATGAGGGACGGCGCCAGAGCGCGTCATCAATCCTTATGCAAATTGATCCTGAACTTACGCCCGGCCTCGAGCCGGTCCCCGCCCCGCCGCTGCCCGCGGCGGAAGAAAAAAAACTCCTCGCGCCTGTGTGGCACACCGTGCTGGTCGTAGGACTGATTCTGGGCAACTCGTATTTCACCGCCGGCGCAGTGTCACGTCTCGCCACGGAAGGCGGCAGGTCCGTTTCCGCCAAATTGCAGATCGAGCAATACGCAGCGAGCATCGTTCTGCAATTCTTCATGCTTTTTCTGGTGTGGGTGGGGTTGCGGCTGAAGCGAACAAGGTTGCGAGAGGTCATCGGCGGGCGCTGGGCCACCGTCGAAGATTTTTTATTGGACGTGGCGATCGCGGCAGCATTCTGGCTCCTTTCCCTGGCAGTTCTTTATGGGCTAGCCCGGCTCTTGGGTTTGGCCAGTCCTGCTCAGATACAAGAGACCAAGAAGCTCGCTATGGTTCTTGCTCCACAAAACTCTGTTGCCTTGGCTTTTTTTGCTTGCCTGAGCGCGGTTGCAGGTTTCGTCGAAGAAGTTATTTTTCGCGGATACTTACAGCGCCAGCTCGGGGTGCTTACCGGCAACATGTATGCCGGATTGATTGCTTCCGCCCTTGTGTTCGGCGCAGGCCATGGTTACGAAGGTACCCGGCGCATGGTTCTGATCTTTGTTTATGGTTTGCTGTTCGGATTACTGGCTTTGTGGCGCAAGAGCCTGCGCCCGGGAATGATGGCGCACGCGTGGCATGATGCGATCGAGGGCGTCGTCCTCTTCGTGGTCCGCAAGGGACTGATCCCGATGCGCTGATCAGCAAAATTGATGTCTCCCTGTCAAGGGCAATCAAGAATGACATCAATTTTTTTCTTGACTTCGTAATTTGGTGACTCTATACAATCATCAATTGCGGTTTTTCTATTTAAGACCGCACATCCATGAAAAATGGAAAAGGGAGAATAGAACACATGGCAGGTAAGAAAAAAGCTGCAAAGAAAAAGAAGAGCCCCAAGAAAAAGTAAGAGCTCTTCTCATCGCATAAGCTAGGGGGACGCGCAAGCGTCCCCCTAGCTTTTTTGTCGCTTCGCGCCCAACTTGAGGCGTTCAGCGGGCGTATGAGCCCGCTGCCGAAATCCTGAGCGCAGCGAAGGACCTGCTCTTGCTGGAACTTCTTGCACAAAACCCATCGCTCCGGTAGCAGCCAGGTCGGCGCGCCAGACGGCCTCGCCGTTATTCCTGCAAAGCAAGCTGCGAACTGCGCGAATGCTCGCGAATCAAACTGTTTTGACTTTTCTGATTCGTCCTGTTCGCGTTCATTCGCGGCTAAAGCTGTTTCGCGGCAAAAGCTTTTTCCGGCCCGGCATCCTTCCGTAATAGAATCACTGCAACAGGTATGGGCATCACGGTTTTTTTGTCTGTCGCCATCGGCGCTGGTCTCGGCTTCCTCATCGCCTGGCTGATGCTGCGCTCGGATTCCATGGTATTGAACACGCGGCTGGCGTCCGTGCAAAATGACCTGGCCCTGGCCCGAGCTGAGGGCGCCAAGCAAAGCAAGCAGCACTCTGATCTCACGGCTGCGCTGGCCCGGCTTGAAGCCACGCTGGAGCACGAGCGCAAAGCGCACCAGGAAAAGCTGGACCTGCTGGACCGCGCCACAGCCGAGCTGCGCGACACATTCAGCGCTCTGGCCGGCGAGGCGCTTAAAAGCAACAACCAGGCCTTTCTGGATCTGGCGCAGAGTAGTCTCGAAAAGTTTCAGGCCGAAGCCAAAGGCGACCTCGAGCTGCGCCAGCAGGCGGTGCAGTCGCTGGTCACGCCCATCGGTGAATCGCTGCGCAAGGTGGATGCCCAGATCCAGCAGATTGAAAGCGCGCGCAATGAAGCTTACGGCGACCTCAAAGCCCAGGTCCGCTCGCTCTTGACCACACAGGAAAAGTTACAGGCGGAAACCGGCAACCTGGTCAAGGCATTGCGCACGCCCACCGTCCGCGGACGCTGGGGTGAAATCCAGCTC
>DASVFK010000305.1:0-13863 GCA_036380095.1 Candidatus Angelobacter sp. | reverse complement strand
ATCGGAAATCCTCATCTTTCCTTACATCACGCATCGCCATCCCAAGTGGTGGAAGGAGCCGGAGAGGTTCATGCCGGAACGCTTCTCCGCCGAGAATGCGGCGACGCGAGTGCGCGGAGCCTACATTCCTTTCGGCGCCGGTCCGCGTATCTGCGTGGGCCTGAACTTTGCGATGACGGAGATCCTGGTGGCGTTAACCATGTTGCTGCAGCGCTTCCGGCCCGAGCTGGCGGTGGACGCCCGCAAGATCAGGCTTGAGCCTTCGGTCACGCTGCGGCCCAGTCCGGGAGTGCCGATCCAGTTGCGGCGGGTTTGAGTTTCGGCGATGGAGTTGTGGAAACGCAGACTGCAGTGAAACAATGCTCAAAGTTTGAGGTCATAAGGAAATGTGCAGGAACATTAAAACGCTTTTCAACTTTGATCCTCCAGTCACGGACGAGGAGGTTCGAGCTGCCTCACTGCAGTTCGTGAGAAAAATCAGCGGCTTCAACAAGCCCTCGAAGGCCAACGAAGCGGCGTTTCTCGCGGCGGTGGAAGACGTAGCCGTGATCTCGGCGCGCCTGTTGCGCTCGCTGGAAACCGTTGCGCCGCCCAAGAACCGCGTAGAAGAGGCCGCCAAAGCCAGAGCACGCGCGCAAGAAAGATTCGGCACGTAAGCTCAATGCGCAAGAAACTTTTACTTTCCTGGAGCAGCGGCAAGGACAGCGCATGGACGCTGCACTTGCTGCGCCGTCAGGGCGAATACGAGATTACCGGGCTGCTCACCACCCTGAACTCAGCGTTTGATCGCGTGGCCATGCACAGCACCCGACGCCAAGTGCTGGAGTTGCAGGCGGAAGCTGCTGAGCTGCCACTGGTCGCCGTGCCGCTGCCTTGGCCGTGCTCGAACGCCGAATATGAGCGGATCATGTGCAGCGTGTGCGAGCAGGCCGCCGCCAAGGGCGTGGAGGCCGTGGCTTTTGGCGATCTCTTCCTCGAAGACATACGCGCGTACCGCGAGCACCAGTTGCAGGGCACGGGGCTGGAGCCGATCTTTCCTCTTTGGCAGGTTCCCACTGGCGAGCTGGCGCGGGAGATGATCGCCGGCGGACTGCGCGCCACGCTGGTTTGCATCGACCCGCAGAAGCTGGCGCCGGAGTTCGCCGGACGCAGCTTCGATGAACAGTTACTCGCCGACCTGCCTGCGGGAGTGGATCCTTGCGGCGAGAACGGTGAGTTCCATACCTGTGTTTACGCCGGGCCCATGTTCAGCCATGAGATTCCTGTGGTCACGGGTGATCGAGTGCAGCGTGATGGATTCTGGTACAGTGACGTGCTACCGGCAGCGGAATCTGTCGCATCGGAAGCGCCTTAGGGCGCGATCAAGAATCAGGCAACTTGCCAAATTCTGGTCAGTCTCATCCGTGTTGATCAGTGGTAAGGTTTTCCCGGTGCACATACCCCGCAACTTCCGACTCGGCTTTGCATGGCTCGCCCTGTGCGCGGCCCTCGCGCTGCACGTTACTGATGAAGCCCTCACCGGCTTTCTTTCCGTCTACAACCCAACGATTGTGGCCGTACGCGCGCGCTATGCGTGGTTCCCCATGCCGACGTTCGAGTTCAGGAATTGGCTCGCGGGGCTGATCTTGGCGGTGGTCGTGCTGTTTGCACTCTCACCTTTCTTTTTCCGCAACGCCCGATGGATTCGCCCGCTGGGACACTTTGCCGCGTTCATCAATGTTCTCAATGCATTCGGCCACACTGCGGCAACGATTTTGGGCCAAACCGTGGCGTCGGTTCCGGTGAAGCGACCGGCGCCGGGATTTTATTCTTCGCCGTTTCTATTCGCTGCATCGGTGTGGTTGCTGGTGGAGTTATGGCGAAGCAAGAACAGACGAAGCGCGCAAGCCATCTCATCCCTAGAAACTACTTGATATCTTCGCTGTGGATACCTTCACTCTGAGTAGGTAGGTTCACTCCCGTTCAATAGGCAACTTCACTCCCTCAAAACCGATGAAATAAGAAGCTCTAAGCCTGCAGCGGCACCCAGCTCAAGTGACCCAAATCACATACTTCCCTTCCAGCACGGGTTGAAATGTCTTCGAATCGCAAGCCCAATGCGCTTCTTCGGCCCCGGTTTCCCAAGTTTCGCACCCAATACCTATCTCAAGTTCTGTGCTCGAAGGAGGCCCCATGAGTTCGCGCACGATAAGTGAAAAGACGCCAAACATGGCCAGATTCGCCTGTATGGCGCTATTAGTAGTTACGGCGTTAGCCACGACAGCAGTGGCGCAAAGCAACGCCCTGGCCACGGAGTCGGCCGGCTTTGATACGGTGGGTTTTATCCAGGCCGCCACCATTGACCGTGCCATTGGAACATCCGGAGACCTGCTCTCCGGGGGCACGATCAAGGTCAACGATCAAGTGATCATCGTACCAGCCAACAGCATTGTGCAGATGCCCGCTGCCACTCTTTCCTGGGGCCAGGTGTTTGCGCTCGCGCCTAGCGGCGTGAGCAACGCGGGCACCGCGACGGGCCTGGCCCTGGCTGATTGCGCGCCGCCGGTCGGCACCGGCGTCGGTTGCATGCCCGGCACCTGGGAGGCGCACGTGCAGGGCAACATTGTGCTCAGTCCTGCCTGTTCGCTGCACAACGATCCCACCACGGGATTTCCATTGCCGTCGCCATGCTACATCGCGGGGCTGATCTTCCTCTCGCAGCAATCGTTGAATTCCACATCAGGATTCATCAGCGCGATTGACTATGGCAACGGAATATTGATAGTCAACGGCAGGTCGGTGATGATCAATGACCCGCCCATCCCAGGCCTGACGAACCCGGCCGTGCCGGGCAGAAATGTGGGCAGGTTCAGCATGGGGCAGAGCCCGGACGTGCGCTTCACGGCCGACCAGGGCAATCCCACCGTACGCAGCGTAACCGGTTACCCGATGTGCATTCCGCGTGTGGCGCCAGGCAGTGCGCCATCGCATCCGATTGTGGCTGGTTCCACGGTGATGTCAACGGAGGATGACCGGTGTCCGCAGCGGAACCGCCCATTCGATACATCGGGGAGTTTCGCCATGACCTTCACGATGCCTCAGGCGCGTTCCAATCCTCTCACCACGCCGCCGAGTGGTGTGAGCGATCCATGGGAGCAGATGCCCTTCGAGGTCGGCGATTTTGTCACTTATGCGGGGGTGCTGATGCCGCCGTGCGCCGCCGGCACCGGTCCTGGCACCGGCGCCGCCTGCGTGCTGGACCTGAGCGCGCCGCAGAGCAGCTACATCATCGCGGCATACCAGGTCATCGACAACGTGGGCGTGTATACATGGCCCAACAGCAACCCTGCGTATATGGCGATTGACGTTCTGCTGCAGGGCACGGGCGGGGTTCCCAACCCGAATTTTCCGCAGGAAGCCACGTCCAAAGTGATCGTGGACGGCATGGTCACCGACCCCAGCCGTCCGGTTGACATCTTCGCCCTGGACCAGGACTGCAACGGCACACTGACAGACCGGCTCTCGGCTCCGTGGATTTTGTCACAACTCATTGATCAGGGGCCGCCGATCGGCGCCAAGAAAGGGCGCTTCAAGTTTCGGCCCGCGGGCGGGGCGTTTCTACCGCCCGCAAGTGTGGTGCGGATCCGTTTGTCCGGTTACTCCGGGTACCTGAGCCCGAGCACCACAGACCCGAACGGAATCCCGCTGGCCACACCGACGATAGCCGCGAACGGATTGGTTTACGGACAGTACAATGCCCCGGATTTCGCCTTTGTCTTCCCCGAGGGCCTGATTGTAGGTGGACCGATAGTGACTTACAACTTCGGCGATTTCCCCTGGCTGGTGAACGGCACGGGGCCCTTGGCCGGCAACCCGAACTACATGGGAGGCCAACTTTCGCCCTGGCCTGATCTCACCGCGCCATCGCCCACATGTACGCCCGGCGTTGCGCCGAAGTTGAATGCCAACTTCACGGTGACCCCGGACGGTATCTCGTCGCCCGCCACTGTGGGCAACCCGGTTACTCTGGACGCCGGGGCCGCCAGGGAATCCGGCGCTACCAACTTCGTATGGACGTTGAAGCCGAACATCGCGTTGCAATGCGTGACCTTTGATTGCTCGGTGGCGACATTTATTCCTTCCAGCGCGGGCAACATCACGATCCAACTGACGGTGACGCAGGTAGTGAACGGCGCCGTGATCGGCACCGCGACTTCCAGCTTTACATTGAAGGCCACCAACAAAGCCACGGACGTGGTCACTATCACCGCCGCTACCTACCGCACCAGCAAGGCACGGCTCGATGTGAATGCGACATCCTCGATCGTCCTGGCCTCGCCCGCGGGTTGCACCACAACCAATGTGCTGCCTGGCTGCATGCTGGCCACGCTGGACATCATTGATGTAACCACCGGCCAGCCGTACACCGCGCTGATGACGAACGGCGGCGCCGGCACGTACACCGTGACTTTCACCGGCATCGCGCCGCCAAATATCGTCACCGTCACCTCCGGCAACGGCGGCTCGGCGACCAGTGCGGTGACCAGAGTGAAGTAGCAAACCAGGGCCCGGTTCCGGGACTGGGCCAGAGAATTACAACAAAGTCGCCGGCCGGCGCCCCGGCCGGCGACGAAGACGGAGAGGGTCATGAACAGACAGTTACGACGGAGCTACAAATTCATCCTGATGGCACTTGCCGTTGCATGCGGCGTTTTCTTTACGTTCGCAATTCTGCGGGCGCAAAACGCACCTGCTTCCGCGAAGAAAGTAATTCCGGAACTGCCGCTGCAGCCTCTTTCAGCCGTGCCCAATCCTCCGATTCCAGGCTTGAGCAACTACATCGCCGACCAGACGGCGGCCATCGCCTTGGGCAAGGCCCTGTTCTGGGACCAACAGGTGGGCAGCGACGGCGTGCAGGCTTGCGCCAGTTGCCATTTTAATGCCGGCGCTGACAGCCGCGCCTTCAACCAGATTGATCCCGGCCTCAGGGACCAGGACCCGTCGTCTCCCAACTTCAACATGTATACCTTGGGAGTACTGCTGGGAAACTCCTATTATCCCAATTACCAGTTGCACGCCGGGAACCCGACCGCCGGCTTCGGTGGTTATCACGACGGCGACTTTCCGCTGAATAAGCCGCTGGCCGATTCGACCACCGCCCCCTTCAACACCGGCGTGGACCATCACGACGTGATCTCTTCGCAGGGCGTGTTTGCCAGGACGTTCAACTCGATCACCCCGGGCAACGGCGTGGACAATAGCACATCCACTCCCGACGCGAATTTTTCCTACCCCGATCCCAGCAATCCCGGACAGCTCATCAACACGCGCAAGGTAGAGCCGCGGAACACGCCCAGCATGGTCAACGCCGTATTCAATTTCCGTAATTTCTGGGACGGGCGGGCGCGCAACATCTGCAACGGGGCCAACCCGTTTGGCGAGCGCGATGCCAACTCGCATTTCTTCTCTGCCTCCACCACGACTGCCGTGCCCGTCGCCGGGCTGGTTCGCCTGCAGAATTCAGCCTTATGTTCTCAGGCTCTGGGGCCGGCGCTCAGCCCGTTTGAAATGTCGGCTGCGGGCCGCAGCTTTCCACTGCTGGGAAGGAAACTGCTGTCAGTGACTCCTCTGGGCAATCAGACCGTCCATCCACAGGACAGCGTCCTGGGACACAACAGCAAGTCACCCCAGCACGGCATTAACGTCGGCTACGCAGCCATGATCCAGGCCGCGTTCCAGCCGGCGTGGTGGCAGTCCGCGTGGCACATCTGTGTTGCGTCGGACGGCTCGGAGACCCTGATCAACCCGACTGCAACTCCGGCCCAGACGTGTCCGGCCGGCACGCAAGAATACACGCAGATGGAGTACAACTTCTCATTGTTCTGGGGCCTGGCCATCCAGGCTTACGAGAGCACTCAACGCGCGGACCAGACGCCGTTTGACCAATATCTGGTCAAGCAGAGCGTGTTCACAATTCCCGCCGACAACGTGACCCAGGCGTTCAGCTTCAAGCTCCCCAAGGGCATAACGCCTTATACCGTTTCGGTGCAGGCATTCAATCCTGCTCTGGACAAGAGCGACCAGGATGTATTCGCTTTTGACAACGGCTTCGGCGGCATCACCGGCATTGGGATCGTCTCGGGCACCATCAACTACTCCACAGGCCAGGTAAGCCTGTTCTTCGAACTGCCGCCGCCTACAGGTTTTCCCACCAAAGTGGCTTATAGCGTGGGCAACACGCCGCTGACCACGGCGCAACTGCGCGGACTGCTTATCTTTGAGACCAAAGCCAAGTGCGTGGTGTGCCATGGCGGGCCGGAGCTGACAAATGCTTCCGTCAGTCACGTGAGCCAGTCACCGATGGAGCGCATGCTCATGGGCGACTTTTCCGTCCGCGTGTACGATTCCGGCTTCTACCACATCGGCGTGCGGCCCGGGCACGAGGACATCGGTCTGGCCGATAAGGACGGCATTCCGACTTCCGGTCTGCCGCTGTCTGACGCGGCCACGGCTCAACTGAGTGTATGCGCCGGCGGCACGCCACCTATCATCCCCGGACGCCCCGGCGATGGCATAGGCACTGCGCCCTTGAGTTGCACCGAGCCCATTTCTTCCTATGGCACCGAAAAAACTCCCGGACTGCGGAACTTGGCATTGACGGCCCCTTACTTCCACAACGGCGGACAGCTCACACTGGAGCAAGTAGTGGAGTTTTACAATCGCGGAGGCGATTTCCCGCTCGCCACCGACGAGCCAACCTGTCCAGCGACCTTCAGTGAGATCAACTGCCTGATGGATCCCAACGTCCAGCCTCTAGGCCTCACACTGCAGGAAAAGACCGATCTGGTGGATTTTCTGCGCAACGGCTTGCTGGATGCCCGAACGCTGAACCAGTCGGCTCCCTTCGATCATCCGTCGTTGACGGTGCCGAATGGCCATCCGGTGGACGCCAACGGCTATCCCGTGCCCGATCCGAACCATCCCGGACAAGCGCAGGACCTGTACATGACCATTCCGGCGAATGGTAAGTTCGGGGCGCTGCCGTTGCCGCCGTTTTTGCAGAATGTGGCGAGACCTTAGGAGGGCAACTTACCACGGATCACACAGATTGCACTGAACAAACACGGCTAAGTCAGAACCCAGTCCAAGCAGTGTCATCTGTGTAATCCGTGGTGGGGATTCTAAGTGAATCCGCTCCCACGCAGGAACTCCCTGACCACCATGGCCGCGTCCTTTTTCTTCCCATCCACGGCGTAGTTCATGCTGCGCATCTCTTCCGCGGTGATGCGGCCGCTCTGGCGCTCGAAGGCGGAGCGCAGTCCGGCATATTTTTCCAAGGCCGCCAAGCGGACGATAGGGACAGCGTCATAAGGCGGGAAGTATTGCAGGTCGTCCTCTAGGACCACCAAGCCAAGCGCGGCGATCAACCCATCAGTATTCGAGCCGGCAACGATGTCCACCTGGTGCGATTCCAGCGCGCGATAAAGCAGGCCCAGATCCATCACGCGTGGGGCCTCCGCGAACTTGAGATCGTAGTGGGCGACCAGGCCTTTGTAACCGTCTGGCCGCTCGAGGAACTCATAGCCCACACCCATGCGCATCTGCGGAGCGAAGGGCCCGAGTTGGGAGAGACGAATCAGATGCTTTTCGCGCGCCTCAGCTCCGCGCATGACCATAGCAAAGCTATTATCGAAGCCCAACGGCGGCATCACCTCCAGGCCGAAGCGTCGCGCGTACTCCCGTTTGACCAAATCAAAAACCTGGGCGTGATCCGAGATGGGTTTATCTTTCAAGACCGCGGCCAGCGCTGTACCGGTGTATTCCACGTAGGTGTCGATGCGACCGGTGAGCAGGGCCTGGTGGCAGATGTAAGTCCCGGCGAGATAGAAACGGCGATCGACGGCGACCTTCAACTCCCGCTCCAGATATTGCGCCAGCAGCTCGCCCAGAATCAGCTGCTCAGTAAAGTTCTTGGAGCCGACCGTGAGCCCGCCGAAGTGAGGACGGCAACCCGCCAGCGCTGCCGCACCGGAAAGACCAGCCACGCCGAACATACGAGCCAGCGCAGAGTAACCAGCAAGGCCTCTCAAGCCGGAAAGGAACTTACGCCGGTTCATCTTGCGTGGCCCACGCGGGCAAGCAGGCGCTGCGCCAGGCCGAGGAGCTGGTCGGCGGCCAGGGCCATGAGTGCGGCAGGAATCGCGCCGGCCAGGATCACGTGGTTATCCACCATGGAAAGCCCGCGGAAGATGAACTCGCCCAGGCCTCCGGCGCCGATGGCGGCGGCAATCGTGGCCAAGCCCACACAGATGACGGTCGCCACGCGAATGCCGGCGACAATCACATTCAAAGCCAAGGGCAGCTCCACGTGCCAGAGAATCTGCCGCGAGGTCATGCCCATGGCCGTGGCGGCTTCGCGCACCGGCGCATCAATGCCGGTGATGCCGACGTATGTGTTCTGAATAATGGGCAACAGCGCGTAGAGCGTAAGCGCGAAGACGGCGAGACGATCGGCGCGTGCGCCCAGCCACGGCAGCGGCAGCAGCAACCCGAAAAGCGCCAGGCTCGGGATGGTCTGGATGATGCTGTTGCCGCCGAGCACCACGCCTTTGAATCGCGGACGCCGGGTGAGAAAGATACCCAGTGGAACGCCGGCGGCGATGGCCAGCAGCATGGAGACGCCCACCAGCCACAGATGTTCGGCGGTCAGGGCCAGCACTTCTCGCGGATGACTGAAGATGAAGTCAAACATAGAGCACGCCTGATCAAGTTTGAAAAACCTGCTGCATGGCCCGGAATGCGTCAATGTAAGGCTTGACTGCGGAATCGGCGGCGGCCAGAAACTCTCGGGGACCGTAGACGCCGCGCAGAGTGCCCTGATCCATCAGGGCAATACGATGACCCAGCAGCAGTGCCTCGCTTACGTCGTGGGTGACAAAGACCACGGTTTTGCTCAGCCGCTGCTGCAGCTCTTTGAATTCGCGTTGCAGCTCGGCGCGGGTGATGGGGTCGAGCGCGCCGAAAGGCTCGTCCATAAGAAGGATAGGAGGATCGGCAGCGAGGGCGCGCGCCAGACCCACGCGCTGGCGCTGTCCGCCGGAAAGCTGGTGCGGATAACGCGTGTCGAACTCCGCCGGCGGCAGTCCCACCATGTTGAGCACTTCTTCCACGCGCGCGCGCAGCTTGCCCGGCTCCCAGTTTTCCAGCTTGGGCACGAGCGCGGCGTTTTCCCACACGGTGTAATGCGGGAACAGGCCGCCTTCCTGGATGGCATACCCGATATGCCGGCGCAAACGAATCAGGTCCCACTCGGCGACCGGCTTGCCGTCGACGGAGACGCGGCCTTCGCTCGCCGCGAGCAAGCCGTTGATCAGCTTGAGAGAAGTGGTCTTGCCCGAGCCGCTGGGGCCCAGCAGCATCAGGACTTCACCGCGGCGGACGGCGAGATTGAGATCAAAGAGGAGAACGCGATTCCCGCTGGTTCGGTACTGAACGTGCGCGAATTCGATTGCGGGCGAGTCGTTCATCACCGGCCGGCCTGGTCCGCAACGGCGCGAAGACAAACCGTCGCGGACGATGCGGTCTGGCTTGAGCGGCTACGGAGGTTGATGCTTGCCCGTTCAGCGTACCAGACGCGCGCCAGTTGCGCACGTTGAACAAATAGATGCCGATGCAGAACAGATTCGCGGGAACAAAACCCCACTGCCCGGTGTGGATGCCGATGGCAGTGATAATAACGCTGTTGGCGCCCGCCACCAGCCAGCCTTGCCACATCCGCCGGCCCACCATGACCGTGGAAAGAATGGTCAGCAGGCAGGAAAGATAGTCGAGATGCAGCAGTTGAAACAAAGTGGCCCGAAATCCAGAGTTCCTGGATTTGATTCTCAGCCAGTCTGCGGCAAAAAAGAATCAGGAGAATCTCTTAATCGCGGACCTTTTGCTCATGTCACATGTGACGAAAGCTCACTTCCACAGCGTGTACTTTCCGCCGCCGGTGGTGGCAATGACCAGGTTCATCAGCACCAGCATCAGGTCGTAACTCCAGCCGGAATTCTTGTCGCCCCAGAAGCCGGTGTGCCAGGCAACGATCTTCTTCTGGATTGCGCCCAACATCACTAGGATTAGCCCGATCGCGGCAAGCTGTGTGAGCACGCCAAACGCAACGCCCAGCCCGCCAGCCAGTTCCGCCGTGCCTAGCAGCGCCGTGAAACCGGGACTTGCGCCGATGCTCGCCGCCCGGCCCTTGGGATCCTTTACGTGGCTCCAGCCACTGGTAACGAACACCGCAGCCACCATGAGACGCAACAGCAGCAAGCTGAGATCGGCGAACTGCGCCAGTTGGGGGAACATGGGCGGCTCCGCATGAACTTCGCGACAATTTTACCGCGGTGCCCGCCGCCACGTAAGCCCCGGTGCTTATGCTGCTACACCTGGCTCCTTGCCGCTGGGCGCGATATTCTGGTTCACCCGGAACACGTTCGCAGGATCGTACTTGGCCTTGATAGCGGCCAGACGCTCGTAATTCCCGCGATACGTGGCCTTCACGCGCTCCTCGCCCTCATCCATCATGAAATTCACATACGCGCCGCCGGCAGAATAAGGATGCAGAGCCTGCCAGTAATTTCTGGCCCAAGTGACAATCTGGTCCCGGTTGGCCGGGTCGGGGTCCACGCCCACGATGACCATGGCCCAGGTGGCGTCGCGGTAGCTCCAGGCAGTCTCGTTCTTGCCCACGCGATGCGCCACCCCATTCACCGGATACATGTGCATGGTAGAAAGCGGCGTGGGCAGCGCGGAACCGTGCTGCAGGTGGAGCTTCACAGCGTCGTCACTCAATTCGTTGACAAAGTCGGCCTTCCAGTACCACTGCAGGCCCGTGGGATAAAGCGCGTCAAACATGCTCTGCAACGCGGGGTGCGGAATGGGGCCAACCAAATCAAGCGCGGGCGGCAGAAAACTGCGGATCGGCTGGAAGCGCCGCTCTGCTTTCTCCAGTGCCCCGGTGTAGCACCACACGATCCCGCACATCTTCTTATTATGGAGATGTTCCGGGAAAGGCGGCCCGGGCGGCACGGTCAGGAACGCGAAGAAGCCGTTGATGTCCACCGGCGCCTGGGTGATGAATTCGCGATACCACGCCATCACTTCCGGCGCCTGTTCCACTTCCCACAGCATGGGGCCGGCGTAATCCGTGTGTACAGGCTGTCCCTGGAAGAGGAACGAAGTCACCACGCCAAAGTTGCCGCCGCCGCCGCGGATGGCCCAGTAGAGGTCCTGGTTCCGCTGCGCGCTGGCGATGGCCTGGGAGCCATCGGCCAGCACCATTTCTGCTTCGAGCAGGTTGTCGATGGTGAGGCCGAACTGGCGCGTCAAGTGTCCCACTCCTCCTCCCAGCGTGAGCCCGCCGACTCCGGTGGTGGATATAAAGCCCGTAGGCACGGCCAGGCTGGCGGCATGGGTGGCATGGTCCACGTCGCCCCAGGTGCTGCCGCCGCCCACGCGCACCTGCCCGGTTGCCGGCTCGATGTGGGTAAAACGGATTGGCGAAAGGTCGATCACCAGGCCATCGTCACACACGCCCAGCCCGGCTGCGTTGTGTCCGCCGCCGCGAATGGCGATGGGCCACGCGCTCTCCCGGCCAAAAGTGACGGCAGCGCTCACGTCGGCGGGGTCCGTGCAGCGCGCGATCATGCGCGGACGGCGGTCGATCATACCGTTGTAGACCTTGCGTGCGGAGTCGTAATTCGCGCTGCCGGGTTCAATTAACTCTCCGCGAAATTTTGCTTTGAATCCGTTCAGGGCGCTCGGGCTGGGCATGTTCCCTCCTTGTGGCGTGGTTGCATTTTCCTTTTTGTTGTTGGATGCCAAAGCCCGGCGGCGCGTGGGCGGGCAGCTTTAGCCCGGAACTCACGGACTGCAGCCCTGCCGCCGCAAGTACACTATTAAGGATGCGCCGGCATGGGGCAGCGCCGTGAGGTATCCCTGCGATGCGGTGGCGGTCACGGCTGTGGCACCGTGCGTGGAGCCGGTGGAACGCTCACGCGGGCGGTGGATCCTGGCTGCGTGCATCCTGGGCTCCAGCCTGGCATTCATTGACGGCACCGTGGTCAACGTGGCGCTGCCCAACCTGCAAACTGCGCTGCACGCTTCCATCTCGCAATTGCAGTGGGTAGTGGAGTCATACGCGCTGTTTCTGGCGGCGCTGCTGCTGGTGGGCGGGTCGCTGGGTGATCTGTATGGGCGCAGGTTGATCTTTGCGCTTGGGGTTTTGATCTTTGCCGCCGCCTCCGCGTGGTGCGGTCTTGCCGCGAATGTACAGCAACTGATTCTGGCGCGCGCGGTGCAGGGCGTGGGCGCAGCCCTGCTGGTGCCGGGAAGCCTGGCCATCATCAGCGCATCGTTTCCCGAGAAAGAGCGCGGCCGGGCGATTGGCACTTGGTCCGGCTTTACCGGAATCACCACAGCCATCGGGCCGGTGTTGGGGGGATGGCTGGTGCAACATCTTTCCTGGCGCTGGGTGTTCTTTATCAATCTGCCGATTGCGGTGGCAGTGGTGGCGATCTCATTCTTGCGGGTGCCGGAGAGCCGCGCGGAGTCCAGCCGCCACAAGCTGGATATTGCGGGGGCGCTGCTCGCCACCACAGGCTTGGGCAGCCTGATCTATGGCCTGATTGAAGCTCCGAATTATGGATGGAGCGACCCGCTAGTCTGGGGCGCACTTGCCGGCTCGGCGCTGCTGATGGCCGCGTTCCTTGTGCTGGAATCGCGCCGGTCATCACTGTTGCCGCTGCTGCCGATGGAGTTGTTCCGCTCGCGCAATTTCAGTGGCGCCAACCTGCTTACGCTGTATCTCTATGCTGCCCTGGGCGCGGTGCTGTTCTTCCTGCCCTTCAACCTGATCCAGGTTCAGGGCTACACACCCACGCAGGCCGGCGCCGCGAATCTTCCATTTATTGTGATTCTCTTTCTGTTGTCACGCTGGTCCGGAGGACTGGTTGCGCGCTTCGGCCCCAGGCTTCCGTTGGCTGCCAGTTCAGCGGTGGCGGGAGCGGGATTCCTGCTGTTTGCACGACCAGGAGTGGGTGGGAGCTACTGGGCCACTTTCTTTCCCGCGACTGTGGTGCTGGGTCTGGGCCTGGCTGGTGTGGTGGCGCCGCTTACCACCACGGTGATGAATGCGGTCACGCAGGAAAAGGCCGGAGTTGCTTCCGGAGTGAACAATGCAGTTTCGCGCGTGGCCTCGTTGCTGGCGATCGCCGTATTTGGAATCGTGGCGCTGCATTCGTTCTCTGCAGCCTTGAACAAGAACCTGGAGGGCGCGGGCCTACCTGAATCGGCAAAAATGCAGATCCAAGAGCAAGAGAACCGGCTCACGCAAATTGCAATTCCGCAGGAGCTTGCCCCGCAGCAGCAGCAAGCAGCCAGGCGCGCGGTTGACGTTTCATTTGTGGGCGCGTTTCGCCGTGTGATGTGGCTTTCAGCCTTGCTTGCGGGCCTGAGCGCGGTGGTGGCGTGGAGGTTTCTGCAGAATGAGGTTGGGCCTGCGAGCGATAGGCGACCGTGAGTTGCGCGAATCTCAAGGCAGCTCGTGTGCATCTACAACGCAATTTGACGAGAGGACATGAAGATGAAAAAAGCAGCGATTCTGGGTACGGGCGTGGTGGGGCAGACATTGGCCGGCGGTTTTCTTAAGCACGGCTACGCGCTTGTAATGGGTACAAACAATCCGGGCAAGAACTTGGAGTGGAAAGGATTCGCGGGCGCACCTCCTGAAGTCACAACCTACGAAAAGGCGGCCGCCTCGGCAGATATTCTCGTGCTGGCCGTAAAAGGCACGGTGGCAGAAGACGTGATCAAGGCCGTTGCCCCTCATGCTTCGGGAAA
>DASVFK010000304.1:0-8617 GCA_036380095.1 Candidatus Angelobacter sp. | reverse complement strand
CCCCGGCGGCGGAAAGCCCGAGACCCCGCTCAACCTGGCGCGCATGGAAGTGATGGTAGACCCGCGCGCCGAATGGAAGCAGGAATACAACGAAGTCTGGCGCATTGAGCGCGACTTCTTCTACGATCCCGGCCTCCACGGTTTGAACCTGCAGGTCACCAGCAAGCTGTATCAGCCGTATCTGGAAAACATCGGCAGCCGCATCGACTTCAGCTATCTGCTGGCGGAAATGCTGGGCGAGCTGACCGTGGGCCACATGTACGTCCGCACGCCGCTTGATCCTCCATCCGACGACGGCAAGGTAGGTCTGCTGGGCGCGGACTACACGATCGAGAATGGCCGTTACCGCTTCGCCAAGATCTACCAGGGCGAAAACTGGAACCCGCAACTGCGCGCCCCGTTGACCCAGCCCGGCGTGAACGTGCAGGAAGGCGAGTACCTGCTGGCGGTGAATGGGCGCGAACTGAAAGGCTCGGACGAAATCTTTGCGCTGTTCGCCGGTACGGCGGATAAGTCCACCGTGCTCCGGGTGGGCCCATCGGCGGACGGCAAAGGCGCGAAGAACGTTACCGTGGTGCCAATCGAAAATGAAGGCAACCTGCGCAACCGCGCGTGGATCGAGGGCAATCTGCGCAAGGTGGAGCAGCTCAGCGGCGGCAAGATCGCCTACGTGTACCTGCCGGACACCGGGTTCGGCGGCTACACATCGTTCAACCGCTACTTCTTTGCCCAGGTAGGGCGCGAAGGCGCGGTGATTGACGAGCGCTTCAACGGCGGCGGCTCGGCGGCGGACTACGTGATCGATTACCTGCGCCGGCCCCTGGCCAACTACTGGCTCACGCGCGAAGGCCAGGACTTTACCACGCCCGTGGGAGCGATCTTCGGTCCCAAGGCGATGATCATCAACATGTACGCCGGCTCGGGCGGCGACGCGTTGCCCTGGTACTTCCGTGACGCCAAACTCGGCCCTCTGGTAGGCACCCGCACCTGGGGCGGCCTGGTGGGGATCTACGATTACCCGCAACTCATGGACGGCGGCGCCGTCACCGCGCCGCGCGTGGCTTTCTATAACCGCGACGGCAAGTGGGACGTGGAAAACCACGGCGTGGCCCCGGACGTGGAAGTGGACGTGACTCCCAAAGACTGGATGAGCGGCCACGATGCGCAACTGGAGAGGGCCGTGGCCCTGGTGATGGACGGGATCAAGAAGAACCCGCTGCCCGTGGCCAAGCGTCCGGCGTTCCCCAATTACCACAATGGCCAGCCGGCAGAGGGTGTTCCTGCCGCGGCCGGAAGCGGTGGAAAGTCAGGCGGGAACAAGCGCTAGGATCGTTTGCCCGAATGCTGTCTCCTGGGCAGGGTGGAGCAGGCCTTCAGGCCTGCGGACCAAATGCTGGAAGGGGCGGCTTCAGCCGCTGAGGTAAATCCCTGCAACAAGAAAGAAGGGCGTCGCCAAGCGACGCCCTTTTGCTACTTCAGCGAAGTGACTTCACGATCTGGAGCGCAGCTTGGAGCGCAGCCGCCCTCGGCGGCGGTAAAGGATCCTCTCCGCAGGCGAGGGCGCCTGCGCTCCAACAAGCATCTATAGTGGAACCAAAGGCTCTGCTCCACCCTGCGTGGGACACCGTCATTCGGTCTTACGTATGCGCTCCCGCCGTAGCGGATTTCAACTTGCCCAGCTCAGAGACAATCTCCTCGTAGTCCGGCTCCTGCCCCAGCTCGTAAATCCTGGCAAAAGCGATCTTGCCCTGTTTATCAACGATGAAGACAGCGCGGTCATTGATTCCCGGCAGCGGCTCGCCCAGACGCATGATGCCGAACTTCTGCGCGGTGCCGCCGTGGGGCCAGTAGTCGCTGGCCAGCGGGTACTCCTGCCAGCCGATGGATTTTTCCTGCCACGCCAGGTGGCTGTAAAGTGAATCCGGGCTGATGCCCACGACCTGGGCATCCAGGTCGGCGAAACGGGCCAGGTACTTGCCGTACGCCGACATCTCGTTGGTTCACGTTGGACTCCAGTCCAGCGGATAAAACGCCAGCACCACGTTCTTCTGCCCCTGGAACGCACTGAGCTTGAACTTCTGCCGTTGCTTGCCGGTCACGGCAACAAGCTCAAAGTCCGGGGCGCTGTCTCCCACTTTCAAAGGCGCCATCCCAACCTCCACGTACATTATTTTGCGGCCTGCGCCCGATACAAAAGGCAGGCAGTTGTCCTCTCGGATGTAATCTGACAATTTTATCGTGGTCAAAACATTTAAGACAGGTTAGTTTAGAAAACGAAGGCTGCGCGCCCGGCATCTGAAGCGCATAATAGGACTTGAACTGATGTTCGGATTCGGTACTTACAATTACGAACATTTCTCCCGCCGGCTTCTCGAAGAGCTGGCCGGCGCGTCCTTTTCCGGGCCGGAGCCGGGTGATCGAGCTCCCGATTTTAAAGCGGCCACGCTGGAAGGCGAAACCCTGCGCCTGGAGGATTTCCGGGGCAAGAAGAACGTGTTGCTGCTGTTCGGCTCCGCCACCTGTCCCATGACTGCCGTTTCCATGGGCCGAATCAACGATCTGTACGGCCGTTTCCGCGGCGATGACGTCGAGTTTCTCTTCATTTACGTGCGTGAGGCGCATCCCGGCGAGCGCATCCGGGCGCACCGCTCCAACAGTGAAAAACGGGAGGCGGCGCACACGCTGCGCGACGAAGAAGAGCTGGCCATGCCGGTGCTGGTGGATGACCTGCGCGGCTCCATCCATCGCAAGTATTCCGGATTGCCCAGCCCGGCGTTTCTGATCGACAAGGCCGGGCGCGTGGCTTTCCGCTCCCGGTGGGCGCGGCCGGAAGGAATTGAATCGGCCCTGGAGCGGCTGCTCGAACTGCAACACGAGCGGGCGGTGGACCACGTGGTGGTGAACGGCGGCCAGGACCTGACCATACCGCTTTCCTATCGCGCGCTGTCCTCGTATCGCGCGCTGGAGCGTGGCGGCGAAAGATCGCTGCGGGAATTCCGCGAAGCGCTTGGCCTGCCCCCGAGCGCGCTGCACCGTGGGCCGGGCGGCGGCAAATCACTGATTGAGCGTCCGGGGCGAATCGTGGCAGTGAGCGCCTTGACGGCTGCCGTGCTGGCGGGCGGACTCTATGCCGGCTATGAGCTGCGCAGAAGGCGCCTGGGACTCCGCCGCAACCCATACCGCGCGTATGAAAAAGAAAAAATCCGCGACACCGAGACCGGTGAAGATTACGGAGCGGTGGGAATCTGATTCTTCTGCAATCTCGAACCTGAGCGGCGCGAAGGTGAGAGATCTCTGTTCCTTGCGGACGTTTACTCAGAAAACCTGGCAGCCATCCCGCCTGTCCCCGACGCGGCCGCGACCCGTTAAGTGACAGGGTTCCCTCGCTGCGCTCGGGATAAGGAAAAACCTCACGGCAGCCCATCCGGCAGGTCGCCCAGGGGGCCATCCAGTTCACGGTAGGCTCGCTTCACAAACACATCGAGGAAATACGATCTGAATGCTCCTACCGCATCCGCATCGTGGATCCCAACTTTCGCCGCCAGCGCGGCAGCCTGCTTGCCGAGAGCGTCCGTCGTTTGTTCGTGCGTCATCCCTTTGGCCCTGGCGTCCTTGACCTGGCGAACCACCTGCTGAAACAGCGCAATGTTGCTCTCCAGCAGTTCGCTGTTGGTGACAGCATCTCCGTGCCCTGGGACGATGACCGCAGGATGGAGACCGGCGAACTGAATCAGCGTGGCCAGCCATTCCGCCGGATAGCTTCCCCCGATCGCATAGGGATAGGGGTTGAGCAAAATGTCGCCGGTGATCAGGATTCTTTCCTTCGGCAGGTAGACGTAGGTATCGCCGGGGGTGATGGCGTGCGCATGCAACATCCTGACTTCGCGGCTCCCCAGCAGAACCGTGAGGCTGTCAGAAAAAGTGACATTGGGATACGTCTTGAGCACTGACCGTTTCTGCTCCAGGAAGTTGCGGTCCGCAGCCAGGCGTTCTTCCGCGCGCTTGATCCTCTCTTCCGGCAGATGGTTTGCTTTGCCGGCGGCGATCTGTTTTTCAAAACCTTCCAGAAACTGCGGCAAGTCTTCCGTGAGCCCTTTCTTGTTCCAGCGCGGCTCCACCGCCATCATCATTTCGCGATTTTTCTCATGCGTGATGATTTGCAGACCCGGGAATGCCGCCACGAATATCTGGTTGCCTTGCCAGTGGTCCCAGTGCCAATGTGAGTTCACCAAATAGCGGATTGGCTTATCGGTGAGCTTGCGAATCTCGCCCAAAATTGTCTGCGCGGTTTCCGGCGTGGCTGAGGAGTCAAAAACCAGCACGCCTTGATCACTTACGATCGCCACGGAGTTTCCGCAGAAGCCAACGTCCGCGTATGGGCTGGTGGTAAACAGGTACACGTCTTCCGCGAGCTTCTTCGTGGTGACCTTGCCGTAATCGGCGCCCAGAGCAGGCAGGGCGAACAGGATGACTAGCGCGCAAACGGCCGGCGATAGCAACTCTTGGGCCTCCCGTGGTGGGCTGGGCGAGCACAGATTCAGACGTGCGAGGCGCGTTGAAGTAATCGCACGCCGGGCAGTTTTTCAGAAGCGCTGAGTCTCCCGGACTTTGCCGACTCACCCGGCGAATGCGTGGCCCGCGGCTTCGATGGTGCGATGGATGTCGCCGTCCGTATGCGCCGCGCTCAGGAACATGGCTTCATACTGCGAAGGCGGCAGATAGATTCCGCGATCGAGCATGGCGTTGTGGAAGCCGGCAAAGGCCTGCGTATCTGATTTGGAAGCCGAGTCCCAGTCCGTGACCGGGCCTGCCTGGAAGAACCACGTGAACATGGAGCCCACGCGGTTGGCGCAGAGCGTAACGCCTTGCTTCTTCGCCGCGGCGAGAACGCCTTCCACCAGCGCCGTGGATTTCTGTTCGAGTTGGCGGTAGATTTCAGGGTGTTCACGCAGATGGCGCAGCGTGGCCAGGCCGGCAGCCATGGCCAGCGGATTGCCGGAGAGAGTGCCTGCCTGATACACCGGCCCGACCGGGGCGATCATCTCCATGATGTCCGCCCGACCGCCGTATGCGCCCACAGGAAGCCCGCCGCCGATGATCTTGCCCAGCGTGGTCAGGTCGGGCTTGATCTTGTAAAGCTGTTGCGCTCCGCCGCGCGCCACGCGAAAGCCGGTCATGACTTCATCCAAGATCAGCAACGTGCCGTGCTTCGTCGTGATGCCACGCAGAAACTCGAGATAACCTTGCCGGGGCAGCACGCAACCCATATTGCCCACCACCGGTTCCACGATTACGCACGCGATCTGGTCTTTGAACTTGTTGAATGCCTCTTCCACCGCTTGCTGATGGTTGAATGGCAGGGCCAAAGTGAATTGTGCCTGCTCCGGCAACACGCCGGCAGAACCGGGAATCCCCAACGTGGCCACGCCCGATCCGGCTTTCACCAGAAGGGAATCGGCATGGCCGTGATAGCAGCCTTCAAACTTGATGATGTACTTGCGGTTGGTGAACGCCCGCGCCAATCGGATGGCGGACATTGTGGCTTCCGTTCCGGAGCTGACGAAGCGCACCTTCTCGAGCGATGGAAACGCATCGATCACCTCTTCCGCCACTTCGGCTTCCACCGGCGTGCACGCGCCAAAGCTGGCGCCATCGTGATTGGCTTTCTCCACGGCTTCCACCACCGCGGGAAACGCATGGCCCAGGATGAGCGGCCCCCACGAGCCCACGTAGTCCACGTACTCGTGGCCGTCGGCGTCCCACATGTGCGCGCCCTTGCCGTGGGTGATGTAAGGCGGCTCGCCGGCGACGGATTTGAAGGCGCGCACGGGCGAATTCACGCCGCCGGGAATGACCTTGGCGGCGCGCTGGTGAAGCTGTTTGCTGCGTTCGCGGGTGCTGGTGATGACTGCCATAGCCTAAACAATATACCGCCTGTGCAGCATGCCGGGAATGTGACGCAGAGCACACGGCTCTAACACGCGCAACACCGACACGGGCCGCGAGCCCCAGTCCCGAGACACCGTCTTTTTGGCAGGACAAGAATAGCTTTGCCGTACAATGGATAACTTGGAGGCCTATGGGACTCCAAAACCTCATCAACTTGATCGCCAGCCTGTCCAGCGACCAGCAGGCCGCTGTGGAGGAGTTTGCCAGGTTCCTGAAAGAGAGCGCGCCAGCTAACGGAGGCAAAGTTTCTCTCCGTGAGGCGCTCGATTCGTTTACCAGGAAACACGAAAACCTGTTGCGGCGACTGGCCCAGTGACCCTGTTCCTTACCATCGATCAAGTCGTTGAAATCAACGTGGATGTGACCCGCAAGTTCGGGGGCATTCATGGTGTTCGTGATCTGGCTGCCCTGGAATCTGCCGTGGCTCGCCCGCAACCGGGCTTGCAGAGACGTGATTGAGGAAGCTGCCTCTCTGTTCGAAAGCCTTGTGCAGAATCATCCTTTCCTCGACGGAAACAAACGCACGGCATTCACCGCTTCGGCCGTTTTCCTGGCCGTGAACGGCTATTTGCTCGACTTTGAAGACGCCCAGGCGTACGAGTGGCTCATAGGTCTGTTTGAGGGACAACAACTCACTAAATCCAGGATCGAAGAGTGGCTGCGTGCCCACGCTTCGGCAGGGCAATCTTAATAACAAGATCCTCGCCTTTTGCCGCACCGTGCCGCTCCTTGTCGCTACCCCCCGGAAGGCGTTGCGTTACAAAATGGCGTTGCAATTACAGAAGGAGACACCATGCAACGCAAATCAACCTCAATCTCATTGGTATTTGTCCTGTCGCTGGTATTTGCCGCAACCTGCACCGCCCAGGACACGGACCAGCCCGGCCGGCACTCCCTGCCCACAAACAAAGAACTGGTCACGCGCGCCCGGAGCTTTTACGTTGACTCCGACAGCTTCTATATGAAGCGTGAGCACCTGGAAAGTTCCCTGTTGGGTCAGAAAGAGTTCAAGGCCTGGGAGATGCAGATCACGGACCGGAGAGACCTGGCCGACCTGCTCATTCACGTGAAGCGCGTGCCTTTTTCCAACCACTTTAACTACACGGTAACGGACCGCGAAACACGCACGGTGGTGATGGCGGGTAAGGTGGATTCGCTGGCGGGGACCGTCTATGGACAAGTTGCTCATGAAATCGTGGAAAAGATGAAGGTGTATCGCGGAGATCCGCTGGCCAAGCCGCCGACGCCGAAATCGTAGAAGGATGCAAGCCACCACGGAGACACGGAGGCACGGAAATCCGCTGGATACATTCGAGAAAAACGAATGCTGCAGAAGTAAGGCCTCCCGTGGTGCCGTGGCTGTTTTGGAAAAAGCAATCGGTAGCTGCGATGAGTTTCAGTAGCCCATGCCCCAGCCCCGCAGGTAAGGCTTGCGCAAAAAGGGCGTTGAACGCCCGCGAGCGACCATATAGCATTCAGACTCCATTTCGGAGCCTGCATGCAAAAGATTCGTCAAATCCTGCTCAACGAGTACATCGGCGCCATAACGATCGGCCTGGTCCTTGCCCAGGCTGCGGGCATCACAATCAGCATCATCATGCGGCCCATCAATTTTTACCTGGAGAGGAGCAATCGCCCGCGCGGCCTGTTCAGCAGCGCGGAGGCCAGTTTTCCGTGGGGTTCCATGATTGCGCCGGCCATGAACCTGGTCCTTTATCTGCTGGTTGCGTTCGCATTGTTGTATTGGCTTTATCTGAAGCAGCCTCACGCTCAGCCGCCCGCCGCTCAAGACCCTGAACCAGGCACGGAAAAACCGGCGGAAGGCCGGCAGCCATGAGACCGCGCCGATTTCGCACCAGCATTGTTGCCGTGGTGTGCGCCATATTTCTGAATGGTGCGGCCGTGGGGCTGGTGAATGCCGCCCAGGAGCCTCTGCGCCCGGCGGTGATTCGTGCGATCAATTTCTTGATCGTCAAAGGCCGCTTTGACGCCCTGGCGATCTCCGACCTCCCGCCTATGTGGAACGTTGCCGTGGAAAGCCTGGGCATCGGCGCTATTTCTCTCGGTCTTGCTCTGGTGATTGCTTACTGGAACCATCGTAGGCCTGCGGCCTAGCGTCTCCCACGTTCTCCGGCCGCTCTCGGCAACTGCGATAGAATAGTCAGGTGATTCTGCCGTTCGTCCGCGAAGTCCTGGCGGACGTTGAAAAAACGGCGGCTTTTCAACAGGCGGCCACTTATCTCAAACAGCGTAGGGGGGAGCAAGCTCCGCCTGCGGGGCGGATTCGTCTCTCTGGGCTGGTTCCGGCTGCGAAATCACTCCTTATTCCTTATCTCCAGCGCGCTGCCTCGCGTCCTCTCATCGTCGTCACCGCCACCAACCGGGCCGCGGAAGGCCTGTTGGCCGTGGTGCCGTCGTTCTGCGAACTCACCGGCGCTTGCGATCCTGGATCCGTGGTCAAGCTGCCCGCCTATGACGTGTTGCCTTTTGAAAACATGTCGCCCCATCCGGAGATCCAGGAAGAGCGCGCCACCACGCTGTGGAAGATCTCGACCGGCGCCGCTTCCATCGTCGTAGTGCCGATGGAAGCCGCGGCCATGCGCTTGCGCACCGCGGAGCACTATTCGGGGCTTGCACGCATCATCCGCCGCACTGAAGCCGTTGATGT
>DASVFK010000303.1:0-11636 GCA_036380095.1 Candidatus Angelobacter sp. | reverse complement strand
TCACCGACGAAGTTGGCGGCCGCATTCCCGGCACTCCAGCGATGGACCGCGCGGTGCAATGGGGACTCGCTGCGTTCAAGGCGGCCGGCGGTGAGAACATCCACACCGAACCAGCGCAACTTGCCGCCTCGTGGACCGAAGGCAACACGCAAGTGGAGGTGGTAAGCCCGGTTGAGTTCCGCGTGCGGGCCGTGTCACTTACCTGGACCGCGCCTTCTGCGTCCCCGGCGAACGGTGTGCCCGTGGTGGATGTGGGCATGGGGACGGATGAGGAATTTGCCAAGGCTACGGGCCTCAAGGGCGCCATCGCGCTCGTGCATTCCCACACTATGAAGACCTGGGACGACTTGTTCGAGGAGTATCTCAAGCAAACAGGCCTGATCAATGCGGCGAAGAAGGCAGGAGCCGCGGCCGTGGCGTTCATCTCCACGCGCGAACAGGACCTGTTGTACCGGCACGTGGGCAGTTTCAATGATCACATCGTCAACTTCACACAGTTCCTGGTGGCGCGCGAAGATGGCGAGCGCATGGCACGGCTGCTGGCCCTGGGCAAGCCGGTGCGCGTGAAGTACTCCATTCCTAACCGCGTGGGCGGGCCCATCACGGCGCAGAATGTGATCGCGGAGATCCGCGGGCGGGAGAAGCCCAATGAGTTCGTGGTGATCGGCGCGCACCTCGACTCGTGGGAGCTGGGCACGGGAGCGCTCGATAACGGCTGCAACGCCGCGCTGGTGATCGAAGCGCTACGCTCGATCAAGGCGGCGGGCCTGCAGCCGCGACGCACCATCCGTTTCGCATTGTTTACCGGAGAAGAAGAAATCAACGTGGGCTCATGGGCGTACACGCGCACCCACCAGAATGAACTGGAGAACACGGTGGCCATGCTGACCTGGGACGAGGGAACAGGCAAGACCACAGGCTTTTCCCTGGGCGGACGCAAGGACCTGGTGGAACCGGTGACCCGCCTTTTGCAGCCGGTCCAGCAGCTCGGGGCCAATACGCTGACCACGGACGCGTTTGTAGGCACAGACAACATGGATTTTCTGCTGGAAGGAGTCCCCAATCTGGTGGCCAACCAGGAAGAAGCCAATTACCTGATCAATTACCACGCGTCATCGGACACCTTTGACAAGGTGGATTTGCCGCAGCTCAAGAAGCATGTGGTGCTTGCGGCGTTTCTCACGTACGCCATCGCCGATAGCCAGGGCCGGCTGGGGCCGCGGCAAGACCGCGCGCAGATTGAAGCGCTGATGAAGGAGACCCATCTTGATGATCAGATGAAAGCCTTTGGCTTGTGGGACGCGTGGGCCGGCGGCAAGCGAGGCCGGAAATAAACGCCAGGCTTTCTCATGCACATTGGCTTCTGGATCATCTTTAACGCGGTCATTCTGGTCCTGCTGTTTCTCGATCTGGCGATCTGGAACCGGGCCGGCCGCGTGCTTAACTTCCGCCAGGCCTCTCTGGCCACGTTCTGTTGGATTGCCCTGGCCTTCCTCTTTGCCGGCTTCATTCATCAGTGGATGGGAGCCACCAAGGCCCTGGAGTTCGTGACCGGGTATGTGGTGGAAGAGGCGCTGAGCGTCGATAACCTGTTCGTTTTCATTCTCTTGTTTCGGTATTTCAAAGTTCCGCCTGAACAAGAGCGCACGATCCTTTTCTGGGGCATCCTGGGAGCGCTGCTCATGCGCGGGGCCTTCATTCTTGCCGGCGTGGCCCTGGTCCACCGCTTCCACTGGGTCCTTTTTCTTTTTGGCGCTTTTCTGGTTTATAGCGGCATCATGCTTTTCCGCGAGAGTGAAGGGACGCAGGTGGACCCTTCACACAACGCTTTGCTGCGGCTGACGCGGCGTTTCTTGCCGATCAGCGACGCTTACGAAGGAAGGAAGTTCTTTGTCCGCCGTGCTGGCAAGCTGCTGGCGACGCCGTTGTTCGTCGCGCTGCTGGTGGTGGAGACCACGGACATTCTCTTTGCCACGGACTCGATCCCGGCCATCCTGGCGATCACCCGCGATCCGTTCATCGTGTACACATCCAACGTGTTTGCGATTCTCGGCCTGCGCTCGATGTACTTTGCCCTCGCCACTCACATGAAGTTGTTTCACTACCTGAACTATGGCCTGGCAGTGGTGCTGGTCTTTATCGGCGCCAAAATGTTGATTTCTGCCCGCCTGCAGATTCCTACGTGGGCTTCACTGCTGGTGATTGCAACGGTGCTGGGCCTCTCTGTGCTGGCCTCAGTGCTGTTTCCAAAAAAGGAGGCCGCTAGTTCGGCAGGGCCTCGGGGCTGAGCGACATCATGGACATGAGCATGGCGACTTCCACCGGGGTAAGCTGGTCCGACGAGCGATAATGTGCCGTGCGGGGCTTGCGCGGAGCCTGAGCGCGGGGCTCGTCTTCCAGCAAGTTAAGTTCACTCAGGGCCCAATAGCGTATCTGGGCGCACTGCTCGTGCCGGTTTAGATAAGAGGGTTCGTGCTCGGCGCTGAGGGAAAGCGCCTTTTCAAATGCGTCTTCGGGCGTATCAGCGAAGATGACGCGGGTTTTGCGGTGGACGATATTGTGCCGTGGATCGCCTTCCAGCGCCACTTCTTCGATCAGTTCCGCTATGTACCAGCGGGCGGCCTGGGGAGAGTCGGCCATAGCATTCCCTTTCAGTAGTTTGCCGAGAACCCGGGGCCAAATCGCTCTTCCGGACCAAAGGATCGTGGGCAAGTCTTGCCTACCGCAGGCTGTTCCCGGAAGAACGCCTGCTTACTATATAAGTGTGTACTGCCCCCTCAAAAAATATGCGTGAAACAAAAAATTTTTATCGTTTCATATTAAGAAACTTAATCGGGGTTCGGGGAGCCAACGCAGTGAAGCAATGGAGCGGAGAACTTGTCCTTGTTTCACCAGAGTAACCTTGCTACGATGTTGAATATCGCGGTACGATATATGTACCTCTTTGGAACCTCAGTAAGAAACTGGTCCGGGCCCTTTGGTAAGGGCCTGGACTTTTTAAGAAATCTTCTGGTGGCTTCTTCTCTCCTTTAGCCGTATCAGCCCCGGGTGACCGGGGCTGTTGACTCTTCCATGGTGCCAGCCTCACGCGCGCAAGCCCTATTCTGGGTGTGGGCTATTCTATTGCTTGTTTCTTCGGAGGATCCAAGCTGGAAAAACCAGGTGCAAGCACTTTGGCCCTGACGGTTGAAGACGGAACTCAGCTCTTTGTCTATCGCTGGGTTCCACCGAAAGCCAAGGCTGCAGTACAGATTGTTCATGGGCTCGCGGAGCACGCCGTCAGGTACGGCCGTCTGGCGGAAACCCTGAACGCCGCAGGCTATGCCGTGTATGCCAGCGACCTGCGCGGTCACGGCCGCACCCTTCGTGACCCAGGCGAACTCGGGCTGCTGGCGGACCGCGATGGCTGGCGCAAATGCCTGAACGACTTGTGGAGCGTGAATCGCCGAATCGCGCAGGAGCAACCCTGCATGCCCATCTTTGTGCTGGGCCATTCCATGGGATCGAGCCTTGCGTTGCAGATGATGTGTGAGCGCGGCGACTCGCTGGCCGGCGTGGTGCTCTCCGCCGCCAACGGCAAGCCCACGGCCCTGGCTACGGCCGGGCGGATCATCGCTCGCATGGAGCGTCTGCGCCTGGGGCGAAGGGGAAAGAGCAGGCTGGTCCAATCGCTCACCTTTGATTCGTTCAATCAGCGATTTGAGCCGGCGCGCACCAGGTTTGACTGGCTCTCGCGCGACGCCGCGGAAGTGGACAAGTATGTGGCCGATCCACTGTGTGGGTTTCAAGCCCCGGTGCAGCTCTGGATCGACCTGCTCGACGGGTGGACCAAAGCCGCTTCACCAGGCAGTTGGCGGCAGATCCCGAAGCGACTTCCCATCTACGTGATTTCCGGCACGCACGATCCGGTGAGCGCGGGAACAAGGCAGGTACGTCCGATGCTGGAAGAATGGCGCGCAGCCGGATTGAACGTGGAGCACAAGTTCTATCCCGAAGCGAGACACGAGCTGCTGAATGAGACGAACAGGGACGAAGTGACCAGAGACCTGTTGGGGTGGCTGGAAAAGTCTTTAGTTAGCGGCGAGGCCGACTGGCGCGCCGAGCCGCTCAGTCACGAGCGCTGCAAAATCTTAAGGGGAAGAATGCTCTAAAGCGGTTTGGGGAGCGAAGCGACAGGTAGAAAAGTAAAAAGGCTGTGACCTTGGTTATGCTCCAGCCGCCAACTCCTGCGAGGGAGTCAACAGCGTGGATACATGTACCGTCACAGCCTCTGATGTAATTACTGCTTTCGCAGTCTCCGTCCCCGGCATACCCCTCGCAGAGCCCGCCGGTTTTTTCGGGCCGGAGAGTCCAGCGAATCGCTTCACCGGACCAATCACCCAGTCTACTTCGGACCAGACGCTGTTTATTTCATCTGACCCTTTCGACCGTCGACGCACGCCATCCTATATTAAGATCGTGTGTTGTCAACACCCAAGAGTTGTGCAAACGCGATTTTTTTTGAACAGCTCGAGGCACGTTGGAACCCGCTGAAATCGCGGGTTCGCAATGACGCAAGGAAATTGCTCCAAGTTATACACAGGAGTTTCCACAGATGTGACAATACTCTAAGGTTGTTGTACGGAGGAATCAAATGAGTTTCTTGACGGTAATCCCCGGATGCTTCATTGTGGTTCAAAGGGACCAGCAGAGGTGAGATGTCCGTATTGGTAGCGTACGTTGATGGCGGTTCGCATGGCAGCCCCGGCCCCTCCGGCATAGGTGTGGTGATTGAAAAACCGGATGGCGAGACGGTGCGTATTGCCAAGTGGATCGGCCATCAGGACAACAACGTGGCGGAATATGCTGCGCTGCTGGAGGCCTTGCAGCGCGCGCTGGAGCTGAACGCCACGGCGCTGCGCGTGTACAGCGATTCGGAGATCGTGGTGAAGCAGATGACGGGCGAGTACGCCTGCCGCAGCCCGCGCCTGTATTCGCTGAACTGGACCTGCCGCAAACTCGCGCGCCACCTGGAGTTCGCCATCGCTTACATCCCCCGCGACAGCAACCGCGAAGCCAACCGTCTGGCGAACCATGCTGCCCGCTTCCGCGCCCATGGGGAAGGCACGCTCTACGTTTAGCGGATACCCCAGCATTCCAGGCCACTGCCATAACAAAACCCCACCACAGATCACACTGATGTACACGGATCTGGCGCAGAGCTGATTCCTTCGAAATCAGTGGTTCCGTGTGCCGTTCATGACAGTTTGAAAGAAGCTGCGCTGCACAGAACTGCCTTCCTGGAACTCTGTGAAATTCTTCGGGGGCCTGAACCTGGTAGTTTGCCGGTTTGGCTGCAACCGCAGGCGGATTGAGAATTTGAAGATCGCGCAAATTCTCAATTTACAGGGAGGCCTTGTTGTGGCTTTACCGCAGAACATCCGTTTCGACAATCTACTATCTTCAGTGAAGGGGTACCTGACGCCCGACGTGGTACGAAGTGCAAGTTCCGTCACCGGTGAATCTGAAATCGCCACCCGGCAGGCGATGCACGGAGGCGTGTCGAGCATATTTGCCGGGCTGACCAACCTGGCTTCGAGTCCGGAAGGCGCGTCCACGCTGGGCAATCTGTCACGCGAGCCTGCCTACGGCAGTCTTTTGAACAACATTCCTTCTGCGTTCGGGGGTGGGGGCGCGACTACCAGCCTGATGAATGCCGGGCAGGGTCTGTTGAGCCAGATCTTTGGCGACCGCAGCAACGGCGTGAATGAAGCCGTAGCCCAGTCGAGCGGCATCAGCACTTCATCGGCGGGCAGGATCATGAGCATGCTGGCGCCTTTGACGATGGGCGTGCTGGGCAAGCAGGTCTTGGCGCGCGGGCTGAGCAACACCGGCCTGGCCAACATGCTGCTGGACCAGAAGGATGAAATTGCAGCTGCTGCGCCGGCGGGAATCTCACGACTGCTTGGTTCACGGGCGCCGGAGCCAGTACCCGTCCGCGTGGCCCCGGACACCGATGTGTACACGACCGCGACCCGCGCTTCCACGGTGCGTGAACCGGAGAGACCAACCGGCGCCAGATGGCTGCCTTTGCTGCTGGTGATTGTTGCGGTGCTGGGCCTGCTCTGGTTCCTGCGTAACATCTCCGGCCGGGCCAAAGAAGCGGGCAGGCAGGCGGTGGAAACTACGCAATCCGCCCTCTCCAAGGTCACCTTGCCGGGAGGCGTGGACCTTTCCGTTCCCACGGGCTCTGTCAACTACAACCTGGCCAAGTTTCTTGCCGATGGCAGCCAGACGGCGCCGCGAACTTTTGTCTTTGACCACTTGAACTTTGAGACCGCATCCACTCAGCTCACGCCTGATTCCACCGGCACGGTGACCAACCTGGCGCAGATCTTGAAGGCCTATCCTAACGCCCAGGTACAACTCTCCGGGCATACTGACAACACAGGCGCCCCGGACACAAACCAGAAACTCTCACTGGACCGCGCCAACGCCGTCAAGCAGATGTTGGTGAGTGGTGGAATCGCCGGCGAGAGGATTACAACCAACGGATACGGACAAGACCGCCCCATCGCATCGAATGACACAGAAGAGGGCAAAGCAAAGAACCGCCGTCTGGAACTGACGGTAACTCAGAAATAGCCGATCCACGCTTCGTGGCGAACCTTGGGCCGCGGTTAACGCTGCGGCCCTTTTTGCATTACCGATGCAAGCCTGCTCGCTTCTATCCGTGCGCTGCTGACTGCTTTTGTTTTGTTGCGGCGCTTCGCCATTGTCACACGTTGCTGTGATGACGGGCACATATACAGTGCTGCTGCCGTCCTACTTTGAAGTTGTCTGAATTGTTTGTCCCGGCTTCCCCCTGAACGCCGGCCAGGGCAAGCGAAAGGAGGCAGCATGAACTCTCTTTCTATTCGACGTTTACTCACCATCGCAGTTTTCGTCATAGCTGCCGCAGGCCTGTGCATCGCGCAGGACGGAACTGTCCGCGTGAACGTAACGCCGGAAGAGGCCTACATCTTTGTGGATGGGCAGTCTCTGATCCATCGCAGCAACACTCTGGCGCTGACGCCGGGCGAGCACACGATTGCGGTGTACAACTATGGCTTCCTGCCGCAGCGCTTCAACGTGTACATCGAGAAAGGAACCAATCCCGCGATCAATGCGCGTTTGCAGCGGATCGAAGGAATGGTTTCCGGGCCGTGGGGACGCATCCAGATCGAGGGCGTGCACGGCGATTCACTGGTCTTTCTCAACGGGACCACGCCGGAATACTTTGTGGCCCATGCCGATGAAGCCAATCACGATATTCTTGCCAAGCAGCAGATCATCGCTCCGGTGGGGTCGCATGATCTGTACATCATGAACCACAAGACCCACGAGATGATCTGGTCGGGTCCGGTCATGGTAAAGGAGAACCAGAGGCTGATTCTCTACACTGACCGCGGCAAGGGAGAGATCGTATACAAGGACTGGCCGGAAGGGCCGGGGATCGCCTCGCTGAAACGGTTTGAGGCGGGCACAGCCACGGCCACCATCGCCGTTGCTCCGGTCACCGGCAAGTTCACCGCGGACCGCGAGCAGATCAAGTGCGGCGAGCCGGTGAAGCTGACCTGGACCACGACGGAGGCCGCGAAGACCACCGTGATGGCCGGCGACAAGGTGCTGGGCGACACGCTGAACGGCCAGCTTACGCTCGAGCCGAGAGAGACCACCACGTATAAGTTCCACACCTCGGGACCGGGCGGAATTGTGAACTCAGCCACGACGGTCCATGTGGACAACACGGTAAGGACCTCACTCAATCCCACTGTGCCTGCGATCCGCTACGTGAAAGTGGGCGACAAGGTGATGGAGCAAGAGGTTGCCAAGCTGAACTGGACGGCATTTAATGCCGATGCAATTCATCTTGAACCCATCGGCCTGGTCACGGGCACCAGCGGTACTGAGACCGTGATGGCGTTTCCCAAGCAGACCATGCTCGGCCCGGTGGATGAAACTCTCACCTACAAGCTGACGGCGACGAACGTTTGCGGCGGGTCCGACAGCAGCATCGCGCAAATTCATTTGACTGGCGCGATTGAGCCGGAACAAGTGGCGGAAGTAAAGCCGCCTGAGTTGCCGCAGAACGCTTCGCCTCTGCCGCTGCTGGCGCTGCTGGGAGCAGCTTCACTGGGCGCAGGCGCCTGGGCGCGGATGCGCAAACGTTAACGAGTTTACCCGCACTGCATGCTGAAGACTTGCGGCTCCGGAAGGAATCCGGAGCCGCTGATTTTTTGCGGGGAAGAATGCCGGGGTTCGGCCGAATCAAGCGGAGCGAGAACCCGCAGCTTGCGCGTGCGTCCGGCGCTCCGCGTCTTTCTTGAGCCGGCGCAACAGAATACGCCGAATCAGGACGGCGCCGGGGGAAACCAGCGACCAGTAGCGGCCAAAGCTCGAGCGGGCGCGGGCATCGGTGGTGATTACCCGAGTCTCGGTGCGGACGATGCATTCCCCGTCGCCGGCGGGTTCCACGCGCAGCGTCCACGCAATTTTCACGAAGTTCGGTTCGTTGAAGGCATGGAACTCTTCAGGCGCCAGCCCGTTGAATGTGGGATTGGGCTCCCAGGGCTGCGTGGCCGCGCCCAGTACGATTTCGCGGCCGGGAACCTCCGCCAGTACCCGCCAACCCACGGCCTGCATCTGCTCCACCAGGGCCGAAGGCAAGACGGCCTCGCCGGGTTGGGCGCCCATGAGCAACTCGCGCGTCTTGAAGATGCCACGAATGATCGCCGATCGCCGCAAGTCCATGGCGACGGCGCTGGCAAAGGCGACGTCGGCCGGGGCCTCCACGCGAATGTGGTGGCGCTCGGCCACGTCATAGTCCGGGATGAAGCGGTCAAGCAGAGGGTCGGCTTCGCCGGCGCGAGGCGGACGTTGACCGTGCCCATAGCGGAACCACGTTGCCGCAGCGCGCGCAACATAGGAACCGGCTGCGATCCCCAGGCCGGTTGCCAGCAGACGCAGAGCTGACCGCGTTCGTGACTTCATTTTCTTCTCCTTCAGCCACCTTCAACGGATCGTGAGCACCGGACAATGCGCGCCCGCCATGATGCGGTAGGCCGTGCTGGAACGCAACTGGACGCCGGGAAGGAACGCGTTCTTGATACCCATGGCGATCAGGTCAGCCTTGCGCTCCCGGGCCACGTGCAAGATCATCTCTACCGGATCACCTTCTTCCACCAGGTACTCGGGGCGGAAGAAAACCAGCTCTCCCTGCAGCGACTCTGCCATGGCTTTTTTTGCCAGATGGCGGAGAGACTTTCCGTCGTCGCCGCCGGCCTGAGCAGGCGGAATCACATGCAAGACCGTCACTTGAGCGCCGAACTCCGCGGCCAGCAGGATGACATAAGGCAGAATCTGCTCACTGACTTCCGTGAGGTTGGTGGGAAACAGAATGTGTTTGAAAGGTACGTCTTTGCGAAACGGCGTTGCCGGCCCCACGGTCAGGACCGGACATGTGGCCACGCGCACAATCTCTTCCACCGCGGAGCCCAGCAGCATCTTGCGCAGCCCGGTGCGGCCATGCGTGCCGGCTATCACCAGGTCAATGTTGCGATCGCGAATAATGTTGCTCAGCTCTTGTTTGAAAGTGCCTGCGCCCAGGGCCAGGTTCAGGTTCACGCCTTTCAGCGCCGGAGCATTCAGCAGAACGGTGAGATTCTCGGCGGTGACTTTGCCCGTGGCTTCATAGATACTGGGCGAGGCCATGGCGGTGGCCAGCGGGACCGCGGGTTCAATGTGGCAGAGATGCACTGCCGAATGGAATGTCCGGGCCAGCGCTCCGACGTAGGGCAAGGCGTGCTGCGATCCCTCCGAGAAATCCGTGGTGAAGAGAATATCTTTCAGCTTGAGTTGCGTTGCTGGAACTGGCAGGGTTGCGGACATAAGTCACCCCTTATGCAATAGAGCTTAGGATGGGGCGTTGGGGAAAGCAGTGATAGAAGTCACAGGCGAGGGTGAGCGGCAGCAAAACAGCCATCCGCCGTTTGCACCGCGGATGGCTGAGGAAAAGTGCGCCTCAGGGCTGGCCCCAGAGATTGACTTCCGGCTTGCCTGAGCCTGGATTCGCCTTGCCATACCACAGTTCCAGGCTCTGCACGATGCGATCGCCTTGCAGCGTAATGGCCCGGCTGTGCCCGCCGGCGCGGATCACACTGCGCACTTGCAGCGTTTCCGCTTCGCCGTTGCCGTAGTGGACCACGATGTGGTCAAACTCGATGGGACCGTTGGCCACGCGGATCTGCAGGAAGCGATAACGTCCGGCGGCCTTTCCGACCTCGATATTGTCATGGTCGTGCTGGCCATCAACATGTGACTGTCCCAGATACACCCACCTGGCCGCATACGCGGCGGGCGCAACATACAAGACCAGGGCCAGTGCAACAAGGGAAACAAGAAACTTCTTCATCGAATGAATCTCTCCTCTGTCATTTCGTTAGTGGTTTAGTGATTGGATCCGCCCGATATTGGATTTCACTGGTGGCTCTAACCCGCAAGTGTAAGCAAAGTTCTTAAAACTTAAAGATGACGTGTGGGCAGGGAAGCCATTTGGCCCAACGGTGTAAGATTGGGCACTACGTACCATTGAAAGAGAAATCGGAAAACCGAAAGGAGCCGCCCGGGACCATGGGCCGCGCGCCCAGGCCGGCGTGGCCGGCATAGGGTGAAATCGCGACCGAACTGGCGGAAGAGGACACGCGTTTGTCAATGCTACAATCCCGGTCAATGAGGGAAATCACAACCACATTCGGCGTTCCGGCCCTATGAAGTGCGAACTCTGCGGCTCGGAGCCATTGCAAGAGCATGCGGCCAGGGAGATGATGTTCGGCCTGCGCGACCAGTTCACCTACACGGAATGCTCGGGCTGCGGCAGACTGCGTTTGCAGGACTCACCTGCGGACTTGTCCAGATATTACCCCCGCGACTACTACAGCCTCTCCGTGCAAAACGGCCTTAAGGACCGGGCGAGGTCGCTGCTTCTTCGGCTGGGGCGATGGGGGCTGCGTGAAGCGCTGCAACGGTTTGTGGCTTTGCCGGCGGTGACCTACATTCATCTGCTGGAACTGAAACCGCAGATGCGAATTCTGGATGTTGGCGGAGGCAGCGGGCAACTGGCCCGGCAGTTGCGAGAAAGCGGTTTCCCGCATGCTTACTCCATTGACCTCTTTACTTCCGCGGAAACCGCCTATTCCAGGAAGGGGACGCTCTCAGAGGTCGAAGGCGCATGGGACCGGATCATGTTTCATCACTCCCTGGAACACATGCCGGACCAGGTTAAGGCGCTGGCGGAAGCAAGGCAAAGACTCGCGCCCGAGGGCCAGTGTCTGGTGCGCACGCCGGTGGCGTCATGGGCGTGGAAGAACTATGGAATGAATTGGGTGCAACTGGATTGCCCGAGGCACCTCTCGATCCATACTTCGGAAAGCATGGAGCAAGCCGCCCGGCTCGCTGGCCTGACCGTTGCAAAAACAGTTTACGATTCATCCGCTTTCCAGTTCTGGGGCAGCGAGCTTTATCGCAAGGACATTCCTCTGATGGAAGGCATGAAGCGGCTTCACGAGTATTTTTCGCAAGCGGAACTGGCGCGGTTCCAAGAGCAGGCGGACGCCTTG